>CAJFOT010000045.1 GCA_904397815.1 Candidatus Paralachnospira sangeri
GATTTTGTGAAATGCCTTTTCGGACAGAAAAACACCGCACAGTTTTCCCTGTACGGTGTCATTTTAAAAAGTCATTTTTATGCTCCAGGCCATGAAAGTTGTATCCCTTTCTGATCAGCTCGCTGACCTTCAGGGCTACCAGGTTGATGTCTGACTCCATCATCCCGGATATTTTTGCGCAGCGTCGTATCCTTCATAGATGTAATCCAGTATCTCATCATCCGGCAGGGAGATCTGGGAGGCGAACAGATTGGCTTCGTATTCCATCCGGTTGTTCGCCATGTCGAATATATTAAATTCCTGAAATTGTGCCGCGTATTTTCGGTGCAGTACATCGTGGCCGATTTCATGTAAAATGACAATATTGCGGGTGACGGGCGGCAGGCCTGCTGGTCTGCTTCCGGACGGGCTGATATGGTGGCGGAAGACATCCGTTATTGCTGCGGCACTGATCTGGACGGGGCGCTGCTGTATCTGGAAGAGTTTGCGCCTGACAGGGAGCGGGAGGCGTTTGAGCAGAGGGTGAAAACCCTTTTTGAAACACGGTGGATGACGGAGCTGGTGGAGAAGGCGATGGAGAAGGTACGGGAGTTTCCTGCGTATGGGGAACTGTACTTTGAAATTTTGTCGAAGTCCTATCTGGGCAGGCGGAAATATACAGAAAGTGAGCTGCTGTCGGTTTTAAACATGGAAAGAAGCTTTTTTACGACAGGAAGAAAGAAGGAATTCTGATATTCGGGATTTCCATGTGGGGCGTTCTGATTCCGAAGTCAAGAGAGCGGCTCCGACTGTCACAGTCCGACAGAAATACGACAGGAATCCAACGGTAGCCCTACTGAAAGTCCGACCTGATATACATTAGAATGGATATGCTGGGAGAGTACAGCATATTTGGAAAAGCGAAAAGCCCTGTGCCGACTGCGTCCGGTCAGGGCTTTTTTCATGCTGCAAAGCTGCTGTCCTCTGCCGGACGAAATTTTATGGAATCAGGAGGTCAGTAATGGTATACAAATATGAATTAGCCTGCCGGGAAGCAGGGCTGACGGAGGAACACACAGCTAAAATACGCAGACTCTTTGACGCGGAGAAAAAACGGATGGCCCGGGATAAAAAGGCCAGGGAAAGAGAAGGCATTGTGTTTAACAGCATCCATTCCTTTGTCGATGATGAATCGGATGATGAGATAGCGCTGCCGGATGAGCGGGTGAATATTGAGGAGGAAGTGATGCACCGCATGGAACTGGATCTGTTAAGACAGACATTGGAGGAATTTCCGGAAGAAGACCGGACGTTCCTCCTTTTCATTTTCTCCGGACGGCAGTCAGAAGGGCGGCAGAAAGCTTATGCGGCAAAGACCGGAATCTCTGAAATGGCAGTGTCGAGACGGAAAGCGAGGATGGGGAATATCCCTCCAGGGCCGGCCCCGGAGGGATATTCCCCATCCTGTTTCCACGTCTGGTTCTTATTCTGTAATCGCCCACACCCTGGCCGGCAGCCCGGTGGCTCCCTCGATGCGGGGATAGGATACGATGACGACTGCGCCGGCAGGGGCTACCTGATCCAGGTTACACAGCACCTCTACCTGCAGCTTCCCTTTGTCCAGCACATACCGTTCGCAGGCCAGATCCCCTGCCCGGGCGGCCAGGACGGAGGCGTCGGTGTCCAGGGTTTCGTGGCCGTTTGCCGCGGCGTTCCGCTCCTCGTAGATATATTTCAGCGCTTCCAGAGACCAGCCGGGGAAGTTTTCGTTTCCGTCGGCGTCGGTTCCTGACAGGGCATCCATATCAGGCCAGCGGCTGGACCAGCCGGTATACAGCGCTACGAAGGCGCCGTCGGGGATGGGACCGTACTTGGCCTCATATGCCTTTATATCCTCTGGCGTTACCGCGTAATGAATATCCTCTTTGACCTTCTCTGTGATGTCGATGACGCACAGGGGGAAGATCAGATCCTTTACGCCGTACTGTTCAGATAATTCCCGCCCTTTCACGAAATGTCCGGGGAAATCGATGTGTGTGCCGAACTGTCCCGGGAACTGGAAGGTTTGGATCAGACAGTCCAGCATCGGGTTGCCCCAGTCGTAGCAGGTCTGGGCCAGTTTGACAGAACCCTCCGGAATCCCCGCCCAATAGGGGCTGTCATTGTTCAGCGAGTGGGAGAGCTCCACCCATTTGTAGTTTTTGGCTTCCTGTAATGCGTTCCATAATTTGTACATACCTATCTCCTCCTATGGGTATTTCTGGATATCGCTGTATGTTCGGTTCCTTTATATATTCAGTTCCAGCAGCTGCTGGGGATGGTCGATGATCATATCGGGCTCCAGCTCTTCCAGCTCTCTGCGCTCCCGGTATCCCCAGGTGACTCCGATAGTGAACATTTCCGCATTGGCGCCAGTCTTCATGTCAGTATTGGTATCTCCAATGTAAACACATTCCTCTGGTGTAACGCCCAGCTTGTCGGCGATCTTCAGGGGCCCTGCCGGATCCGGCTTACGCGGAATGCCAGGTCTCTCACCCAGAATATAGTCAAATAACCCGTCTCCATATATTTTATGAATGACAGCTTCTGCATAGGGCTGTGCTTTGTTGGAGCAGACAGCCAGGAGCATGCCGCAAGCCTTCAGCTGCTCCAGTACATGGGGAAGGCCGGGATAGGACTTAACGTCCATAGTGCAGCCGGTTTCAAATTCCTTCCAATATAATTCCAGAAGTTCATCCAGGTGCTCACCCTTTTTGTCCCCCACATCCCGCAGGGCACGTTCCAGCATTTTTCGGGCGCCATCGCCGGCATAATAGTTGAAATTTTTTTCCGGCAGCTCTGGAAAAGAAAGTTTTTTCAGGCATCGGTTGGTTGTGTAGGCCAGGGAGCCGACCGTATCTCCCACGGTTCCGTCCAGGTCAAATATCATCAGCCGCTTCATGCTTCTTCCTCCGCTGTTTCTTCTTCCGGCTGTGGAAGATACATATGAACCCATTCAATCCGGTTCTTATCAACAGAATCTACCACAAAAGTAAAACCATTTTCACTGACCTGCTCCCCAACGGCGGGTATATGATCCAAAAGACCTATAACCAGGCCGCCCAGAGAATCATAGTCATCAGAACTGAGATTCAGCTCCAGCAGATCATTCAAGTCATCCAGTTTGACAGAGCCGGCTACTTTATACTCCAGCTCGCTTATCTTTTGTACGCTGTCCAACTCATCTTCATCATATTCGTCCCGTATCTCTCCGACGATCTCTTCCAGCAGATCTTCCAGGGTAACCAGTCCGGCGGTAGCGCCGTACTCATCCAGGACAATGGCCATGCTGACGGAATTGCTTCGCATTTCGATGAACAGTTCAGAGGTCTTTTTATATTCGTAAGTAAAGAATGCTTCCCGCATAACGTTTTTAACAGAAAATTGGCCGTCCGGCCGGTAGAGAAGCAGATCTTTCATATTAATCATGCCGATCACATTGTCGGTGGTATCCTCGTATACAGGCATCCTGGTGAACATATCCTGGCGATAAGTATCGATGACCTCTTCGTAAGTAGCGTTCACATCTATAAATGTCATGTCGATCCGGGGAATCATGATATCCTTTGTACAGGAATCGCCGAAATCAAACACATTGTTGATCATTTTGCGTTCTTCGCTTTCAATGACGCCCTCTTCATGGCTGAAATCCACCATGGTGCGCAGGTCGCTTTCTGTGATGGCGTCTGTTTTTGTATCCGGATCGATATGAAACAGGATCAGGAGTCCCCGGGAAAGTTTATTAACCGCGAAAATCAGCGGTGTAAACAGCGTCATCAGCATACTGATGGGACGCGCGTAAAATAAAGCCAATTTATCCGGACTGACGGTAGCGAAAGTTTTGGGGGAAATTTCACCAAATACCAGTACAAGGAGCGTGGCAATACCAGTGGCGACACCGGCACCGGCACTTCCCATAAGTCTGGTGGCCAGCATGGTGGCCATAGATGAAATGGTCAGATTTACGATGTTGTTTCCGATTAAGATGGCGCTTAACATCTTACCCTGATTTTCGGTGATCTTCATGTAGGTGACCGCTCTGCGGTCTCCCTCATCAGCCAGATTGCGCATGCGGATGCGGTTGGCCGTAGTCAGAGATGTTTCCGCCGATGAAAAAATTGCAGAAAAGGCTAATAAAATGAAAACAATAAGCAACTGTATGGCGTCACTCGGGTCCAAAATAAAATCCCACTCCTTTATGAAAAAAATTAAGCGTAAAAAAATATACACTTATAAGGCATTTTACAATAGCAGGGTAAAAATGTCAATATAAGCCGGAATTTTTTACGCAGACTGCCGTGGCGCTGGCGTATAACTTTATTGTCATGTATGGAGCAGCGGACGCATATATATGGAAGGAAGACAGTATATTACGGATGGTGTTTCTATGAATTTCAAACATTCTCCATGGGCTGCAGTCGGAGGTGCACTGGTGATGAGTTATGGTGTGACGGTGGCTCTTCTGCTGGCGTTGGCCTTTCTTCTGTATAAAATGAAGCTCCAGCCTGCACAGGTAGGTCTGGGCGTGGCCGCCATTTACATACTCTCTACGATGGCAGGGGGGTTTGTGACAGTTAAATTTATGAAGCGGAAACGATTATTGTGCGGACTGGGATTCGGTGCGCTGTATCTGGCGGTGCTGCTTCTCATGTCAGTGATTTCCCAGACCGGCTTTTCTGCGGCGGTATCTGATGTAGCAAAAGCGGCGGCATGCTGTCTGGCTGGAGGTGCTCTGGGAGGAATCGCCGGGTAGAAACAGGGGCAAAGAGATTATGAAAAGAATGACAGAAAGACTATGAAAAAAAGACTTTGAAATTTCTCTCACTTATGGTATAATGGCCACTGTAAAGTGGACATTATATCTGCATATAAGCGACTTCCGCGGAGCCGCAAAAGAATGCCGCGCATCCGGCGGAGGTTTATGCTGTGTCAGAGGCAGCAGGGTATATTGTCGATAGTTGTGATGATTATTGATCGAGGAGGAAATACCAATGAAACATATTAAAACATTAAACGGTTCTACTTTAAAAGACACAATGAAAAAGGGCGGCTGCGGCGAATGTCAGACTTCCTGCCAGTCTGCCTGCAAAACTTCCTGCACAGTAGGAAATCAGAGCTGCGAAAATCAGAAATAAAAAAAGGGCACATTCATCGTTAAAATTACATGCAAATATCGAAGGGGGACACTTCGCTGCGCGGAGTGTCCTCCCGTCAGTTGCGAAAAGGAGAATGAATTTTGATTCATCAATATAAAAACAATGGCTATAATATCGTGCTGGATGTGTGCAGCGGTTCTGTCCATGTGACAGATGATGTGACCTATGACGCCATTGCCCTTTATCAGGACTGTTCCCGGCAGGAAATTCTGGACCGTCTGTCTCCGGTCTACGGCACAGAAGAGACGCAGGAGGCATTGAAGGAAATCGAGGAGCTGAAGGAAGCCGGACAGTTATTTACAGAAGATATTTATGAGTCCTATGTGACAGATTTTAAACAGAGAAAAACAGTTGTAAAGGCTCTTTGCCTCCACATCGCTCATGACTGCAACCTGGCCTGCCGCTACTGCTTTGCGGAAGAAGGTGAATATCACGGACGCCGGGCTCTGATGAGCTTCGAGGTGGGGAAAAAGGCCCTGGATTTCCTGATTGAAAATTCCGGTCAGAGAAGGAACCTGGAAGTGGATTTCTTCGGCGGTGAACCGCTGATGAACTGGAAGGTGGTAAAACAGCTGGTAGAGTACGGCCGGAGCAGGGAAAAAGAATGCAATAAAAATTTCCGTTTTACCCTGACGACCAATGGCATGCTGCTGAATGATGAAATCATGGAGTTCTGCAATCGCGAGATGAGCAATGTGGTGCTGAGCCTGGACGGCCGCCGGGAAGTAAACGACAGGATGCGTCCGACACGGAACGGAAAAGGCAGCAGCTATGACATTATTGTGCCGAAATTCCAGAAGTTCGCTGAGAGCAGAAACCAGGAGAAATATTATGTGCGTGGTACGTTTACTCACTATAACCTGGATTTCTCTCAGGATGCCATCCATTTTGCCGATCTGGGATTTCGTCAGATGTCCATCGAGCCGGTGGTGGCTTCCCCGGAAGATCCTTATGCTATCCGGGAGGAGGATCTTCCTCAGATTATGGCGGAGTATGACAGGCTGGCGGTTGAGTATATTAAACGACAGAAAGAGGGGAGAGGTTTTAACTTTTTCCACTTTATGATAGATTTAAATCAGGGTCCCTGTGTGGCGAAACGTCTGGCGGGCTGCGGTTCCGGTACGGAATACCTGGCAGTTACTCCCTGGGGAGACCTGTATCCCTGTCACCAGTTTGTGGGGGAGGATGGCTTTCTGATGGGAAATGTAGAGGAAGGCATCACCGACACAGAACTGCGGGATGAGTTTAAGCTGTGCAATGTTTATGCAAAGGAAAAGTGCAGGAATTGTTTTGCCAGGTTTTACTGCAGCGGCGGCTGCTCTGCCAATTCTTACAAGTTCCATGGCAGAATTACCGATGCGTATGATATCGGCTGCGCAATGCAGAAAAAGCGGATCGAGTGCGCCATTATGATTAAGGCGGCGCTGGCGGATGCGCAGGAGGACTGAGATGGCAGAATACAGGATACTGAATAAATGCGGCCGGGCGAAACGGGCAGAGTTCCACACGGTTCACGGCGTGATTCAGACGCCGGTATTTATGAATGTGGGGACAGCGGCGGCTATCAAAGGAGCTGTCTCTACTGATGACCTGCAGGGGATTGGAACCCAGGTGGAATTGTCTAATACCTATCATCTCCATGTCAGACCGGGCGACCAGATTGTAAAGAAGCTGGGAGGCCTCCATAAATTTATGAAGTGGGACAAGCCGATTCTCACAGATTCCGGCGGATTTCAGGTATTTTCACTGGCCGGACTGCGCAAGATCAAAGAGGAAGGGGTACATTTTCATTCTCATGTGGACGGGAGAAAGATCTTCATGGGACCGGAGGAGAGTATGCAGATTCAGTCCAATCTGGCTTCTACCATTGCCATGGCTTTCGATGAATGCGCACCTCATCCATGCACCAGAGAATATATGGAGCATTCAGTGGCCCGTACCACCCGATGGCTGGCCAGGTGCAAACAGGAGATGGAACGGCTGAATCAGCTGCCGGACACCATCAACCCCCATCAGCTGCTGTTTGGGATTAATCAGGGAGGTACTTTCGAGGATATCCGCATGGCTCAGGCTAGAGAGATCGCCCAGATGGATCTGGACGGCTACGCTTTGGGCGGGCTGGCGGTGGGAGAGTCCCATGAGGAGATGTATCATATTCTGGATGTAACAGTGCCCTGTCTGCCGGAAGATAAACCGACTTACCTGATGGGCGTGGGAACGCCCGCCAATATCCTGGAGGGCGTAGACAGGGGAGTGGATTTTTTCGACTGTGTATATCCCTCCCGAAACGGACGCCACGGCCATGTGTATACCAGATACGGGAAGCTGAATCTGTTTAATGCCCAGTATGAACTGGATGAGCGGCCCATCGAGGAGGGCTGCGGCTGTCCTGCCTGCCGTTCCTACAGCAGAGCTTATATCCGTCATCTGCTGAAAGCCAAGGAAATGCTGGGTATGCGCCTTTGTGTACTGCATAATTTGTATTATTACAATCATCTGATGGAGCAGATCCGGACTGCCATTGAGGAAAACCGATACCAGGCGTTTAAGAAGACAGCGCTGGAGGATATGAAGGCTCTGGGCAGTTTATGAAATCCACTGCCGGGCCGACGGAAGAATCCGGAGCAGGCGCCGGGAGATGATATAATTTTATAAGGACCAAGAGGAATCAGAAAAGGAGATTGAAGAGATGGACAGTGTATTATTTTGGGTTGTTTATGTAGTCCTGATTGTAGCTATGATGTATTTCATCGCAGTCAGACCTCAGAAGAAACAGCGGAAACAGATGGAAGCGTTGCTTGCCAGCCTGGAGATCGGGGACAGCGTGCTGACATCCAGCGGATTCTATGGCGTGGTGATCGATATTACGGAGGATACCGTTATCGTGGAATTCGGAAGCAATAAAAACTGCCGGATTCCTATGCAGAAGTCTGCGATTGTGGAAGTGGAAAAGGCGAACGCCTGATTGATCTGTGAAAAAATGAGCTGCCGTGGTTTCCGGCAGCTCATTTTTTTACAGGCCAAAAATTTTACTGCAACTGTAAAGAATATCTGCTATAATTAATGGATATGCGTGGAAAACCCAATTTATAGTTGAAATCTGTGAAAAAATGGATTACTATATTAAAATCAGGCGTATAGCATCCTGAGATTGGAGGATATTATGGAGTTTAAGGTTGCGTTGATTCCCGGAGACGGGATTGGACCGGAGATTGTAGGGGAGGCCAGAAAGGTTCTGGACCGGGCCGGAGAAAAGTTTGGACATCGTTTCATATATAAGGAACTGCTGATGGGAGGGGCGTCGATCGACGTTCACGGCGTTCCTCTGACAGACGAAACGTTACAGGAGGCACAGGCCAGCGACGCGGTTCTGCTGGGCGCTGTAGGCGGCAATGTGGGGAATTCCCGCTGGTATGATGTGGCTCCGAATCTAAGGCCGGAAGCAGGACTGCTGGCGATCAGAAAGGGACTGGGACTGTTCGCCAACATCCGCCCGGCCTATCTGTATCAGGAGTTAAATGAGGCCTGCCCTCTGAAAAAGGAAGTGATCGGGGACGGCTTCGATATGGTGATTGTCCGGGAACTGACCGGAGGACTTTATTTCGGGAAGCGGTATACGGAGGAAGTGGACGGCGTAAAGCGGGCTGTGGATACGCTGGTTTATGATGAGAATGAAATCCGCAGAATCGCCGTGAAGGCTTTTGAGATTGCCATGAAGCGGAAGAAAAATGTGGTCAGCGTGGATAAAGCCAATGTACTGGATTCCTCACGGCTGTGGAGAGCTGTGGTGGAGGAAGTGGCGAAGGATTATCCTGAGGTAACGTTAAGCCATATGCTGGTGGATAACTGTGCGATGCAGCTGGTGATGAATCCGGGACAGTTCGATGTGATTCTGACAGAGAATATGTTCGGCGACATTTTATCCGATGAGGCCAGCATGATTACCGGCTCCATCGGCATGCTGTCGTCAGCCAGCCTGGGTGCCGGAAAACTGGGACTGTATGAGCCCAGCCACGGTTCCGCGCCGGATATCGCCGGAAAGAACCTGGCGAATCCCATCGCCACGATTCTGTCGGCGGCCATGATGCTGCGGTATTCCTTTGACCTGGACGAGGCTGCTGACGCCATCGAGGCGGCGGTGCAGAAGGTGATTTCCGCAGGCTGGCGGACAGCTGACATTATGGCAGAGGGATGCCGCCAGGCAGGGACGAAGGAGATGGGCGACCTGATCGCGGCGGAGATCTGACAGAAAACGACAACGGCGGAGCCGGTGAAAGCAGGCTCCGTTTACGATAAACTGGATCACAGCAAGGGAGGTAACAGATATGCGAAGTGACGCAGTAACAAAAGGGATGCAGCAGGCGCCCCACCGGTCATTATTCAATGCGCTGGGGATGACAGAGGAAGAATTGAACAGGCCGCTGGTGGGAATTGTCAGTTCTTACAATGAAATTGTACCGGGACATATGAACCTGGATAAGATTGTAGAAGCAGTGAAAATGGGCGTAGCGATGGCTGGGGGAACGCCGATTGTGTTTCCGGCGATTGCCGTCTGTGATGGCATTGCCATGGGGCATCTGGGTATGAAGTATTCTCTGGTTACCCGCGACCTGATTGCCGATTCTACAGAATGTATGGCGCTGGCTCATGCTTTTGACGCACTGGTCATGGTTCCCAACTGTGATAAAAACGTTCCGGGACTGCTGATGGCTGCGGCCAGAGTGAATATTCCCACCATTTTCGTCAGCGGCGGTCCGATGCTGGCCGGTCATGTAAAGGGGCAGAAGCGCAGTCTCTCCAGCATGTTTGAGGCGGTAGGCGCCTATGCGGCCGGTACGATGACCGAAGAGGAAGTAAAGGAATTTGAAAATAAGGTATGCCCCACCTGCGGTTCCTGCTCCGGCATGTATACCGCTAACAGCATGAACTGCCTGACAGAGGTGCTGGGCATGGGTCTGAAAGGCAACGGAACGATCCCCGCAGTTTATTCTGAACGTCTGAAGCTGGCGAAGCATGCAGGCATGCAGGTGATGGAACTGCTGAAACGGGATATCCGTCCCAGAGACATTATGACAGAGAAAGCATTTATGAATGCTCTGACGGTGGATATGGCACTGGGCTGCTCCACCAACAGTATGCTCCATCTGCCGGCGATTGCTCATGAGGCCGGTATCGAGCTGAACATGGACATTGCTAATGAAATCAGCGCAAAGACCCCGAACCTGTGTCATCTGGCACCGGCTGGCCCTACATATATCGAGGATCTGAATGAGGCTGGCGGCGTGTATGCGGTGATGAACGAGCTGAATAAGAAAGGACTGCTGTACACAGACCTGCTGACTGTAACCGGGAAGACAGTAGGCGAAAATATCGAGGGCTGTGTAAACCGGAATCCCGAGGTGATCCGTCCTGTGGAAAATCCCTACAGCCAGACCGGGGGCATTGCGGTGCTGCGGGGCAACCTGGCGCCGGATACAGCGGTGGTGAAGCGTTCTGCGGTAGCCCCTGAGATGCTGAAGCATGAAGGCCCGGCCCGGGTATTTGACTGTGAGGAGGATGCTATCGCTGCAATCAAAGGCGGAAAGATTGTGGCGGGCGATGTGGTTGTCATCCGTTATGAAGGCCCTAAGGGCGGTCCGGGTATGCGGGAGATGCTGAATCCCACCTCTGCCATCGCCGGAATGGGACTGGGTTCTTCTGTTGCCCTGATCACAGACGGCCGTTTTTCCGGCGCTTCCAGAGGAGCTTCTATCGGCCATGTATCACCTGAAGCCGCCGTAGGCGGTCCCATCGCCCTGGTAGAAGAGGGGGACATCATCCAGATCGATATCAATGCCAACACCCTGAATGTGAAGATTTCAGAGGAAGAGATGGCGGCGAGAAAGGCGAAGTGGCAGCCCAGAGAACCAAAGGTGACCACAGGATATCTGGCCAGATATGCCAGAATGGTCACTTCCGGAAACAGGGGCGCGGTTTTGGAGCTGAAGGACTGAGAGATCGGATAAAGCTGAGCATTTTAAGGAGAGGATAGCATGCAGTTAAATGGGTCAGAAATTGTGATCCGCTGCCTGGAAGAACAGCATGTAGACACAGTATTTGGTTATCCGGGCGGCGCAATTCTGAATATATATGACGCGCTTTATAAACATTCTGATGAGATAAGGCATATCTTAACCTCCCATGAGCAGGGCGCGGCTCATGCGGCGGACGGTTATGCCAGGGCGACAGGAAAGGTGGGTGTCTGTTTTGCCACCTCTGGTCCAGGTGCCACCAATCTGGTGACGGGAATCGCCACTGCCTATATGGACTCTATTCCCATGGTGGCGATTACGGCAAATGTGACGACAGATCTCCTGGGCAAAGACAGTTTTCAGGAAATCGACATTGCAGGCGTCACGATGCCCATCACCAAACATAATTATATAGTAAAGGATGTCAACAAGCTGGCGGATACCATCAGGTCCGCCTTCCGCATCGCCAGAAGCGGCCGTCCCGGTCCGGTGCTGGTAGATATTACAAAAGATGTGACAGCCAATATGGCAGAGTACCATTTCGATCCTGATCAGGTGGTATTTCAGAAGGAAAACCGGCCGCCGGACGAGGCGGAACTTCAGACGGCGCTGGAGATGATTGAGAAGAGCGAACAGCCCTGTGTGATGGTGGGCGGCGGCGCAGTAATCTCCAATGCCAGCGAAGAACTGGCCCGCTTTGTGGAGAAGCTGGACGCGCCGGTCTGTGATACCCTGATGGGAAAGGGCGCTTTTGACGGAGAAAAAGAAAATTATACCGGCATGATCGGTATGCATGGGACGAAGGCTTCTAATCTGGCAGTAACCAAATGTGATCTGCTGGTGGTAATCGGCGCCCGGTTCAGTGACCGGGTGACAGGGGATGTAAAAAGGTTCGCGCCTAATGCGAAGATACTTCAGATCGACATTGATCCGGCGGAGATTGACAAAAATGTAAAGACCACGGCTTCTGTCATCGGCGACGTGAAGGATGTGCTTTCTATTTTAAACCGGCGGCTGCCGGATCAGCACCATCCCCAGTGGATGGAGACGGTAAAGGAACTGAAGGCGAAATACCCCCTGACCTACCGCCGTGACATTCTGACCGGACCCGGCGTGATCGAAAAAATCTATGAGATCACAGGAGGAGATGCGATTATCACCACTGAGGTGGGACAGAATCAGATGTGGGCGGCTCAGTTCTTCAAGTACAGCCAGCCCCGCACGTTTACTACTTCCGGCGGTCTGGGAACCATGGGCTACGGCCTGGGTGCCTCTATCGGGGCGAAGATTGGAAGGCCGGATAAGCTGGTGTTCAATATCGCCGGAGACGGCTGCTTCCGCATGAATATGAATGAGATCGCCACAGCGGTCCGTTCCAATGTACCGGTGATCCAGGTGGTTTTGAATAACCATGTGCTGGGCATGGTGCGCCAGTGGCAGACCCTGTTCTACGGCGGACGGTACTCCGCTACGGTGCTTCAGGACGCGGTGGATTTTGTAAAACTGGCAGAGGCTATGGGCGCTGATGGCTGCCGGATTACTAAGCCGGAGGAAGTGGAGCCGGCTATCCGGGCAGCGATCGCTTCAGGCAGGCCGACAGTGATCGATTGTATTATAGACAGTGATGATAAGGTATTCCCGATGGTATCTCCGGGCGGCGCAATTGAAGAGGCGTTTACGCAGGAGGATCTGGACCGGAAGGAACATCAATAAAAAATCCCGTTATGTTAAAAGGAGGAGAAACGATGGGAAGAGTATATAATTTTTCAGCAGGACCGGCAGTGCTGCCGGAGGAGGTACTGAAGGAGGCGGCTGAGGAGATGCTGGACTACCGCGGATGCGGGATGTCTGTTATGGAAATGAGCCACCGCTCCAAGGCTTTTCAGGAGATTATTCAGGAAGCGGAGCAGGATATCCGGGATCTGATGGGGATTCCTGATAATTATAAGGTGCTGTTTTTACAGGGCGGCGCGTCCACACAGTTCGCCATGATTCCTATGAACCTGATGAAGAACCGGGTTGCGGATTATATTGTGACAGGACAATGGGCGAAAAAGGCCTGCCAGGAAGCCCAGAAATACGGAAAGGTCAATGTGGTAGCCTCCAGTGCTGATAAGACTTTTTCCTATATTCCGGATTGCTCTGATCTGCCGATCAGTCCCGATGCAGACTATGTTTATATCTGTGAGAACAATACCATTTACGGAACGAAGTTTAAGACACTGCCGAACACCAAAGGAAAAACTCTGGTAGCTGATGTCTCCTCCTGTTTCTTATCAGAGCCTGTGGATGTGACAAAATACGGCGTGATCTACGGCGGCGTGCAGAAAAATGTAGGTCCGGCAGGTGTGGCAATTACCATTATCAGAGAGGACCTGATTACAGAGGATGTACTGCCGGGAACTCCCACCATGCTGAACTACAAGGTTCACGCAGACGCAAAATCTCTGTATAATACCCCGCCCTGCTACGGCATCTATATCTGCGGCAAGGTATTTAAATGGCTGAAAAAGATGGGCGGTCTGAAGGTTATGAAGGAGCGCAATGAAAAGAAAGCGGCGCTGCTCTATGATTATCTGGACCACAGCCAGCTGTTTCAGGGTACTGTGGTTCCGAAGGATCGTTCCCTGATGAATGTTCCTTTTGTGACAGGCAATGCGGAACTGGACGCTGAATTTATCAAAGAGGCAAAGGCAGCAGGGCTGGAGAACCTGGGCGGCCACAGGACTGTGGGCGGTATGAGAGCCAGCATTTACAATGCGATGCCTTACGAGGGAGTGGAAAAGCTGGTAGCGTTCATGAAGGAATTTGAAGAAAAGCATTGATCGCAAACGCCGGAAAAAACGGTTGTTGATGATAAAGTGATAAGATATACAATCTAGGGAGGCATCAGTATCATGTATACAGTTACTTGTTTCAATCCTATCGCAAAATGTGGTCTGGAAAGATTGCCTGCGGAATATAACATAACAGAGGATGTAAAAGAGGCGCAGGCTATCCTGGTAAGAAGCGCGTCCATGCATGAAATGGAGCTGCCGGAAGGACTGCTGGCAGTGGCCAGAGCCGGAGCAGGGGTGAATAATATTCCACTGGACCGGTGCGCTGATCAGGGAATCGTGGTATTCAATACCCCCGGCGCCAATGCCAACGGAGTGAAGGAACTGACCATTGCGGCGATGCTGCTGGCGGCCAGGGATATCACTGGCGGCGCCGCCTGGGTGAAGGAAAACCGGGGCGATGAAAATATCGGGAAGACAGTGGAGAAAGCGAAGAAAGCCTTTGCCGGAACAGAAATTGCGGGCAAAAAGCTGGGCGTCATCGGTTTGGGCGCTATCGGCGCAAAGGTGGCAAACGCAGCGGTCGGCCTGGGCATGGATGTATATGGCTATGATCCTTATCTGTCTGTGCAGTCCGCATGGGCAATCGACAGCAGAGTGACCTGTGTCAAGACACCTGAGGAGATTTATCAGTGCTGTGATTATATCACTGTCCATGTGCCTTTGATGGACAGCACGAAGGGGATGCTGAATCAGGAAGCATTCAGTCAGATGAAAGACGGTGCAGTGATTCTGAATATGGCCAGAGATCTGCTGGTAAATGATGACGATATGGAACAGGCGCTGAAATCCGGAAAGATCAGAAAATATGTTACAGATTTTCCCAATGCGAAAACTGCCAATATGGAAGGTGTTCTGGCGATCCCGCATCTGGGCGCTTCCACAGAAGAGTCAGAGGATAACTGTGCGGTGATGGCCTGTGATGAACTGACAGATTACCTTGAAAATGGAAATATTGTAAACTCTGTGAATTATCCTTCCTGCTCGATGGGCAAAAAGAAAGGTCCGGCCCGTGTGGCTGTGTTCGCCAGAGGGGCGGAAAATGTGATTGGCCAGGTATCTGACATACTCAGCCAGGCAGGCGTGGGAATTTCCGCAATAGCGGGCAACAGCAGAGGCGATTTATCATATACGCTGGCAGATGTGGATCAGAAGATATCCGACAGCTGTGAGGAGGCCTTAAAGAAAATCGGCGGCGTATTAAAGGTACGTGTGATTCAGTAAAAATTCCAGTCAGGGACGTTCCGGCGCGGCAGGAGGTTTTGCAGTGCCGCTGCGTTCCTGCATATCAAACAGGAGTATAATTTATGGCAATCATTAAACCATTTATATGCGTGAGACCCGAAGAACAGATAGCGGACCAGGTGGCGGCCCTGCCTTACGACGTGTACGACCGGAAAGAGGCATATGCGGCGGTGGCGGGATCGCCATTGTCATTTTTAAATATAGACCGGCCGGATACCCAGTTTCCTCCAGATGTGGATATGTATGCCGATTGTGTCTATGAGAAGGCCAGAGAACTGCTGGAACGATGGATTGAAGAGGGGATTTTTGTCACAGAAAAAAAGAAATGTCTCTATGTCTACCAGCTGGTGATGAAAGGAAGATCTCAGACTGGCATTGTGGCCTGCTCTTCTATCGATGATTACAGAAACGGCGTTGTCCGGCGCCATGAGAATACCCGGGAAGATAAACAGATTGACAGGATCCGTCATGTGGATGCCTGTGATGCTCAGACCGGACCGATTTTTCTGGCTTACCGGGCAAGAGATGAGATTAACTGGCTGGTGGAACTGGTGATGAAAAATGGCGACAGGATTTATCATTTTACCACAGATGATGGTGTAGGGCACCGGGTATGGCGGATTGACGATGAAAAAATGATTCAGAATTTTGTGGATGCTTTCAGTCGGGTGCCGTATACTTATATCGCTGATGGCCATCACAGGGCCGAGTCGGCGGTCAGAGTCGGCGAGCTGCGAAGAAAGCAGCATCCCGGCTATACAGGGGAGGAACCCTTCAATTATTTTCTCTCTGTCCTGTTTCCCGGGGACCAGCTGATGATCATGCCTTACAACCGGGTGGTTCAGGATCTGAACGGACTGACAGAAGAAGCCTTTCTGGCTGCGGCATCAGAGCATTTCCGCGTCAGCCCGGCTGCTGACCCGGTGAAGCCGGAGAGAAAGGGCGTGGTGGGTCTTTACCTGCCGGGCCGGTGGTACCGGATGGAGGCGAAGGAGGAAATTCTGTCAGACGATCCGGTGGCAGGGTTGGATGTGTCCATCCTGCAGGATCGCCTGTTGGGCCCGGTGCTGGGCATTCAGGACCCCAAGACCGACCGGCGGATCCGTTTCGTCGGCGGCATCCGGGGCGTACACGAACTGGAACGGCGGGTCGGCCAGGGGATGGCGGCTGCATTTTCCATGTATCCTACCTCTATGGAAGAGCTGTTTCGGGTGTCCGATGCCGGCCTTCTGATGCCGCCTAAGTCCACCTGGTTCGAACCGAAACTGCGCAGCGGCATTTTTATTCACAGGCTGAGCTGAGACAGGAAGAATGGGGATGTTTCCGCCCGGCGCCTTCCTTTTCTGCTGACTGGGTGAAGATTTTCTGCTGCGGCCAGATGATTCAATGAGAGTAGAGGAGATATGTTATGAAAGCTGTTATTCAGAGAGTGGCAAAGGCCAGTGTCACAGTGGATGGAAAGAGGATTGCTTCGATCGGGAAGGGGTATCTGGTGCTCCTGGGTGTGGGGCAGGAGGATGACCGTACTGTGGCTGACAGGATTGTGAAGAAGATGGCTGCCCTGAGAATTTTTGAGGATGAGAACGGGAAAACCAATCTTTCCATTAAAGATGTGGGCGGCTCGGTGCTGGTGGTTTCCCAGTTTACCCTCTATGCTGACACCTCCAGGGGAAACCGCCCCGGCTTTACCCTGGCGGCGAAACCGGATATGGCAGAGGAATTGTATCTTTATTTCGTCGAAAAATGCCATGAGGCCGGTCTGCCGGTCAGCCACGGCCAGTTTGGTGCTCATATGGAAGTGGAACTGCTCAACGATGGGCCTTTTACCATTATATTGGAGTAGAAGCACTGTGAAATCAGATGAAGAAGGGACGGCTGAATGGGGACAAGATCTTATCTGGGCCAGATTAGAAACGAAACTCTGTCAGTTCATAATAATATTAGGATTACAGCATAAAATTTTTACAGAACCTGTATTTACCGCAGCCCCTGTCCGATGATACAATATATGTGACAAACGGCAGGTGATGCCGGTACGGAGGAAAAAATGACAAAGCAGGATTTTTTATCTGGGTTGGAAAGAGCGCTTTCGGGTGAGGTCAGTCAGCAGGTGCTGATGGAAAACATGAAATATTACCGGGACTATATCGACGGCGAACTTCGCAGGGGAAGGTCGGAGAACGATGTGATGGAGGAACTGGGAAGTCCCAGACTGATTGCCCGCTCGATTATAGATGCCGCGGAGGCGGAAGAGGAAGAAGAGGCCGGATACGGCTACAGCAGACAGAACATATTCCGCCAGCCGGAGGGGTCTTACGAAGAGTACGAGGAGGAACCGGGAAGAAGAGAAAACGGAGGTTTTCATGTGTTCCGGACGAACTCTTCAGGGTGTCTGTGGATTGCTGTTATTGTGGTATTGATTTTGGTTCTGGCTGTATCGATGGTAATCCGGTTTGTGTATGCCTTTCCGGGGCTGGTGATAGCAGGAATTGTGCTGTATCTGATATTTCGCAGAAACCGCAGGAATTATTAGTGTTCCTGCGGTTTTGTATGCACAGCCGAAAATAAATGAGAAAAAACCATGTGGGGTTGACACATGGTTTTTTCTATGAGGGGAGTATAAATAATTAATAAGGGGTAATAACGAAAAAGATTTCTAACGAAAACTTTTACAATCCAGATTATATACTAGGTTGATTTAAAAATCAATACAAAAAAATAATTTTATGAAAAATAACGGTTTCTGGTTATTTTTATTTTATAAATTTTATAATTATCTAAGCATTCCTTCACAGAGTATGCACAGAAATATCAAAAAAGTCTATTATACTGAGAAACATCATAGAAAAAAGGAGTGATGCAAACATGAAGAAAACAAGTAAAAAGGGAACAATAAAGTTATTGACGGTCATGATGGTGATGGTATTATCCTTGGGAATGCTGGCAGGATGTTCCAGCTCCAGCAATGATGAAACGACTGCCGCAGTAACTACAGAGGCGGAAACCACTACTGCTGCTGAGACAACAGCAGAGGAGACAACTGAGGCAGAAACAGCTGAAGAAACTACGGCATCAACGGGTGAAACTGGAACAGACCTCAGTGAGACTGCAGGTACAGGCAGTGAGAGTGACGTAACCGGAGGAACAGGAACCGACAGTACTACAGAAAGCGACAGCGGCAGCAGTTCTCCGACAGAAGACACTACAGGAGCAGCTGATGAGACAGTTTCAGCGTCTGAGACTGAAGAGACCGAATAATATTCAGAGGATTTCTGCTATAATGACAAACAGAGGAGCGTGATAACCGTGGAGGCTCTCTGCGTGATCAATGGAGCAGTTCGTAAAGAGGTATATGATACTATAGAACGATATGCTTTCCTGGAGGGTTTTTGTACCTGCAGGCTGAATGAATATCTATGTTCGCCGGAGCCTCAGAACAGACGATATGTGCTGCTGTATATGGATGTGGAGGGCATGTCATCGCTGGATCCTGATGTAACCCATATTAAGGTGATCCGCCGGGAGATCGGCATAAAAGAATTGATCCGATGCGTCAGATCGATCGGTTACTGTATTCCTGCAGACAGGTTCTGTGAGGCAATGGCATAAAAATTAAAGTGTTCTTTTGTGCATAATTGAGAGGAGGTTAAGCCATAATACTCCTGTAGCCCAACATCATACCAAAGGCATTTTCGAACAGATGCCTGCGGCACACGAAATGTTATATAATTTACAGGAGGTATTACCAATGGCAAATTATAACAGCGAAAACTGCAAGGATTCTCAGAATAATACAAGCAAGAATAATTCTCAGAATAACAGCAGAAACAGCTCAAAGAACAACAGCCAGAATAACTCTCAGAACGAATATCAGAACAACAGCAAAAATAAAGCGCAGAATCACTAATGATATGATCTGACATGTGAAAAGGCCCTGTGTAAATGGAAACATTTGCGCAGGGCCTTTTTGCGGGGCTCTTTTGCAGTTGACAAAGCCGGCGCGGGGGCATTAATATATGTATATGTTTTACTTTGAAAATAGGGAGTTAGTATGGAATATTTAGAATTAATCGCGCCCTGCCATTTTGGCATGGAGTCAGTACTGAAGCGGGAGATCTATGATCTGGGGTATGAGATCAGTCAGGTGGAGGATGGGAGAGTTACCTTTCTGGGGGACTGGGAGGCTGTGGTCCGGGCTAACATTTTCCTGAGAACCGCTGAGCGGATTCTGCTGAAGGCGGGAACCTTTCAGGCCAGAACATTTGAGGAACTGTTTCAGGGGACGAAAGAAATCCCGTGGGAACGGTACATCCCTGCGGACGGAAAATTCTGGGTGACGAAGGCAACTTCCGTCCGGAGTACTTTATTCAGCACTTCGGACATACAATCAATAATAAAAAAGGCTATGGTGGAGCGGCTGAAAACAGTCTACCATCAGGAATGGTTCAGTGAAGAGGGGGCTTCCTATCCGGTGCGTGCTTTTCTGCTGAAGGATCAGGTGACACTGACGCTGGATACAACCGGAGAGTCTCTTCATCGGCGAGGTTATCGGATCTATAAGAGCAAGGCGCCCCTGACAGAAACCCTGGCGGCTGCTCTGCTTATGCTGACACCCTGGAGGAAAGATCGGATTCTGGTAGATCCTTTTTGCGGAAGCGGCACATTTCCCATCGAGGCGGCGATGATGGCAGCCAATATGGCGCCGGGGATGAAGCGAAATTTCCTGGGGGAGACCTGGGAAAATCTGATTTTAGAGGAACTGTGGGAGGATGCCAGGGAAGAGGCCAAAGACCTGGCTGACGTGAATATCAGGCCGGATATTCAGGGATACGACCTGGATTCAGACGTGGTCAGGGCTGCCCGGGAAAATGCCAGGCTGGCTGGAGTGGATCATCTGATTCACTTTCAGCAGCGGCCTGTCAGTGCTCTCAGCCATCCGAAGAAATATGGATTTCTGGTGACAAACCCCCCTTATGGGGAGCGGCTGGAGGAAAAGGAAAATCTGCCCGCTCTGTACCGGGAGCTGGGAGAAAGGTTTGCCGCGCTGGATTCCTGGTCAGCCTATATCATCACTGCTTATGAGGACGCAGAAAAGTATATTGGGAGAAAAGCAGATAAAAACCGGAAAATTTATAACGGCATGATGAAGACCTATTTTTATCAATTCCTGGGTCCGAAACCGCCGAGAAAAAAAGACGAGTAAGAGGATTTGGCTGTTGAAATATCGGAAACTGTATATTGCGTTAGGCTTGCTTCTCTTGTTTCTGACGGCTGTGAAGGTATCTTCCACCGGCACAGGGGATGTGGTTACAAAGGGCAAAGAGGAGATGGCGGAAGCTCCTCAGTGGACCAGGCTGATCGTGGAAAGCATTAATGCCGAGGAAATCCGGCTTCAGGTAGATGGAAAAGAGATTCTGCTGGATGAAAAAAGAGCTTATATGAATCCGGAACAGCATCTGATGATTCCATATCAGATATTAACAGAGGCTTTCGCCTGCAGTGCCAGCCTTTTTTATGAGGAAAAGCTGGTGATCGAAAAGAATAAAGTAGAACTGATTCTGTATGCCGGTTCTGATGTTATGGAAAAGAACGGTGCGGAAATTCTTCTGCCTGCTCCGGCTGTTGTTGAAGACGGAACCTTTTATCTTCCGGTGGAGGCAGTGGCGGAAGGGCTCGGGTATACATATGAGTGGAAAAATCAGGATTATACAGCTGTCCTGACGGACAATGCTTCGGTTCTGTCAGAGATTCCCCATATCTATGATTACCGGGAAAAGGGGCGTATGCCGGCGGTGCAGGATCAGGGAACGCTGGGAACCTGCTGGGCTTTTGCCAGTCTGACAGCGTTGGAGTCGGCTCTTTTGCCAGAGGAACGCCTGGATTTTTCAGAGGATCATATGACCCTGCATCACGCCTTTTCTACGGGGCAGAATGACGGAGGGGACTATACCATGTCTATGGCTTACCTGACGGCCTGGCAGGGGCCAGTGCTGGAAAAGGATGACCCCTATAATGACGGAAAATCCCCTGACGGTCTGAAAGCGGTAAAGCATGTACAGGAAATTCAGATGATTGAAAGCAAGGATTTTGACGCGATCAAGAGAGCCGTTTATTATTACGGCGGCGTGCAGTCTTCTCTGTATCTCTCCCTTCAGGATTATCGGAGCAAATCGGTATATTATAACAGTGATAACAGCGCCTATTGCTATATTGGCAATGAGAAGGTCAATCATGAGGTGGTAATTATCGGCTGGGATGATCATTATC
This sequence comes from Candidatus Paralachnospira sangeri, assembly GCA_904397815.1. Taxonomy (GTDB): domain Bacteria; phylum Bacillota; class Clostridia; order Lachnospirales; family Lachnospiraceae; genus Paralachnospira_A; species Paralachnospira_A sangeri. The sequence goes on from CAJFOT010000045.1 coordinate 21,535, forward strand.
CGAAGGAAAATTTCAACAATGACCTGCCGGGAGACGGCGCCTTTATCTGCCAGAACAGCTGGGGCACCTATTTCGGAGACGGCGGGATATTTTATGTTTCCTATTATGACACGAATATCGGCATCCATAATCTGGTATATACAGGTATCGAGGACACAGATAATTACGACTCCATTTATCAGAGCGATCTGTGCGGCTGGGTGGGACAGATGGGATATGGCAATGATACGGCGTGGTTTGCCAATGTATATGAGGCAAAAGCGGATGAGCGTCTGGAGGCTGCCGGCTTTTATGCTACAGGGCCGGATTCCCAGTACAGCATTTATGTGGCTGAGAATGTGGCTGAGGATCCGGATCTGACCAGCCGGCGTCTGGTGGCCCAGGGAGAGCTGGAGAATGCCGGATATTATACGGTATCATTCGAGGACCCGATTCTTTTGGAGGCGGGGGAGCGGTTCGGAGTCATTGTTAAGATGATTACACCGGGCTCTGTCCACCCGATTGCTATCGAATATACTGTGTCAAAGAATGAAAAAACTATCGATCTGGCAGATGGGGAGGGATACATCAGTGCCAGAGGAAATCTGTGGACCAGCGCCGAGGAGGACCAGGACTGCAATATCTGCTTAAAAGCCTTTACAAGTACTGTAAAAAACTGATATGATATATTTTGTGAATTTTATTGCGGCAGACGCCATGGGAAACTTCTTTTGGGGAACATGCTGCAAAATAAAAGGATAGAAGCGAGAAAATTATGAAAGATAAAATTATATTTGCCACTTCGAATGAAGGGAAAATGAGAGAGGTACGGATGATTCTGGCAGATTTGGGCAGGGAGATTCTGTCTATGAAAGAAGCAGGTGTCTCTGCTGATATTACAGAGGACGGCACGACTTTTGAAGAAAACGCGCTGATTAAAGCCAGAGCGGTTCACCGTCTCACAGGGAGCCTGGTTCTGGCGGATGATTCCGGACTGGAAGTAGACTGGCTGAATAAAGAGCCGGGCATCTATTCGGCCAGATATATGGGGGAGGATACCTCCTATGAGATCAAAAATCAGGAGATCATCCGGCGGCTGGAAGGCGCGGAGGGAAAGGAGCGGAGCGCCCGTTTCGTCTGTGCTATCGGAGCAGTGCTGCCCGACGGGACTGAGCTGACCGCCACTGCGGCGATGGAAGGCACGATCGCCTTTGCGCCGGCAGGCGAGGGCGGTTTCGGCTACGATCCCATTTTCTATCTGGAGGAATACGGGAAAACAGCGGCGCAGCTGACGCCGGAAGAAAAGAACAGAATCAGCCACCGGGGCAAAGCCCTGCGGGCGATGAAGGATAAATTGCGAGAAAGATTATCATAGCCGTGAAAGATGAGGTGAGCTTTCCGTGAAGATACTGATTGTCAGTGATACCCACAGGCAGAATGGAAATCTGTGTCAGGCAATTATCGATGAGGGGCCGATCGATATGCTGATCCATCTGGGAGACCTGGAGGGGAGCGAGGACTATATCCAGAACATAGCCGGCTGTCCTGTGGAGATGGTTTCAGGCAATAATGACTTTTTCTCCCGCCTGCCCAGGGAGAAAGAGATCCATCTGGGCAAATACAGGGCGATGCTGACCCACGGGCACTATTATCAGGTGTCTCTGGGCACAGAGTATCTGGAAGAAGAAGCCAGGATCAGAGGCGTGGATATCGTGATGTTCGGCCATATCCACCGCCCTGTCCTTGATATCGAGAACGGGCTGACGATCCTGAACCCGGGCAGCATCTCCTACCCCCGTCAGGAAGGGCGGCAGCCCTCCTACATAGTAATGGAAATCGACGGAGCAGGAGAAGTCCATTATGATATTAAATATCTGAAAAAGAAATTCTGATTTTGTCCTGTATATTCGAAAAACATGCAGCGTGCCTGGTGCGGCTATTTATTGAACGATGTCCTAGTGAAGAAGATAATAGTAGAGGACGATGTCTTCCCAGTGGCCATCCTTCATATGAAAACCGCCGGGGACTTCTCCGATCTTTACAAAGCCCAGTTTTTCATAGAGATGCCGGGCGCCCAGATTGGATTTGACGACAGCGTTGAACTGCATGATGGAAAAGCCCAGTTCCTTTGCTTTCGCCAGACAGTGGCGCACCAGCGCCTCTCCGATATGCTTTCCCTGCTGGTCAGCTTTGACGGCGTAGCTGGCGTTGCAGATATGGCCGCAGCGGCCCACATTATTGGGATGGAGAATATAGATGCCCGTCACTTTTCCTGCTTCTTCATCCCAGGCGACAGCGGTAAAGGACTGCTCCCCGAAAAAGGCGGCAGCCTCCCGGTCAGACAGGGGTTCTGTCTGAGGAAACGCCTCGCCGTCCTCCACGACTTTGTTCCAGATCGCAGCGGCCTCCGGCACATCTTCGGAGGCCAGTTCCCTGATTATAATAAAATTTTTTTCTTTTGTCATGTCCATTTCATTCTCCTTGTGACCAAATCACCTGAATTTTTGGCAGAGTATCAAGCACTTTGTGTTTTCATAATTCCGTCTGTGACTTCAGTATATCACCTGATTGCTTTTACAGCAAACAGAAGATGATGGTTAAGATACATATTTTCGTTCAAGGGGCTGTCACCCACCCGAACGGAAAAGTCAATCGTATAACGGCTCCGGAAACTGCCGGTCAGCACTGGTCTGTGCAGGGACGGGGAGGGGGGACAGACTTTGTTCCCGAC
>CAJFOT010000046.1 GCA_904397815.1 Candidatus Paralachnospira sangeri
ACTGTATTTTCATTTTCTGAGATGTGCGGAACGCACATCAGCCACAGACAGGAGCTGCGCAGCAGCGGATAGCCTGCGAAGCAGGCAGTCTGTGGCCTGCATGGCTGGACTGTTACCCTTTCCCGCCAGCCGCGTTGACAACCAATTTGCGCGGATGCTATAATTTATCTGAACAGCTATTATTCCACATACAACAGGAGATTTCAATCACATGGACCAGCTTTTGCTTTTACCCCGGGAGGACAGAGAAAACAACCGGGAATACGCCTGCCGGGTACTGCGCTACAATATTCTGACCCTTCAGCTGATTCCCGGCAGCACGCTGAACGAGAACGAAATTGCGGAACAGATCGGCATCAGCCGCACGCCTGTTCATGAATCACTGACCACACTGAAATCCGAATATCTGGTGGAGATCGTTCCCCAGAGCGGCTCCCGTGTCTCTCTGATCAGTCTGCAGAATGTGCGGGAGGGTCTGTTTCTGCGCCAGACGATCGAACCGGCCATCTACCGGCAGATCGCCGGCAATGTGCCTCTGGAGCTCCTGCGCTCCATGGAGCAGACAATGGCAGAGGCCGGCAGCCTGGTCTACTCCACAGACCGGGAATCTACTGACCGGTGCATCAAGCTGGACGATGAATTTCACCGGCTGGCCTATGAGGCGGCCCATAAACCGCTGCTGTGGACTGCTGTCAGGAATGTCTGCTCCCATTATGACCGCATCCGCTATCTGGAATCCATCCTGCTGAAGCAGGACCTGAAACATGTCTATGCGGAACATGAGAAATTATACGAATATCTGCTGCTGGCAGGCTCACCGGATTTTGACCTGGAAGACTTTTATAACAGACATCTTTCTTATTTTAAAGGTTTTTTCTCCTCCGTTTTCAAAAAATATCCGGAATACTTTATCACCTGCTGATTGTATGCAAACTGACATATCAGTTTGATTGATATTTTTTTGGCAATTTTTGCGAAATCGTACAAGGTTTTCTCAAATAAATTATATTTTTTGCCCATAAAAATAAAATATTACTCTTGCTTTTTTCTGTTATTTATGCTATTGTTGATGTAGCTAATATATCAGTGCTGTTGATTATGTATCATATTAAGGAGGATTTGAAACTATGAAAATGACATTCCGCTGGTATGGAGAGGGCTTTGACAACATTACCCTGAAGCAGATTCGTCAGATTCCCGGCTGCTCCGGACTGATGGGCGTTCTGGATCAGTATGCTGCCGGTGAAGTATGGCCGCTGGAAGCGATTCAGGAATATGTAAAGCACGTAAATGAAGCTGGCCTGGAAGTTGAAGTTATCGAAAGCGTTAACGTTCACGAGGATATTAAGATGGGTCTGCCCAGCCGCGACCAGTACATCGACAATTATATCCAGACTATCCGCAACCTGGCTCAGTGCGGTATCAAGGTGATTGTTTATAATTTTATGCCTGTATTTGACTGGCTGAGAACCGACCTGGCCAGAGAGATTCCGGAGGATGGCTCCAACAGCTTATATTATGATGATGAAGATCTCAGAGGCATGACTCCCATGAAGATCGTGGAGGAAACCACAAAGAACAGCAACGGCTTCACCCTGCCCGGCTGGGAGCCTGACCGTCTGAAAGAGCTGGAGAGAGTTCTGAACATCTACAAGGACATCGACGAGGACAAGCTGCGTGAAAACTACAAATACTTCCTGGAAAAGATCATCCCTGTTTGTGAAGAAGTAGGCATCAGAATGGCTGTACATCCCGATGATCCGGCATGGCCTGTATTCGGTCTTCCCAGAGTTGCTCATTCTCAGGAAGATTTTGATAAGATTGTGCAGATGGTAGACAGCCCTGCCAACAGCCTTTGCCTGTGCACAGGTTCTCTGGGTTCCTCACCTGACAATAATATTCCGCAGATCATCCGTCATTTCGGCCAGATGAACCGTATCGCCTGCGCTCACGTAAGAAACGTGAAATATCTGGGCTTCAAGAAATTCCGTGAAGCGCCCCACTTATCCAGCGAAGGCGATCTGGATCTGTACGAGATCATGCTTGCATTCTATGAGACAAGCTTCGACGGCTATATCAGACCTGACCACGGCAGAATGATCTGGGATGAGGTTGGACGTCCCGGCTACGGTTTATATGACCGCGCTCTGGGCCTGACATACATCAACGGTCTGTGGGAAGCAATCGTAAAGAGCCACAGAAAGTAAAATGAAACTGCGAAGAATTCTGGCACTGGCAGGCATCATTTTTCTGCTGGGTCTGTATGTGACGACACTGATCTGCGCGATCATCGAGACACCATTTACATCCCAGCTGCTGCAGGCATCCCTGTTTGCCACGATTATCATTCCAGTCATATTATACGCTGCAATGCTGGCTGCAAAATTCCTGAAACACAATCATGATTCAGATCAGGAACAGCATTGAACACAGAAGCCCTGCCGGGAAACATCATCCGGCAGGGTTTTTTGCGCTCTCTTTTGCGCTTTCGTTATCTCCCTGATCCGTCAGGGGCAGGCGGAAGGAAAATCCCTGGAGGAAGCTGTAAAGGCAGCGATTGATACCTGTATCAGCCAGGATATTTTAAAGGACTATCTGATCAAACACAAGGCGGAGGTGACAGCAATGATCTTAACCGAATACACTGAAAAACTGAGGGAGAAAACCCTGCGGGAAGAAGGCTGGGAGAATGGCCTGGCCCAGGGGTTGGAACAGGGATTAGAACAGGGCCGCAGTGCTATGGCGGACGCCATCCGGAAAGTCATGTCAAGCATGAATCTGTCCGCTGACCAGGCTATGGAGTTTCTCGGAATTGCGGAAGAAGACAGGGAACAGTACCGGAAGCTTCTGTAAAAAAGTGTATGTTTTCATTCGGGGAACTTGCGCGGCCCGGACGATGCAAGGAACGCAAACACAGTGTAGTTGACTAACCCGCTGCCTGGCCGGCAACATTTTGTTTTCGTTCAGCGGCCAGTATCCAGAACCGCCGGGCGGGGAAACAACACTCTGGGGCACAGCGCCATATGGGCAGGACATTCTGCCCATATGGCGCTGTGCCCCAAAGCGTTGTCTCCCCGTCCGGCGGTTCGTCCCTCCCGCCTGTATGCTGAACGAAAACATATCTCTTCTAGCGTACTCTCTTAATAATATCGTTTCTCCCCGGTCCGTTGGATACCATGGTGATGGGCACGCCGATTTCTGCTTCGATTGCTTCAATATAGTTTCTGCATGCCTCCGGCAGTTCCGCATAATTCTGGATACCTCGGATATCTGTTTTCCAGCCGGGCATGGTTTTCCACACCGGTTTTGCCTTTTTCAGTTTCGGAGTGGTCGGGAAGTCTCTGGTCACTTCACCGTCGATCTCGTATCCCACGCACATGGGGATCTCGTCCAGATAACCCAGCACATCCAGTACCGTCAGCGCCACTTCTGTCGCGCCCTGTATCCGGCATCCGTAGCGGGTCGCCACTGCGTCGAACCAGCCCACACGTCTGGGACGTCCTGTGGTTGCGCCGTACTCTCCGCCGTCGCCGCCCCGTCTGCGCAACTCTTCCGCCTCGTCACCGAAGATCTCGCTGGTGAAGGCTCCTGCTCCCACTGCGCTGGAGTATGCCTTGACCACCACGGTAATATTATTGATTTCATAGGGCGGAATACCTGCGCCGATGGCGCCGTAGGCCGCCAGTGTGGAGGAGGAGGTCACCATTGGATAAATGCCGTGGTCGGGATCCTTCAGAGAACCCAGCTGACCCTCCAGCAGAACCCGCTTTCCTTCTTTTAACGCCTCATGGAGATAAGCGGACACATCACAGACATAGGGGGCAATCATATCTCTGTAGGAAGCCAGCTGCTCCATTAGCTCCTCTTCCTTCAGCAGCGGTTTATGATAGAGATGCTCCAGCATCACATTTTTCAGGGTACAGATATTCTTCACTTTGTCCCGCAGCGTTTCCTCATCGAACAGCTCGCAGACCTGGATGCCGATCTTCGCGTATTTGTCTGAATAAAAGGGGGCGATGCCTGATTTGGTAGAACCGAAAGATTTTCCGGCCAGGCGTTCCTCTTCGTAAGCGTCCAGTTCCATATGATAGGGCATCAGCACCTGGGCCCTGTCAGATACCAGAATCTTCGGCTCAGGCACGCCTTTACTCTCCAGATCCTGAATTTCTTTTAATAAATAAGGGATGTTTAAAGCCACGCCATTGCCGATAATGCTGGTCGTATGCCGATAAAACACACCGGAAGGAAGCAGATGAAGGGCAAACTTTCCGTAATCATTGATGATCGTATGTCCGGCGTTGCTTCCTCCCTGAAATCTGATAATGATATCAGAATCTTTCGCCAGCATATCAGTGATCTTTCCCTTGCCCTCATCGCCCCAGTTGGCGCCTACGATTGCTCTAACCATGATTTTTCATTTCCTCCTGTACTCAAACCGCGCTCCCGGAGGCATCTGACTGTCAGATTCCTCCGGGTGCCTATCTGTCTGTATAACCATCTGATATTTATTTCAAAAAGCCGTTGACGATCTGTTCTTCCGCCTCAGCCTCTGTCAGTCCCAGAGTCATCAGCTTGATAATCTGGTCTCCGGCGATCTTTCCGATTGCCGCCTCATGAATCAGGGCAGAATCCGGATTATTGGCTGTAATTTCAGGTACCGCGCTGATCTTTGCGTTGTCCATAATAATTGCATCGCATTCACTGTGCCCATTACACTTATTATTTCCATTAATCTTAGATATAAATACCTGAGAAGAATCATCTCTGGCCACAGATCTGGACACAATATTGGCACCGGAATCCACGCCGTTCAGATCCACTCGGAATTCGCTGACAGCAGACTGGGTGCCGTGGGTCATCAGACGCTCCATCACAACCAATTTTGCCCCGTCTTTCAGATCAGCCTCCGTCAGACGCTCAGTAGAATCCACGCCCTTGATTTGAACAGTATCCATCTCCATATAGCTTCCTTCCTCCATATGAACGATGGTCTGCGGATTCATGATCCGGGTGCCTTTACCGTCGCCGCTGCCGTAATGCTTCTCCACATATTTAATTTTCGCGTTTTTTCCGATAAAGAAACGATGGATGCCGTCGTGGCGGGAGGACTCGTCTCCGCCGTTGTGAATGCCGCAGCCGGCGATAATGGTCACATCGCAGTCGTCTCCGATGTGAAAGTCATTGTACACCACCTCGCTCAGCCCGGACTGGCTCAGCACTACCGGCATATGAACACTTTCATTCTTCGTCCCCGGCTTGATGATAATGTCGATGCCGCTGCCGTCATCCTTCGGCACAATCTCGATATGCTCTGTGGACTGTCTTCCCGCGGTCATCCCGTTTGCTCTGATATTATAGGCGCCGGTAGGAATCTTGTGAAGTCCTGCCACCGCCTCTAACAGCTGCTGCTGAATCGCGTCTAATTCCATACTTAACACTCCTTCTGATAAAACTTACAGTCTCCGGCCTCTGTATTATTCAGCAATTCAGGAAGGATGTCCTCCCGCCTGCCTTCAGCACTGATCTGGCCGTCAGCAATCACCACAATCTTGTCCGCGATATTCAGGATACGTTCCTGATGAGATATAATCATAATCGATCCGCGGATACTGTCGTGCATTTTCTCAAACACACGAATCAGGTTGTTAAAGCTCCACAGGTCAATGCCGGCCTCCGGCTCATCAAACACGGAAACCTTCGTGCTTCTGGCCAGGACGGTAGCGATCTCAATACGCTTAAGCTCGCCGCCGGACAGGCTGGCGTTTACCTCTCTGTTAATGTAATCTCTGGCGCACAGGCCCACCTCTGACAGGTATTCGCAGGCACCGGACACGGAAATCTTCTCTCCCACCGCCAGGCGGATCAGATCCAGCACCGTCACGCCCTTAAACCGCACCGGCTGCTGAAAAGCAAAGCTGATGCCAGCCTTCGCCCGCTCTGTGACATTCATCTCTGTGATATCCTGCCCATCCAGAATAATCCGGCCGGATGTCGGTTTTTCGATGCCTGCGATGACTCTGGCCAGCGTAGACTTTCCGCCGCCATTTGGCCCTGTCACGACAATAAACTGGTTATCCTCGATTACCAGGCTGATGTCCTTTAAAATTTCCTTCTGAGCAGACTCATCGCTGACCCCGAAGGAAATATTTTTCAATTCCAGCATAAATCAGTCCTCCATCTATCTGTTCTTCTATTTGTAACACGTGCGCCGCGGCCCTGACACAGCCATGTGCGCGCGATCTGAAATCCAACATACATATCATACCAAAAAAGAGGGATAATATCAACGTCAAAAAGGACAGCCGCGCAAATTGATCTGCGCAGCCGTCCTGCCAGTTTCAGGGCATCCAATCATGTCCTGAGAATCATATGCACTATTCCAGTTCTGCCAGCATATCAGCGATTCCATCCAGCCATGGACCGTCAAACAGTTCCACCGTTCCTTTATCCATGGCAGCGGCCAGCTTCGTATCGATAGGAAGCTTCGCCACATGATTGATCTGATATTCTTTCGCAGTTTCATCCAGATGACTTTCGCCGAATACTTTGATCTCTTTTCCGCAGTCGGGACAGACTGCGTAGCTCATATTTTCCACCAGCGCCAGAATCGGAATATCCATCTTCTGAGCCATCTTTACTGCCTTGCCCACAATCATGGATACCAGTTCCTGAGGAGATGTCACGATAATAATGCCGTCCACCGGAATAGACTGAAATACCGTCAGCGGCACATCGCCTGTTCCCGGAGGCATATCCACAAACATATAATCCACATCGCCCCAGAGTACATCCGTCCAGAACTGCTTAACAGTACCGGCGATCACCGGTCCTCTCCAGATCACCGGGTCTGTCTCATCCGGCAGCAGCAGGTTCACAGACATAATCTCAATGCCGGTGGCAGTCTCATTAGGCAGGATTCCTGCGTCATTTCCTCTTGCCTTGTCCTTCACACCGAACGCCTTCGGGATGGAAGGACCTGTGATATCAGCGTCCAGAACCGCTGTCTTATAGCCTTTCCGCTTCATCTGCACAGCCATCAGTGAGGTTACCATGGATTTTCCCACGCCGCCCTTGCCGCTGACGACACCGATAATTTTCTTAACATGGCTGAACTCATTGGTGGGTTCTAAAAAACTCTGCTTTCTGTCCTGACAGTCCTGGCTGCATGACGAACAGTTATGGCTGCAATTTTCGCTCATTTCCACTTCTCCTTTTCAATGAGGGCTTTCCCCATCTGATAAAATTCATTCTAGCAGATTTCATACAGATTGTCCAGACCCGGACGAAACCTGCCGGCATTCCGGCCATTCGCTGCCTGCCCCGGCAGTTCATGCCATTTTCTTTACTGCTTTTTCCAGCTGTTCCATAGCTTTCTGAATCACAGCGCGGGGACTGGCAATATTAATCCGCTGGAAGTTCTCTCCTCCTTCTCCGAACATGGAACCGCCGTCCAGCCACAGACCGGCCTTTTCCTCCATGAAATGATCCAGCGCTTCGCCGGACAGACCCAGCTCTGTACAGTCCAGCCACACCAGATAGGTTCCCTCCGGCTGGATCAGTTTCACCTGAGGCACATGCTCCTTCAAATAAGTATCCATAAACTGGAGATTTCCTTCCAGATAAACCTTTAATTCTTCCAGCCAGGTCTCCCCGCCGCGGTAAGCCGCCTCACAGGCCGCCAGCCCCATCAGGTTCAGACCGGCCCAGCCGGTATTCCGTATCTCATCCTGTATCTTCTGACGGATTTCAGGATTGGGAATCCACAGATTAGATGTCTGCAGACCCGCCAGGTTAAAGGTCTTGCTGGGCGCTGTGCAGATAATGGAGAACTGGCCGAAATCTTCTCCTGCGCTGGCGAATACATGATGAACATGACCCTTCCGGGTAAAATCACAGTGGATCTCATCACTGACCACTGTGACACCGCATCGGCGGCAGATTTCTCCCACTGTCCGCAGTTCCTCATCTGTCCATACCCGGCCTACCGGGTTATGAGGACTGCACAGGATAAACAGCTTCACATTCCGGCTTTTAATTTTCTCCTCCATATCCGGGAAGTTCATCTCATAACGGCCATCCTTCAGCACCAGAGGGGAATTTACCACCTTACGGCCATTATTCTCGATGGCTTTCCGGAAGGGATAATAAACCGGTTCCTGAATCAGCACGCCGTCTCCCGGCTCTGTCAGCGCCCGGACTGCCATGTTGACAGCGAAGACCACGCCTGGTGTGTGCACCATCCAGTCCCACTGGGGCTCCCAGCCGAACCGGCGTGAAAACCAGCTTTTCGCCGCTTCAAAATAACTCTCATTATGAGCGCTGTAGCCAAAGATCCCTTTGCGGCACAGCTCACTCAGCCGTTCTGTCACCGATACCGGACAGAGAAAATCCATATCCGCCACCCACAACGGGATCAGATTATCCGGCTTCCCGAATACCTTTCCGAATTCCTGCTTCAGACAATAGGTATCTGACCTGTCTACAATTACATCAAAATCTCTCTCCATATACATTATCCTCCCTGTATCTCCTGTTTAAAACGGATTTTTGCGTTTCGCTCCAGGTATGTCAGACTAAGATTTCTGCTTTTACCCCCAGAAGATCCTGATTTTCTTCTAATATAGGCCGGATCACCTCTGCCAGGAACTCTTCCACCTGTTCCTTCGCCCGTCCGGTATACAGTGTCGGATCCATGGTCTTTTTCAGATCCTCCAGCTTCAGGTTAAAGGCAGGATCAGCGGCAATCAGCTCCAGCAGATTGTTGTCCAGTCCCTTTTCCTTCACATTTCTGCCGGCCTCCATAGACAGCTCGCGGATCCGCTCATGCAGTTCCTGACGATCCCCTCCAGCCTTCACTGCGTCCATCATAATATTTTCTGTCGCCATAAAGGGCAGCTCTGCCATCAGATGTTTTTCAATCACCTTCGGATATACCACCAGTCCATCCACCACATTCAGATACAGATCTAAAATACCGTCCACAGCCAGAAATGCCTCAGGGACGCTGATCCGTTTATTGGCCGAGTCATCCAGGGTCCGCTCGAACCACTGGGTGGAAGCGGTCATCATCGGATTCATGGCATCGGCCATCACATAATTGGCCAAGGACGCCATCCGCTCGCTGCGCATGGGATTTCTCTTATATGCCATAGCGGAAGAACCGATCTGATTCTTCTCGAATGGTTCTTCCACTTCCTTCAGGTGCTGAAGGAGGCGGACATCATTGGAGAATTTATGGGCACTCTGGGCGATGCCGGCCAGCACATTCAGCACTCTGCTGTCGATCTTCCGGGAGTAGGTCTGTCCCGACACCGGATAACATCCGGGAAAGCCCATCTTCTCGGCGATCTTCTGATCCACTGCCTTTACCTTCTCCTGGTCTCCGTCAAACAGCTCCATGAAACTGGCCTGGGTGCCTGTAGTTCCCTTGGACCCCAGCAGCCGCATCCCGTCAATCACATAGTCCAGGTCAGCCAGGTCCAGGGTCAGGTCGTGCATCCAGAGAGCGGCACGTTTTCCCACTGTCGTCGGCTGGGCCGGCTGAAAATGAGTGAATGCCAGTGTAGGCTGAGCCTTGTACCGTTCAGCAAACCGAGACAGCTCATCCAGCACATTCACCAGTTTTTTCTTCACCAGACGGAGGGCCTCCGTCATAATAATCAGGTCTGTATTATCTCCCACATAACAGGAAGTTGCGCCCAGATGAATAATTCCCTTTGCCTTGGGACACTGCACGCCGTAAGCGTAGACATGAGACATCACATCATGGCGCACCTGCGCCTCTCTGGCCTTCGCCACATCATAATTGATATCATCCTGATGGACACGCAGTTCATCAACCTGTTCCTGGGTAATCGGCAGGCCCAGCTCCATCTCCGCTTCCGCCAGAGCAATCCACAGCCTGCGCCATGTCCTGAATTTCTTATCAGGAGAAAATATATACTGCATCTCTTTGCTGGCATAGCGCTCAGACAAAGGACTCTGATATCTGTCAGTCATATTTTCATCTTCCTTTTCTTTATTCTTCAAGATTCTTCCGAAAGTTTCCCGTCCGGTCTATCTGTCGTACTCACCCCGGATGTCCTCCTTCGGCGGCTCCACCGGATAACGGCCGCTGAAGCATGCGTCACACACAGGCAGCCCGTGAACCAGCTCCGGCAGGCGCTCTATCCGCAGATAAGCCAGGCTGTCCGCCCCGATGATCTGACGGATCTCATCCACTGTCCGGTTATGAGCGATCAGCTGCTCCTCCGACGGGATATCTGTACCGAAATAGCAGGGGTGAAGAAAAGGCGGGGAGGAAACCCGCATATGCACCTCACTGGCTCCTGCCTCCCGCAGCATCGTGACAATCCGGTCACTGGTCGTCCCTCTGACGATGGAATCATCAATCATGATAATCCGTTTGCCTTTCACCGCTTCCCGCAGCACATTCAGCTTCACCCGGACGCTGGACTCCCTGCTGCTCTGTCCGGGCTTGATAAAGGTTCTGCCCACATAACTGTTTTTCACAAAAGCAGTTCCATAGGGAATCCCCGATGCCAGGCTGTAGCCCAGGGCGGCGGCATTTCCCGAATCCGGCACCCCTACCACCAGATCCGCCTCTACCGGCGAATCTTTGGCCAGGCAGGCTCCTGCAATCAGTCGGGACTGATAAACACTGACACCATCGCTGACACTGTCCGGACGGGAAAAATAAATGTACTCAAAAACACACCGGGAATGCTTCCCGGCAGGCTGGCACATTTCCTTATTGGAAAGGATCTGTCCTTCCTTCGTGACCGTCACAATCTCTCCCGGCTCCACATCACGGATAAACTCCGCGCCGATGGTATCCAGGGCACAGCTTTCAGATGCAAAAATATAAGCGCTGTCCCGCTTTCCCAGACACAGAGGGCGGAATCCCTGGGGATCTCTGACGCCGATCAGCTTCCGGGGGCTCATAATTACCAGGGAATAAGCCCCCTTCAGTTTCTTCATGGCTTTCGCCACAGCCTCCTCCACATTTCTGGTATTCACCCGCTCTCTGGCGATATGGTAGGCAATGACCTCTGAATCAATAGTAGTCTGGAAAATCGCGCCTGTGCGGGCCAGCTCGTCCCGCAGCTCCGGCGTGTTGACCAGATTGCCGTTGTGAGCCAGTCCCAGCACACCCTTGATATAATTCAGCACCAGCGGCTGGGCATTTTCCATCGTACTGCTGCCGGCAGTGGAATAGCGGACATGACCTACGCCGATATTGCCTCCTGCCAGTTTCCCGATTTCATCCTTCCCGAATACTTCGTTGACCAAACCCATCCCTTTATGGGAGAGCACCTTTCCCTTGGGGCCGGCAGTATCGCTGACGGCGATCCCGCAGCTCTCCTGCCCCCGGTGCTGGAGGGACAGCAGACCGTAATAGATAGACTGCGCCACATCGTGTCCCTCCAGATCATACATTCCAAACACACCGCATTCTTCATGAGGCTCATCCCCAATACAGCCTTCTGCCAACAAACGTTCCTCTGTCATTGTACTGTTCATTATTCAGCCCCTTTTTCCCGGATTCTGTTTTTTGATCATCCTCTGTTTTTTATTCGATTCCCAGACGTTTAAACACTTCCGCGTAAGCATCCTCTACATTGCCCAGATCCCTGCGGAAACGGTCTTTATCCAGCTTTTCTCTGGTTTCCTTATCCCACAGCCGGCAGGTATCAGGAGAAATCTCATCTGCCAGGATCACAGTTCCGTCAGCCAGGCGGCCGAACTCAATCTTAAAGTCAATCAGTTCGATGCCGATACTGTCGAAATATTTAATCATCACATCATTTACCTTAAATGCGTAATCGCTGATGGTCTCGATCTCCTCCTCAGTGGACAAACCCAGCGCCAGCGCATAATATCCGTTAATAAAAGGATCACCCAGTTCATCATTCTTATAGCTGAACTCCAGTGTGGGACGGAGCAGCTTCCGCCCTTCCTCGATGCCCAGCTTTTTGGAGAAACTGCCGGCAGCTACGTTTCTTACGATCACTTCCAGCGGAATAATCTCCACTTTCTTTACCGCGGTCTCTCTGTCACTTAACTCTTCGACCAGATGGGTCGGTACGCCCTCTTTCTCCAGCAGGCGGAAAATGTGATTAGACATACGATTGTTAATCGCGCCTTTTCCCACAATCGTTCCTTTTTTTAGACCATTGAAGGCAGTAGCGTCATCCTTGTAATCTACAATCAGGACATTCTCATCATCTGTCTTGTAAACCTTTTTCGCCTTGCCTTCATAGAGTAAATCAAGTTTTTTCATCGTCGTTTCTCCTTTTTATTTTTCATTTATTTACATAGGTAGCAACAGGGACAAAATTCCCAATTTACCTGCATTATAATACAGAGGGCGGGGAAATGCAATAAAAAAGGAAGAGGGCAGAATTATTTGCGCAACAGTTCAGCCATGCAGAAAATGAAAAAACAGGCTGTGCACGCTTGCGTGCTAAAGACTGTATTTTCATTTTCTGAGATGTGCGGAACGCACATCAGCCGCAGACAGGAGCTGCGCAGCAGCGGATA
>CAJFOT010000047.1 GCA_904397815.1 Candidatus Paralachnospira sangeri
AAAAGTGTACCTTTTCCATCCATGCTTTTTCCCTGTTATCATGTTTTTACTCCGTCTGATACATGTTCTTCATGTAATCTCTGATCAGATCCAGCGTCAGTTCGACATGATCCTCTGTGTGGGCATTGGAGAGGAACATGGCTTCGAACTGGGAAGGCGCCAGATGTACGCCATGCTCCAGCATATACCGGAAATACCGGGCAAATTTTCCTGTATCGGATGTCTTTGCGTCTGCGTAATTTTCCACCTTCTGTCCGGTGAAGAACAGACTGCCCAGAGACCCCACATGATTCATCTGGCAGGGCACGCCGGCCTCTTTGATGATTTCTTCGATTCCGCCATAGAGTTTTTCGCCCATTTCATTGATATGGCGGTAGATTTCCGGATGCTCCTTCAATATGGTCAGCTGGGCGATACCCGCCGCCATGGCTACCGGGTTTCCGCTGAGGGTGCCTGCCTGGTAGACACTGCCGGAAGGCGCCACCATCTCCATGATCTCCTTCCGGCCGGCATATGCCCCTACCGGCATGCCGCCGCCGATAATCTTGCCATAAGTCACCAGATCGGCTCTGACGCCGTAATAGCCCTGGGCGCCGTCCAGTGCCAGGCGGAAGCCGGTGATCACCTCATCAAAGATCAGCAGGCTCTCATTCTGGTCACAGATCTGACGCAGTCCCTGAAGAAATCCTTCTGCCGGGGGCACCACGCCCATATTTGCCGCCACTGGCTCCACGATCACCGCCGCAATCTCACCGGGGTTTTTCTCGAACAGGTTTCTCACGCTGTCCAGGTCATTGTAGACGGCACTCAGAGTATCCTGGGTACAGCCGGCAGGTACGCCGGAGCTGTCCGGAACGCCTGCCGTCATCACACCGGAACCTGCCTTCACCAGAAGGGCGTCGGAATGGCCGTGATAACAGCCCTCAAACTTGACAATCTTGTTTCTTCCCGTAAAGCCTCTCGCCGCCCGGATGGCGCTCATCACGGCCTCGGTGCCGGAATTGACCATCCGCACCATCTCCACAGAGGGGATGATGCCGCAGATCAGCTCTGCCATCTTCACTTCCGCCTCTGTCGGCGCGCCGAAGCTGAGGCCGTTCATACATGCCTCAATTACCTTTTCCCGGATCACCGGATGGTTATGTCCCAGAATCATGGGACCCCAGGAACAGATATAATCCAGGTATTGTCTGCCGTCCACATCAATCATATAAGGCCCGTCGGCTTTCCGGATAAAACGGGGTGTCTCACCCACGGAGCCGAAGGCTCTCACCGGGCTGTTCACGCCGCCCGGCATCAGGCCGCAGGCCTGCTGAAATAATTGTTCTGACTTTGTCATTGCCGATCCTCACTTTGTCCTGTAATTTCTTTTATATGGCTTCTCACCCAGGCAGCTGCCCGCCTGACTTTCTTGTGGTCTGTCCCTGTCCCGGTCAGGCCGATGACCAGCCCTTCATCCCGGACAATGGCAGGGAAATAAAAATCATTCTGAGACCTGTCCCCGGCATTGTTGACCGGAATGCCCATCTGGCGGCATTCCTCCGTGATGGCCTGATTAACCTCCGGACTGTCAGTGGCTGCCAGCACCATAAAAGGAAAAGGCCGGCTGCCCTCTCGGATTTCTCCGGGCATGAAAGGCCTTTTTTCATAATGGATGGTTCCTGCCCGGCTCATGGACAGGAGTTCCTCCTCCCCTTCCGGTGCCGCCACAGATATTTCCGCGCCGAAAGACACCAGCGTCTTTACCCGGCGCAGGGCGATCGTCCCCGCGCCGTATATCTGCACCCGCTTCCCCCGCAGCGATATAAACAGGGGAAAATCGCAGGGTTCCTTTATCCCGCTCATCTGCCGGCTCCCTGGGGATAGATCTTGGCAATGGCTTCCACGCACTCCCGCCAGGTATCCATATTCAGGTTCTCCCGCAGATCAAACATCAGCTTGTTGACCACCTTGGATGCGGCTGTATCGATGGTTTTCTCCAGCTTTTCTTTTTCAGCAGCATCAATCTCCAGATGACTGACCTCTTTATGTATTCTCAGCCCTACGTCGCGGGCAGCACTGTTGCAGATTCCTCTGATAACAGGAATCAGATCCCGGCAGTCATACCAGGTGGTAAATTCCTGGATATATTCCTCCAGGATCCGGTCCGCCTGGGCCACGCTCTGGCTCAGTTCCTGATTTTCTCCACGCAGTTCAAAGCTGTCGATGTCGTACAGAGTAACTCCCGGCAGCTCTGCCACCGTCGGCTCAATGTCCCTGGGCACCGCCAGGTCGATCATCAGCAGCTGCTCCTTCCGGGGCACCTGCTCCACATCCTCCCGCTTCAGGGTAAAATTCGGACTGGCCGTTGCACTGACCACCAGGTCGCAGTTTTTCAGAAAATCCAGCCGTTCTCCGTAATTGATCCGTGAACAGCCAAGAGGAATCTGAACCTGACCGCTGCGGTACTGGCGCACCGTCACCGTCACATCCGCCTGGTTCTGTTTCAGCGCCAGGGCAGTCAGCCGCCCCATCTCTCCGTTCCCAATCACCATGCAGGTCTTTCCCGCCAGGGAATAGCCTGTCCGCCTCAGCCCCTCCAGGGCTCCATCAATGGCGGATGTATCCTTGTGGGAAATTTTCACCTCTGTCTTAACCTTTTTCGCCGCTGTCACTGCCGTCCGGAACAGCATCTCCAGCACTTTGTCAGTGCAGAATGCTTCCCGGGCCAGGTTCAGGGCATCCTTCACCTGGGTGATGATCTGATCCTCACCGATAATTTTAGACTTCAGACCGCAGGACGTCTCAAAGAGATGCCACACCGCCTCCATGCCCTCCCGCTGGATAAAATATTCCTCATACAGGGCAGGGTCCACGCCTTTCAGCTGACACAGCATCTCATACAGCGATTCCTCCAGCCCGTCCTCCGCGCTGATCCACAGCTCCATCCGGTTACAGGTCGATAAAATGATACACCCGCTGACTCCTTTTTTCTCCTTCAGCGTTTCCATTGCCGCGGTGGCGCTGGTTTTTGTGAATGAAAAAAGCTCCCGGTACGCCACACTTGCCTTGCTGTGGTCGATACCGATCATTTTAATTTTGTTCATAACCTTCCCATGCTTTCGTGTCCATTCTCCATAAGCCATCAGCAAAACAGGACCGGGACAGGCAGAGATTTTTCTGCGTGTCTCAGTCCTGATCCGCTGCATCGTATCACTCTTTTATACTCTGGATAAATATTCTCCGGTTCTGGTATCGATCTTAATCTTATCGCCCTGATCCACAAACAGCGGTACGTACACAGTAGCCCCTGTCTCCACAACAGCCGGCTTTGTCGCGCCTGTCGCGGTATCTCCCTTAAAACCGGGCTCTGTCTCAGTCACTTCCAGTTCTACAAACAGAGGCGGCTCTACAGAGAATACGTCTCCCTTGTGAGAACAGATCTTCACCATCTCGTTCTCTTTTACAAATTTCAGGGAATCGCCGATCTGATCCTTGTTTAACGCTACCTGATCGTAAGTATTCACATCCATGAAATAATACAGATCGCCGTCATTGTACAGATACTGCATATCCGCTCTGTCAATGTGAGCTGTCGGACATTTCTCTGTCGGTCTGAAGGTTTTCTCTACTACACCGCCGCTTTTTATATTTTTCAACTTGGTTCTGACGAACGCAGCACCTTTGCCAGGTTTTACGTGCTGAAATTCAATGATCTGATAAACGTTATTATCATATTCGATGGTAACACCGTTTCTAAAATCACCTGCTGATATCATCTTATGATTTTCCTCCTTAAATGTTTCGCAATCTCTGTCTATTTTATAATAAACAGGCAGTGATTTCAACCTTTTTTGCATTCCTTTTCGTAAAAATACAGGACAACCCGCTCCAGATACCGTTTCAGGACAATCTGAATTTCCTCCTTCGGGTGGATGGGATTCACCAGCCAGGAGACAATCCCTGCCCGTTTCGCACCGTATACATCTGTGAAAAGCTGATCTCCGATGAACACTGTGCTCGCCGGGCCGGTTCCCATCTGCTTCATCGCTTTCAGATAGCCTGCCCGGGAAGGCTTATGGGCGTCGCAGATAAAATCCGATTTCACCTTTTCGGCGAAGGGAATAATCCTGGGCGCCTGATTGTTGGAAATCAGGCAGGTATGAAAGCCGGTCTCCCGCAGCCGGGCAAACAGCCTGATCACCTGCTCATCGGCAGGGGCGCCGTGAGGGACCAGTGTATTGTCGATATCAAAGAGCAGTCCCCTGACGCCCTCCTGATACAGACTGTCGAAATCGATATCGTAGACAGAGGGCGCCCGGTGGTCGGGGTAAAAGCGTTTCAGAAACATATCCCTATTCCTTCATTCTACTTTCTGTATATTTTTTCCAGTTCCTGCAAAAATGTATTGACGTCTTTAAATTCCCGGTATACAGAGGCAAACCGGACATAGGCCACCTCATCCAGGCTCTTCAGTTTTTCCATCACCAGTTCCCCGATGACAGAGCTGCGGATCTCCTTTTCTTCCATGCTGAAAATCCGGGCTTCAATTTCATCGATCAGCTGGTTGATCTGAGCGGCAGATACCGGCCGCTTGTGACAGGCGCTCAGAATTCCCTTCTCGATTTTCGACCGGCTATAGGACTCTCTGGTATTGTCCTTTTTGATGACGAACAGAGGCAGGGTCTCCACCTTTTCATATGTAGTAAACCTGCGCCGGCAGGCATCGCACTGGCGCCTGCGCCGGATGGCGCTGTTCTCCTCCGCCGGTCTGGAGTCAATGACTCTGGTATTATCCTCTCCGCAATATGGGCATTTCATCGGCTGTTCCTCCTGCTGTGCTTATACGCATTTCACAAAAATTTCCTCTTCATTTACTTCCACCAGTATAATATCACTGCCGATCTGCCGCACACAGCAGAAGGGAATGACATATTCCATATCCCGTCCCAGGCAGCCCCAGATCTTCGCCGGGCCAGGCACGATAAAAGCTGTAATGCAGCCGTCCTCCACATTGAATTCCACATCAGCCACATAGCCCAGACGACGGCAGGTACAGATATTAATCACCTCACGGTCCCGCATCCCACAGATTCTCATCCTTCCGGCCCCTCCTTTCCGACGGCAAACTTTTACAGTATATCATATGCCGAGAGGGGAGAATCTGTGCAGGTCCGGCAGAACTGCGCAGAGGCAGAACCGGGCAGGGCAGGATTTACCAGCGGCCGAATTCCGCCAGCTTCAGGTCAGGATTCCGCTCTTCCACCATGCCCACGCTCCAGCTGTTGACAAACAGCAGCAGGGGATGATCCTTCAAATCCTTAATCCGCTTCATGTCCGATGTACCCTGGATCTTGTTCACATCGATATCTGTATTCTCAATCCAGCGGATATACTCATAGGGCAGCTTATCCATCTTTACTTCCACATTGTACTCATTCTGAAGACGATACAGCAGCACATCAAACTGGAGTTCACCCACCACACCGACGATGATCTCCTCCATGCCGGTATTGTATTCCTGGAAAATCTGGATGGCGCCCTCCTGGGCGATCTGGCTGATCCCTTTGATAAACTGCTTCCGCTTCATGGTATCCATCTGGCGGATGCGGGCAAAATGTTCCGGAGCGAAAGTGGGAATTCCCTCGAAGGCGAATTTCTTCGGCGACAGGCAGAGGGTATCTCCGATGGAGAAAATCCCCGGGTCAAAAACACCGATAATATCGCCCGCATAGGCCTCCTCAATAATCTTCCGCTCCTGGGCCATCATCTGCTGAGGCTGAGACAGCTTTACCTTCTTTCCTCCCTGGACATGGTTCACCTCCATGCCGGCGGTAAATTTTCCGGAACAGATCCGCATGAAAGCGATTCTGTCCCTGTGGGCCTTATTCATATTGGCCTGAATCTTAAAGACAAAGGCGGAGAACTCCTCCTTCACCGGGTCGATCAATCCGCAGTCTGCCTGTCTGGGCAGCGGAGATGTGGTCATGGTGAGGAAATGTTTCAGGAAGGTTTCCACGCCGAAGTTGGTCAGAGCAGAGCCGAAAAACACCGGGGACAGCTCACCTTTGCTGACCTTCTCCATATCAAAGGGCTGGCCGGCGCCGTCCAGCAGCTCGATGTCATCCCGCAGCTGCTGGTAATAGTCATCGCCGATCACCTCTCTGGCCTCATCGCTGTCCACATCCATCTCCCGGGACTGAATCTCCTTTGTGCCGTTGGCCTCTGCCGTAAAAGTGGTAATATGCCGGGTATTCCGGTCATATACCCCCTTAAAGGACTTTCCGCAGCCGATGGGCCAGTTGACGGGGCAGGTTCCGATTCCCAGAATCTCCTCAATCTCATCCATCAGATCGAAGGGATCATTGGCCTCCCGGTCCATCTTGTTGATAAAGGTAAAAATGGGAATGTGGCGGAGCAGGCAGACCTTAAACAGCTTAATGGTCTGAGGCTCCACGCCCTTTGAGGCGTCGATTACCATCACCGCTGAGTCAGCCGCCATCAGGGTACGGTAGGTATCCTCTGAGAAGTCCTGGTGGCCCGGGGTATCCAGGATGTTGATGCAGTACCCGTCATAATTAAACTGAAGCACTGAGGAGGTAACTGAAATTCCTCTCTCCTTCTCGATCTCCATCCAGTCAGACACCGCGTGCCGGGCCGTCTTTTTCCCCTTCACCGACCCGGCCAGGTTAATGGCTCCGCCGTAGAGCAGCAGCTTCTCCGTCAGGGTAGTTTTGCCGGCATCCGGGTGGGAGATGATGGCAAAGGTTCTTCGCTTCTTTATTTCTTCCGTAATATCTGCCAAAACAGATTCCTCCTAACATTACATCTTTTCAGGACTTTCTTGCGCGGCCTCAAAGCACAGCCGTATTGCGCAGCCCCAGAATCCGGTCCAGAATCCGGTGGGCAGCCTCCTCCTTCGACATCTGGGGAAGGGCAATCTCACTGTCGGCGGTAATCATTGTCACCACATTGGTATCTGCGGCAAAGCCGGCCCCCGGCTCCCTCAGATTATTGGCCACGATCATGTCCACATGTTTTTTCTCCAGCTTGGCCCTGGAATTTTCCAGCATATGTTCTGTTTCCATGGAGAAGCCGCACAGGAACTGTCCCGGTCTCTTATGGGCTCCCAGCCATCCCAGGATATCCTGGGTGCGGGCCATCTCCAGGATCAGATCCCCGTCTTTTTTCTTCATCTTCTCCTGGCTGACCTGAGCAGGACGGTAATCCGCCACCGCTGCGGCCTTGATGATAATATCCTGCTCCTGGGCGCGGCCGGTCACCGCCTCATACATATCCTGAGCAGACACCACATCCACGCAGCTGGCGAAACGGGGCTTCTCCAGATGGGTAGGGCCGGATACCAGGGTCACCTGAGCGCCTCTGGCAGCGGCGGCTTTGGCCAGGGCATAGCCCATCTTTCCGGTCGAGTGGTTTGTGATAAAGCGCACCGGGTCGATGGCCTCCCGGGTGGGACCGGCGGTTACCAGTACCTTCAGCCCTTTCATATCCTTCTCACAGGAAATCTCCTGCACCACATAGTCGAAGAGCACCTCTTCATCAGGCATTCTGCCGGCGCCGATATCCCGGTTGGCCAGCATCCCCACCGCAGGCTCGATGATCTGGTAGCCATGGCGCTTCAGCTTCTCGATATTCTCCTGGACGATAGGATTGTAATACATATTGGTATTCATGGCAGGAGAGATAATCTTCGGGCAGGGGCAGGCCATCACGGTGGTGGTCAGCATGTCATCTGCGATGCCCCCTGCAATCTTCCCGATCACGTTGGCCGAGGCCGGCGCCACCAGCACCACATCCGCCTGCTTTGCCAGCGCCACATGCTCCACGCTGTACTGAAAATTCCGGTCAAAGGTGTCAATCAGGCACTTGTGGGCAGTCAGCGTCTCAAAGGTGATGGGATTGATAAAATTGGTGGCGTTCTGCGTCATCAGCACATGCACCTCAGCCCCCTCCTTTACCAGCATCCTGGCCAGGTTCGCGATCTTATACGCGGCAATACTTCCTGTTACGCCTAACAGCACTGTTTTTCCTTTTAACATTTTCCAACCTCCTGCTTGCTGTTTTCCCCTCCGCTTGTTATAATATGTTCCAGAATGTCCGCGGAAAACACAGTTGGTTTTCCGTTTTTCAGAAGGGAGCACAGCTATGATTTTAACTGTTGATATCGGGAACTCCAATATTGTAGCCGGATGCATCGACCAGGAGCGCACTTATTTTGTGGAACGTCTGTCCACGAACCTGAACAAAACCTCACTGGAATATGCCATCAGCTTTAAAAATATCCTGGAACTGTATCACATTGACGCCGCTTCCATCGACGGCTGCATTATTTCTTCCGTTGTTCCGCCTTTAAACCGGACGATCCGGGATTCCCTGGAGAAGATTACCCATAAATCTGTCATGACAGTAGGGCCGGGGATCAAAACCGGACTGAACATCAAAATTGACAATCCCGCCCAGCTGGGCAGCGACCTGGTGGTGGACGCGGTAGCCGCCATCCATGAATACGGCGCGCCGCTGCTGATCTTCGATATGGGCACCGCCACCACCATGTCTGCCATCGACCATACCGGCAGCTATGTAGGGGGCGCTATCATCCCCGGAATCAAGGTTTCTCTGGATTCCCTCAGCAGCCGCACCTCCCAGCTTCCCAGAATCGGACTGGACAAACCCCGCCGGGTCATAGGCACCAACACCATCGAATGCATGAAGAGCGGCGCTATCTACGGAAACGCCTGCATGATCGACGGCATGATCGACCGGGCCTCCGAAGAGCTCCAGGGCAATATTAAAGTAATCGCCACCGGCGGACTGGCCCGCTTCATCACACCCCATTGCCGTCATCACATCATTTATGATGATATCCTGCTGCTGAAAGGACTTTTGTTAATCTATCAGAAAAATAAGCCGAATTAAAGTATAACTGATGTTTTTATAAAAAACAATATGCTTTGAAAAGAAAACAAGACGGTTCTTGACATATTATTACCAGAATATTACCATACTAGTATGGTGAAAGAAAAGAGCCAAATGAAAAATAGAAAGGAGAACTTTCATGAAAAAGTATGTGTGCGATGTATGCGGCTATGTTTATGACCCCGAGGTAGGCGACCCGGACAACAATATTCCTGCGGGAACCGCTTTCGAGGATCTGCCCGACGACTGGGAATGCCCGCTGTGCTCCGTAGGGAAGGATGAATTCAGCCCGGCGGAGGAATAAAGAAAGCTTTTCATTCAGGAGGTCTGTCACGGACCGGACGGCATCAGCAGCCGCGGCAGAACACTGCAGCCGGACAGCCCTGCCCTTAACGCCTTTGTTCCCGGCCTGAATAAATTCTAAGCAGCCAGACAGGCCCTTTTCCAGGACCGATTTTATGTTCAGAAAAAGT
>CAJFOT010000048.1 GCA_904397815.1 Candidatus Paralachnospira sangeri
ACTTTTTCTGAACATAAAATCGGTCCTGGAAAAGGGCCTGTCTGGCTGCTTAGAATTTATTCAGGCCGGGAACAAAGGCGTTAAGGGACAGGGCTGTCCGAATCCGGCTTCCATCCGTGGCTCCTGATGCCGTACGGACTGCGTAAACCCTCCGAACGAAAAAATATATATCAGACCCCCTCCAGTGTAAAAGGCGGTATGAAGCTTTCTTCGGCCGTATCACCCTCCTGTATGAACCCGTTTTCCACCCCGATGGAGATGGCGTAGTCTACGACCTGGCTGTATTCTTTTTCGGTCAGCTTTCTGTCCAGCTCCGGCATGTCGGGATGGCTGCCGACGGGGGTATATTGATTCATGATACTGATATAGATCTGATCGCCATAGGTTTCGTGCAGGTATCGGATCACATTTTTGGAATCTTCCGTGTGGCCGGGAAGTACCAGATGTCTGACGATGACGCCCCGCAGCATGATTCCTTCATGATCAAACAGCGGATTCCCGGTCTGGCGGACCATTTCTGCCAGCGCTTTGCAGGCCCATATGTGATAGTCCGGTACGTGAGAGTATTTTTGGCTTAGCCGGTCATCCCAGTATTTGAAATCGGGCATATAAACATCGATCAGCCCGTCCAGCAGCCGCAGGGTTTCGGGTTTTGCGTAGCCGCCGCTGTTATACACGATGGGGAGATCCAGTCCATCGGTTTTGGCCCTGCGCAGAGCTTCGGCCACCAGGGGCAGATAGTGATCAGGAGTGACCAGATTGATATTATGGGCGCCTTTGGCTTTCAGTTCAAAAAAGATTTCCGTCAGCCGCTTCAGACTGATCTTTTTTCCGACTTTGCCGGAAGAAATGTCCCGGTTCTGACAAAACACGCAGCCCAGATTGCATCCTGAGAAAAATACAGTGCCTGATCCCCTGGTGCCGGAGATACATGGTTCTTCCCAGAAATGGAGGGCGGCCCGGGCCAGACGGACCTCCCATGTCTCGCCGCAGTATCCGGTTTGAAGGGCAGTTCTGTCAGCGCCGCAGTTTCTGGGACATATATTACATATATGCATGATGGGTTCCCCTTTTTCTGTTATTTTTACATATTGGAGATGTCCGCCTCATGCATTATACCACAAGTCCACACGGGATGAAATGGGAAACTGCGCTGTATTATAAACGCTGTGTTATAAACGTTTTCCGATTTCCTCCAGATAAGAACAGGATTTCGCAATGTCGTCGTTTAAGGCGTTCTGATTTCTTCCCTCGATGGAAATGGTGCCTGTATAATTCATCTGTTTCAGCAGGCTCATAACCTGATAGAAGTCGATTGCGCCGAATCCCGGGAAGAATCTGTTGTTATCTGAAATATGAATGTTGTGGTAATAATCTTTTCCGCCTACCATTGCGGCGGTCATGCTGGACTCCTCGATGTTCATATGATAGGTATCCGGCAGAACCTTAATAATTCCTGACGGATCGCCTGCCAGCGCAATGCCCTCATCTACACGGTTGATGAGTGTAGCTTCATAATGATTGGTAGCTTCCAGATAAATATTTACTTTTTCGCTTCCATATTTTTCTTTCAGTTCTCTGACAGACTTTTTCATTTGTGTCAGAGCTGTCTGTACATCTTCTCCCGCGCCGCCTTTGATAAATCCACAGATGATGCCTGCATTCATTTTTTTTGCAAAACGAACCATCTGGTCAAAAGCGTCAACTGTTTTTTTTCGGATGGTTTCATCTGCCGATGACAGAGACAGACCGTTTTTTTTGGCGAAGACGCCGGAAGCAATCATTGTCATTTTCAGATTGTATGATGCCAGAAATACTTTTAATTTTTCCGGGTCGATCCCCTGAAAATCTGTTATGTTCAGTTCCACACCGTAAAAGCCTTTTTCCTTCAGCAGTTCCAGAGTGTCCGCAAATTCTTTGTCGCCGTAAATATCGTCCGGCGGCACCAGCTGGATGCAGAGAGGAAATCCATATTTTCCGTTCATATCTTTGTACTCCTATTCTACTGATTCCAACAATAATTTTATCTATGTTTCACTGGATACAAATGCGCTGCCTGCCCTCCTTTCTGCCTTGAACCGCTGCTTTTGGCATGCAGTGGAAACATATTTGTATTACTGATTTACAATAAAAAATCAGATAAAATGATAAAAATAGAATATTTGACCTGTGAAACATAAATTTTAAAGCGTTTTTTTGCCTGTTTCGTTGCTATTATGCCTAAATATTAGCATTAAATGTAATACAAGTCAAGCGGAGAGTGAAAGAAATTAGACTTTGACTGATGTTCGGAGCGCAAATATATCTTATGGGTATTTCAGCATGAATGCCTGCGGCACATGAAAGGTTATGATATGCGGAATAATGAAAGTTTCATTGCCTGCATATATTTCAGTAAAAGCGCTTTGAACGGGGCAATATGTCAATACAGAAATATTTGGTTGGAATCGGACTGCTGATTGTGGTATGCCTGGGACTCTGGGAGAGTCAGGCGAAAAGAAGGGAACTGCCGGTATCCTTTCAGGAAGAGGAGAACGGCCAGAAAATAGCTGCGCTGACATTTGATGATGGTCCCCATCCGGTTTATACGGAAGCTCTTTTAGACGGATTAAAAAAACGGAACGTAAAAGCAACCTTTTTTTTGATTGGAAAAAGCGCGGAAAAATATCCGGAGCTGGTAAAACGAATGGCGGAAGAAGGGCATCTGATCGGCAACCATACGATGAATCATGTCCAGCTGAATCTTCAGTCCTATGAGCAGGCGCTTGAGGAGATCAGGGAAGGAAATGATATTATCTGTCAGCTGACTGGTCAGCTGCCGCAATATATCAGGCCGCCGTTCGGTGAATGGAGTGAAGACCTGAGCGAAGAGGTTAATATGACCGCAGTATTATGGGATGTGGATCCCTGCGACTGGAAAGTGCAGAACACGCAGACGGTTGTAAGCCGCGTTCTCAAAAATTTTGAAAATGGCGATATCATACTGCTTCATGATGTTTACCAATCTTCGGTGGATGCGGCTTTGGAACTGATTGATATCATGCAGGCAAAAGGATATGAATTTGCTACAGTAGATGAGATACTGCTGGACTGAAACGCCTGTAAACTCTGAATTTTCAAGCGCTGGTTTTCTGCAGTTATCCGTTCTCTGAAAACTTTTTTCCTCTGACACTGCCTCTTCCAAAGCCGGCACACAATCCTTAATGGCTGAAACACGAATATTATAAGAGAAAAACTCTTTCTTTAACAGATGGGAAATCAGTTTCACCGCTGCCTTTTCAGTTCTTCCAGATGCTTTTTGATCTGAGCCTCATATCCCTGTTCCGAAGGCTCGTAGAAGGTTTCGCCGGCGATTTCATCCGGCAGATACTGCTGTTTTACATAGTGGCTGGGATAAGAGTGGGGATACAGATAGCCTGTGCCCCGTCCCAGGTCAGCGGAACCTTTATAGTGGGCGTCCTGCAGCCAGGGCGGGATGGTTTTGATCCCCTGTGTCCTGACAGATTCCATAGCCCGGCTGATGGCGGTGACTGCGGCGTTGCTCTTTGGCGCACAGGCGATATAGGCAGCTGCCTGGGACAATATGATCTGGGCCTCGGGCATGCCGACCCGCTCCACTGCCAGCGAAGCACTGACTGCGACCTGAAGAGCCTGGGGATCAGCGTTTCCCACATCCTCTGAGGCGCAGATGATCATACGGCGGGCTATGAATTTTACATCTTCCCCTGCATACAGCATTCTGGCCAGATAATATACGGCGGCATCGGGGTCAGACCCCCGCATGCTTTTAATGAATGCGGATATGGTATCATAGTGGCTGTCACCCTGCCGGTCATAGCGGATTGCTCTTTTTTGGATGCATTCCTGGATGACATCCAGGGTAATGGGAATTTGTCCGTCGGCATTCTTCGGGGTGGTCAGTACCGCCAGTTCCAATGCGTTCAGGGCCCTGCGGGCATCGCCTCCGGATACATCCGCCAGAAAATTCATGGCATCGGGATCAAGAACAGGATGGTAGCTGCCCATGCCCCGTTCCCGGTCTGTTACAGCTCTGGTCAGCAGTGTTTTGATATCTGCCGGAGTCAGGGGCTTCAGCTCGAAAATGAAGGAACGGGACAGCAATGCGCTGTTTACTTCGAAGTAAGGGTTTTCTGTGGTGGCACCGATCAGAATCAGGGTGCCGTCCTCAACAAAGGGAAGGAGGTAGTCCTGCTGTCCTTTATTGAAACGGTGGATCTCATCGATAAACAGGATGGTTTTTGTGCCGTACATCCCCAGTGCATTCTGTGCTTCTTTTACGACTTCTTCCATGTCCTTCTTGCCGGCGCTGGTGGCGTTGATTTGTTTAAAGCTGCCGCGGGTGGTGTTGGCGATAACCCGGGCCAAAGTGGTTTTGCCGGTGCCTGGAGGTCCGTAGAAAATGACAGAGCTGAGATGATCTGCGGCGATAGCCCGGTACAGAAGGGTGTTTTTCCCTGCGATATGCTGCTGTCCCACCACTTCCTCCAGTGTCCTGGGACGGAGCCGGGACGCCAGCGGCGATTCTTTTTCCTGTGTTGTCTCCCGCATATAATCAAATAAATCCATTGATGTGAAACTCCCTTGAAATCAGACATTCATACAGTTTTGCCCGCCATTTACTATAGCATATTCATCGGGGAAAGACAAGGAAAGGAATATTGTTTTTGAAGTACCTTCTGTGTTATGATACTATCAGCTGCCATGACGGCATCAGCTGCTGCAGCATCGTCAAAAAAAGCCGGCGTACCGCGCGCGGGCGAAGGAAAGGATGAGCATGATGGAACATGAGTTTTCCAGAGAGGAAATGTTAATCGGAGAAGATGGGATGGAAAAGCTGAAAGAAAGCAGTGTCATGGTGTTCGGGGTGGGAGGAGTAGGCTCCCATTGTATTGAGGCGCTGGGGCGGGGAGGCATCGGCAGACTGATTCTGGTGGACAGCGACAGAGTGGCGCTGACCAATATTAACAGACAGAGCATTGCTCTGCACAGTACATTGGGACAATATAAAACTCAGGTGATGAAGAAAAAGCTGCTGGATATTAATCCTCAGATCCGGATTGCGACATATGAGGTATTTGTGCTGGAGGACAATGCGGAACAGCTGCTGGAGGAAAGCCGGCCGGACTACGTGGTGGATGCTGTTGACACAGTGACGGCAAAGCTGACCTTAGCCCGGCTGTGCGCGGAAAGAGGCATTCCTGTCATCAGCTGTATGGGTACAGGAAACAAATTGGATCCCTCCCAGTTTCGGATCGGAGATATTTACCAGACATCGGTATGCCCGCTGTGCAGAGTGATGCGCAGAGAACTGAAGAAGCGCAATATTTCTCAGCTGAAGGTGCTGTACTCTGAGGAACCGCCTGTCAGAACGGGAAACGCTGTCCCGGGGAGCGTTTCCTTCGTCCCTCCGGTAGCCGGTCTGATGATTGCGGGCCAGGTGATACGGGACATACTGGGTCTGTGATTATTTTTTATTTGACCAGGTCAGCTGTATGGGCCTGGGTGAATTGAATCAGATCATCGGGCCTGAGGATGATCTGCATGCCTCTCATGCCGGCACTGACATAAATTCGGTCGAACAGGATCGCTGTTTCGTCGATAAAAGTCGGATATTTTTTTTTCATGCCGATCGGGGAGCATCCGCCCCGGATGTAGCCGGTTAAGCTCTGGAGCTCCCGGACGTGGATCATTTCTATTTTTTTGTCTCTGGTCAGTGCGGCAGCTTTTTTCAGATCCAGTTCTTCCGCCGCCGGAATACAAAATACCATGATTCCGTTTTTTTCACCACGGGCAACCAGTGTTTTGAATACCTGTTCCGGCGGCAGACCTAACTGTGACGCTACATGAGTGCCGGACAGATCTGCTTCATCGACCTCATAGGACTGGGTGTCAAAGGAGATGCCGGCCTGCGTCAGGAGACGCATGGCATTGGTTGTTTTCTGTGACATGGGGATTCCTCCTTACCGTTTCAAGACTCGTCTGCGCATATTCGCTGAACGTTTATCAGGTTTACTATAACCGAAAGGAAGCGGTGAGTCAACTGCTGTCATAAACGCCTCGCAGGATATAAGGTTCTGAATGCTTCAAGCGTTTGGTGTAAAATTCATGAAATTTCGAGTTTTGCAGTCGAATTTTTTGCGAAAATATAGTATGATTATAAAAGAGTAAAAATGGACATAAGCAGCGGGTGAAAGCTGGGTGATTTTGTGAGAGAATATTTGAAGAAAATAGCCAGGGGTGAAGTTCCCCAGCCGGAGATGAGGCTGGAGATCCATCCGGTGTCAATCGAAGAAAACAGGCCATGCGCAAAGACGGTAAACGGTACTGTACATCTGGTCAGCAGCAGCGGCGAGGCTGTCAAGGGAATCGTATATTCTTCGGATTACCGGGTGGAACTGAAACTTAATCAGTTTGCCGGAACAGGAGCTGCGCTGGAATATCAGATCCGGGAGGAATATACCCGGGAGGAAATCTGTATTCGAGGACGTTTCCATATCGTATGTGTCGGAGGCGAGTACGATCTGCCATATCAGTTTACCTTTTCACAGGCGTCAGCTTCCGGTCAAAGCTTTGACACGCTGGAGCAGTTTGCCTCTTTTGCCGCCGGGTCCAGGGATGAAGCACTGAGAATTTTTGATGCAGAGCGGTTTGCTGCCCTGCCTTTTATGCAGGATCTGAGGCTTGTCAGCTTATATGAGGGTCTGCGCTCGCAGAATGACAGACAGTTGGGGATGGAGGAGTTCCTGGTGGCTGCCGGGGGGAAAAAACGTGTGACGCTGGAGCTGCTGGACAGAGAACGGAACTACCGGTTTCAGGATCAGGAGGAGACAGAAGATGGCATTCAGATTCGCCGGGACGGCTGGGGATATCTGAAACTGTCAGTAAAGGCGGAAGGAAATTTTATCCGTCTGGATAAAAGTACGCTGTCGGAGCACGACTTTATCGGCGACACAGCGCGGCTGTCCTACCGGATTCTGGGCAGCCGCCTCCATATGGGGAAAAATCTGGGCCGGATTCTGATCACTTCCGCGCTGTATACTTTCTGCATTCCTGTTACGGTAATGAAGGGGAAATGTGATATCAATACAGTCAACCGGCGCAAAGGGGAGATTTCCTATATGAAATTATTCCTGACAGAAGTCGGATTTGCTTTTTACAGACAGAGGGAAAAGCAGGATGGCAGAGAAACGGCTTATCAGAAGCTGAAAGGGGCTTATAGCCGTATTCCAAAAGACAGTCCGCTGTATGTGCGGGCTACGCTGATGCAGGCGGCAGCCGCAGCCAGACAGGAACCAGAAGAGGGCAGCAGGCTGCTGGATCTGGTTGCAGAAAGAGTTCAGGCGGATCGTTTGGAGGAACCGGGCAATTACTGTATTTATCTGTATGGGAAAACCCTGCTTGAGCCGGGTGAGGGAAGCAGAACCACTCTGGCTGCAGTGCTGAATAAATATGACAGTGACCAGCTGAAGGATCCGGCCATTCTGGTTCTGCTGATTCTGACAGACCGGCTCCGGTCAGACCATCCGGCTATGCGCTGGGAGAAAATACGGGAATACTACAGACGGGGCGTCCGAAGTCCCTGGCTGTATCTGGCAGCTTTCCAGACCTTAAAAGAGGACAGCCGGCTGCTGATGACGCTGGATGACTTTACGCTGGGGACGCTCTGTTTTGGCGCCAATAAGGGTCTGATGAGCCGCAGACTGGCGGATCAGACAGCAGAACTGGCTGCCGGACTGAAGGGAATGTCGGAACGGGTGCTGACATTGATAAAAGGGCTGTATAAACGTTACCGCAGTGAAGCGCTGCTGAACAGTGTGTGCAGTCTGCTGATTAAAGGAGAACGGAGAGAGAAAGCCTGCTTTCCTTTCTATGAGGAAGGTGTGAAACGGGATTTAAAATTGACCCGCCTTTATGAATACTATCTTTATACAATGCCGGAACAAATGGAGCAGCCTCTTCCCAGACAGCTGCTGCTGTATTTCTCCTATCAGCAGCCGGCAGATTATGAAGTCCGGGCCAGACTGTATCTGAATATTCTGCAGTATAAAGACCAGATGCCGGATATTTATCAGTCTTATGAACGGGAAATGGAGAACTTCGCTATTGATCAGATGCTGAAAAGACGGATCAGCAGAGAACTGGCTCAAATTTACAGCTGTCTGATTTATCCGGAAATGCTGGATGAACGGGCGGGCCGTATTTTTCCTGACCTAATCTGTGCCAGAGAATTTACCTGCGATCACAGGGAAATCACCCACGGAATCCTGTGCTATGAGGAACGCAGGTCGGAGATACGGTTTCGTATCTATGAGGGAAAAGCCTATGTACCGGTATATGGAGAACATTTTCAGCTGATTCTTCAGGATGGCTATGGGAATCGATACGGCAGCGTGCCCTGGCGGCTGGAGCCGCTGACCGCAAACAGGGACAGCCTGCTGGCAGCCTGCTGGAGGGCAGAACCATCCCATTCAGAATATTTTTATCGGAGGCTGCGGCTGATTTATGAGACAGAACAGGTGGAAGGGGAGAATATCGGCATTTTGGAGCGGGGTCTGTCAGAAAAAAATCTCCGCCCTCTGTTCCGTCAGAAGCTGTCGGCGATTGGTATCCGGTATTATCTGTCGGTGTCTTCCCAGGAAAAGTGCGACAGTTTTATTAATGTGGTGTCTCCGGGAAATTTAGATGGAAAATCCAGAAAACTTTTACTTGAACTTTTGATTACAAAAGGGTATTATGAAGAAGCTTATGGAATTGTAGAAGTGTATGGTTACCGGGATATCCGCCCGGGGCGGCTGCTGAAGCTGTGCCATTATATGATTGCCAGATATGGTGAACGGAATGATTATCTGATCCGGCTGGCTCATCACCTGTTTATTGAGGATAAGCTGGATCATGCAATTCTGGAATATCTGTGTCAGTATTATAACGGCAGCAGCGAGCGGATGTTCGGGATTCTGACAGCGGCGAAAAACAGCAGAGTTCATCTGTGGGATCTTCCGGAACGGCTGCTGGCGCAGCTGATTTTTGTACATAATGACCGGTGGCTGGATCAGGTGTTTGCTGTATACAGGGAGCAGGGGAATATCGACCTGGTTTTGCGTGACGCATATCTTGTGGTGAAAGCATGGGGTTATATTCAAAAAGAATGGGACCTGCTGCCGGCAACGACAGAGTATATGGAGGAAAAAGCTCTGGACCCCGCTGAACCCAGGAGGCCAGGACTGCTGGAATCTCTGGCGATGACTCGTTTTTACGCCGGTTTGGCTCAGCTGAGTCAGAGGCAGAAGGACTGCTGCCGCCTGTATCTGGAGCGGATGGTTCAAAAGGGGATGGTATTTGCTCATTTTCCCCGGCTGGCCCGGGAAACCGGATGTCTGCCGTGGCTGTGGCACCGGTATTATGCGGAATATCAGACCTCAGAGGAATGCGATGTGCAGATACGGATTCGGGTGGTGCCCGGTGAGGGAAGGTTTGCGCAGGCAAAAATGATCCATGTGTTTAAAGGGATTTTTATATATGAAGTGACGCTGTTCTATGGCGAACGGGCAGAATATGATATCTATGAAGATGGAAACCAGGAGGCTGCCGCCTCTGGCATCCTGACGGTTGACCCAGCGTGTGAGGAAGAGGACCGGAATGGTCAGACCGGATCCAGGTATCAGGCGCTGAACCGTATGCTGGTGATGGCGCAGGA
The DNA here is from genome assembly GCA_904397815.1 of Candidatus Paralachnospira sangeri. GTDB lineage: Bacteria > Bacillota > Clostridia > Lachnospirales > Lachnospiraceae > Paralachnospira_A > Paralachnospira_A sangeri. Next base: position 9,716 of record CAJFOT010000048.1, read on the forward strand.
GAATGACGACAGTCTGTCTCGGGCCATGCTGGACTATGGAAAGAAAGAAGAGATGATCGGACGCGTGTTCCGTCTGCTGTAGCGGGCCTGCAGGCATCCAGCAGTGGATTTGCCGCCTGTTCGGCGGCGTGTGATCACAGAAAGGGAGGCATCCATGAAAAACTGGTGTTTGGGAGTTGACTTGTGCGACGATTACAGCCAGATTAGTTATTACAATCGAAAAACCGCCAGCGCTGAAGCTGTTGCTGCGGGGCAGGATGACCGCTTTTGTCTGATTCCGACGATTCTGTGCAAGAAAAAGGGGGCAGATCAGTGGTATATCGGCCAGGACGCCTATCATCATGCGCTGAACGGGGAAGGAGTTATCATAGATAATCTGATCAGCATGGCAGTGAAATCCGGGACCGCTACCGTAGAGGACCGGAAATATACGGCGCTGGAACTGCTGGAGCGTTATATCGGAAAATTGCTTGCGATGATTCTGGAGGATGAGGATTCCAGAATTATTCAACTGGTGTTTACCGTACAGAAGCTGGAGCCTGGTCTGATGGATCTTCTGGTGAATGTGGGGGACAGGCTCCATATTTCCAGGGATGCTATTCATATTGTAAGTCATTCAGAGGCTTATCTGTATTATGTGCTTAGCCATAACGGAAACCGTCCTCAGAATGCCAGCTGTCTTTTCGATCTGTCAGAATCAGGTTTTCATTATTATGAGATGCGAATGGTAAGAAACCAGAAGCCTCAGGTGATCGAAGGAGTTCATGAGGAACTGGAGGAAGGCTTCAGCCTGGATATTCTGGAGTATGAATCAGGGATGAAACTGGCGGATACGATTGTCTGTGCCTGTGCTCAGCGGCTGATGGGAAAAAAGGTGATTCATTCTGTTTACCTGACAGGAAAGGGATTTGAACAGACAGAGTGGGCACAGAATTTTCTGAAAATGGTTTGCGCAGGCAGAAAGGTATATGCGGGCCAGAATCTGTTCGCCCAGGGAGCGGCTTTTATTGCCTGGGATCATACCAGGGCGCAGTCTGCGTATCCTTATATCTGCCTGTGCGAAGGAAGAATCTCATCCTCGATTACCATGGAGGTGACCCGCCAGGGCAAGACATGTCAGCTGGTGATTGCCTCAGCAGGAAGCAACTGGTATGAGTCCAGAGCGGATGTGGAACTGATTGTGGATGAAGAGGATGAGATTCAGTTCCAGGTGCAGACAATCGGGGTTCCGGGAAGGAAGACGCAGACAGTTTCTCTGCAGGCTTTTCCCAAACGGCCTCCTAAAACGACCAGACTGGAACTTGTTTTTGCATTTGTCGGGGAAAATTCTCTGATGGTGCGGGTGATTGACCGGGGATTCGGAGAAATATTCCCTTCCAGCAAAAAAGAAATAAAAGAATATTTTACATTGTAATTGAGGCTAGGAGTACATAGGATGAGCGGGTTTATGATATGTGGCAGGCCGATGGCAAAAAAGCCTTATTATATACAGGAGGCCGGGCTTCACATTTATTCAGAGCAGGAGTTGTGTTATTTTATTTATCATAATCTGATGATGATCGATGACAGCTTTGTCAGCGACGGACTGATTCATTTTCTCGATACAGAGCTGGGGATGACGGAACTGGCGAAGAAGCTGCGGAAATGGGAAGATAAGCTGACCAGTTCGCAGCTGCTGCTGATTATTATGCAGGAGTCAGACTACTACGGAAAGGAAGAACTGGAGCAATTCCGCCGCCAGCTGGAGCAAAGAGATATGGCTCAGCCATATGATATGCTGAAAAGCCGGGCGGATTATATGGTGAAACAGAAACGATATGTGAAGGCGGTTGAGATTTACCGGCATATTCTGGAAAAAAAGGAAGAGTGGGAAATTCCCAGGGAAACAGAGGGGGCGCTGTGGCATAACCAGGCTCTGGCTCAGGCTGGCATGTTCTGGATGCAGGAAGCGGCGGACAGTTTTGTTCAGTCTTATCGATGCCTGAAAGACAGCGAGATTTTGAAAGAGATTTTTTATCTGCGGCTTCTGGAACCCGGTGTGGAAATTCCAGAGGAGATTGCCGCCCGGATACCCGCTCAGCAGCAGTATCGATGGAAGGAAGAATATGAGGTGTATGACCGGCAGGCATCAAATGCGCCGCAGGTGCGGAAAATTGACAGCTGTCTGAAAAAGGATCGGTACAGAAGGCAGGAAGAGACAGAAAAAATTCTGAATGGGTGGAAACAGGAATACCGGCAGATGGTATTGTGATGAGGGCATATGGAAGTTGAAAAATTATTGGACTTTCTCCATCTGATGGAAAAAATGAAATGCAATACCCGTCACTGTGATACCAGCACCGGACGGCGGGAAAGCGTGGCTGAACACAGCTGGAGACTGTGTATGATGGCTTTTCTGGTGCGGGACGCGTTTTTGGACCTGGATATGGACAGGGTGCTGAAAATGTGTCTGATCCATGACATTGGAGAGGCGGTTACCGGCGATATTCCGGCTTTCGATAAAAACAGCGTTCATGAATCGGTGGAAAGCCAGGCGATAGACTGGCTGCTGTCGCTGTTGTCAGGCTCTGTCCGGCAGGATATGGAGGCGCTGTTTTATGAGATGGAGGAGCAGGCGACCGATGAGGCAAAGCTGTATAAGATTCTGGACAGGCTGGAAGCGCTGATTCAGCATGATGAAGCGGATTTGTCCACCTGGCTTCCTCTGGAGTACGAACTTCAGTTTACCTACGGAAAGGAAGAGTGCCAGACATTTCCATATACCGCCAGACTCAGAGAGGCCGTTGATGAGATGACCCGCAGAAAGATCGAGGAGGGAAAAACTGCTCAGGAAAGAGCGGAAAAAATGCCTTGACAAAAGAGAACAGTGACATTATGATAATGATAATATTAAAAGGTGATGACAGAGAAGAGTACGGTTCATGGGCTCCGGCAGAGAGGATTCTCACAGCGTATGGCTGCGCTGGGCTGAAAGAGAATCCAGGATGACAGAACCGGAAGGTAGCTCTCGAACCGGGCTTTCGAACATGTCTGTTTTCCTGCGGAGAAATCGGCGGAAGAGATGCAGGCGCCAGTAGTCAGCCACGGCTGGCCTCCGTTACCAGGCACAAGGTTTTGCGGCATGAAAGCAAGACCTGACAGAGTGATAAATAAAGGTGGTACCGCGCGATGCGCCCTTTGCTGACAGAAAATCAGCAGAGGGCTTTTTCATTTGGCAGACGGAACTCAGTGTTTTTAATTTGGAAGGAGAAGCAGATGAAAAAAGAACTGGAGAAAACTTATAACCCCCAGGAGATTGAAGACAGACTCTATGAGAAGTGGCTGAACAGGAAATATTTTTCTGCCAGGGTCAACAAGAAGAAGAAACCCTTTACCATTGTGATGCCGCCGCCCAATATTACCGGGCAGCTGCATATGGGGCATGCCCTGGACAACACGATGCAGGATATCCTGATTCGTTATAAGCGGATGCAGGGCTATGAAGCTCTGTGGCAGCCCGGCACAGATCATGCCAGCATTGCCACCGAAGTAAAGATTATTGAGAAGCTGAAAGAAGAAGGGATTGATAAGAAGGATCTGGGCCGGGAAAAATTTCTGGAACGGGCCTGGGAATGGAAGAAGGAATATGGCGGGCGGATTATCAGTCAGCTGAAAAAGATGGGCTCATCCGCAGACTGGGACCGGGAGCGGTTCACCATGGATGAAGGCTGTTCAGAGGCTGTTCAGGAGGTTTTTATAAAATTATATGAAAAGGGTTATATTTATAAAGGTTCCCGGATCATTAACTGGTGTCCGGTATGCGGCACCTCCATCTCGGATGCTGAGGTAGAGCATGAGGAGCAGGAAGGACATTTCTGGCATATCCGGTATCCCATCGCCGGCACAGATGATTATATCATTATTGCCACGACACGGCCGGAAACCATGCTGGGGGATACAGCGGTGGCAGTTCATCCCGATGATGCCAGATATCAGAATCTGATCGGAAAGACAGTGATTCTTCCCATTGTTAATAAAGAGATTCCTGTGATTGCGGATGAATATGTGGATATGGAGTTCGGAACCGGCGTAGTGAAAATTACTCCTGCCCACGACCCCAATGACTTCGAAGTCGGAAAGCGGCACAATCTTCCGGTCATTAATGTGATGAATGACGATGCCACTATCAATGAAAACGGCGGAAAATACGCCGGTCTGGACCGGTATGAGGCCAGAAAACAGATCGTGGCAGAACTGGATCGGCTGGGACTGTTGGAGAAGATAGAGCCTCACAGCCATAATGTAGGCATCCATGACCGGTGCAAGACAACGATCGAGCCGATGGTGAAGCCGCAATGGTTTGTAAAAATGGATGAGATGGCGGTGCCCGCCATCGAGGCTTTGAAAGACGGCCGCCTGAAATTTGTGCCCGAGAGTTTTGGAAAGACCTATCTGCACTGGCTGGAAGGAATTCGGGACTGGTGCATCTCCCGGCAGCTGTGGTGGGGACATCGGATTCCTGCTTATACCTGTGACGGCTGCGGCGAGATCACGGTAGCAAAAGAAATGCCCGATAAATGTCCCAAATGCGGCTGCACGCATCTGACTCAGGATGAGGATACTCTGGATACCTGGTTCAGTTCCGCACTGTGGCCTTTTTCCACTCTGGGATGGCCAAAACAGACAGAAGATCTGGAGTATTTTTATCCCACAGATGTTCTGGTGACCGGATATGACATTATATTTTTCTGGGTAATCCGCATGGTATTTTCCGGTCTTGAGCAGACCGGCCAGGTGCCCTTCCATACAGTGCTGATTCACGGCCTGGTAAGGGATTCTCAGGGACGTAAGATGAGCAAGTCGCTGGGCAACGGCATTGATCCGCTGGAAGTGATTGATAAATACGGTGCCGACGCCCTGCGTATGACGCTGATGACAGGCAACGCGCCGGGCAATGACATGAGGTTCTACTGGGAACGGGTAGAGTCCAGCAGAAACTTTGCCAATAAAGTGTGGAATGCCTCCCGTTTTATTATGATGAATGTGGAAAAAGGGGAGGAACAGGGCGCGGCAGAGCTGTCAGAGGATGAATTGCTGCGCTCCGGCCGGCTGACAGAGGCGGATCGGTGGATTTTGTCCAAGGCCAACCGACTGGCTGCCGATGTGACGGAGAATATGGATAAATATGAACTGGGCATCGCGCTGCAGAAGGTTTATGATTTTATATGGGAAGAATTCTGTGACTGGTATATCGAGATGGTGAAGCCCCGTCTGTACAGCGATACAGACCAGACCAAAGCGGCAGCCCTCTGGACGCTGAAAACGGTACTGATTCAGTCTCTGAAGCTTTTGCATCCTTTTATGCCTTTTATCACGGAAGAAATTTTCTGTAACCTGCAGGATGAGGAAGAATCCATCATGATCTCCTCATGGCCGGTTTATAAGGAAGCCTGGAACTTCCCTGCAGAAGAAAACTCTACAGAAACGATCAAGGAAGCGGTAAGAGGAATCCGCAATGTCCGTTCCTCTATGAATGTTCCGCCCAGCAAGAAAGCAACTGTTTATGTGGTATCTGATAAAGAAGAGATCAGGCAGATTTTCGAAAACGGCAAGGTATTCTTCGCGTCTTTGGGATACGCAGGAGAGGTTCTGGTACAGTCAGACCGGTCGGGCATCGGAGATGACGCTGTGTCAGCGGTAATTAAGGATGCTGTCATTTACATGCCGTTTGCGGAACTGGTAGATATCCAGAAGGAGATCGAGCGGCTGGAAAAAGAAGAAAAGCGGCTGGAGGGAGAACTGAAACGTGTCAACGGCATGCTGAATAATGAGAAGTTCCTGTCGAAAGCGCCGGAAGCAAAGGTAAAAGAAGAAAAGGAAAAACTGGAAAAATATAGTCAGATGATGGCCCAGGTGCGGGAACGGCTGAGTCAATTACGGTAAAAGTTCCATGTGAAAGAAAAGTCTTCTTGCTAGAATGATATTTATCAGCAAATAATAAGTATCAGACTGAAGTAAGGAGGCAAAAGATGGGACAAAAAAATGTATACGGTTATGTACGCGTATCCACAAAAGAGCAGAATGAAGACCGGCAGATGCTGGCGCTGGAAGAATTTCCGGTGGAGAGACATAATATTTATATGGATAAGCTGAGTGGAAAAGATTTCAATCGTCCTCAGTATCATAAAATGATGCGGAAGCTGAAAGCCGGGGATGTGATTGTACTCAAATCCATTGACCGTTTGGGGAGAGATTACGAGGAAATACAGAATCAGTGGAGGATTATCACAAAGGAGAAGGGGGCTCATATTGTGGTGCTGGATATGCCCCTTTTAGATACCAGGGAGACAGGAAAGGATCTGACCGGCACATTCATTGCTGATTTGGTACTTCAGATTTTGTCTTATGTGGCGCAGACGGAGCGGGAGAATACCCGGCAGCGGCAGGCTGAAGGCATCGCCGCTGCCCGGATGCGGGGCGTGCGCTTTGGCCGTCCGAGAAAAGAAGTTCCGGATGCCTTCTGGGACTTGAAAGAACAGTGGAGGAGCGGGGAGATTGTCTCCAGAGAAGCTGCCAGACAGCTTGGTGTGGCCCAGGATACATTTCTGCGCTGGGTACATGAGCTGCAGAACTGATGGAAACTGTTCCGGGAGAAGCTGTCGGTCATTCCGGCAGCTCCTTTGTTTTGTAAGAAAATTGTAAGCAGATTCTGTGTCATAATCAGAGTGAATCTGGTATAATGAAAATGGATTCATATTTTTGAATTACAACCTGAGGAAAAGGAAATCTGCAGACGTGGAAGAAAACAAGAAACCTGTGATTCAGGTAAGAAATCTGTACAAAGTATACCGGCTGGGCGAGAATAAAGTTTATGCTCTGCGGGGGGTGGATTTTACGATTTACCGGGGAGAGTTCTGCGCCATCATCGGTCCCTCCGGATCAGGAAAATCCACTCTGCTGAATATGCTGGCAGGCCTGGAAAAGCCCTCTAAGGGCGAGGTGGTGATCGCCGGACAGCATATTGAGAAAATGAATGAGAACCAGCTGGTAAAATTCAGGCGGGAGAATGTAGGGTTTATCTTTCAGTCCTTCCATCTGCTGCCGACGATGAATGCCCGGGAAAATGTGGCACTGCCTTTGTGTTTCCGGGGCGTAGACAGTAAAACGCGGCTGAAAAAAGCGGATGCAATGCTGAAACTGGTCGGTCTGCCGAAACATGGCACTCACCGGCCCTATCAGATGTCCGGCGGTCAGCAGCAGCGTGTAGGAATCGCCAGAGCGCTGATTGTGGACCCGAAAATTATTTTTGCCGATGAGCCTACCGGCAATCTGGATTCCAGAACATCCGAAGAGGTGATGAACCTGATGAAACGGATTGTGCGGGAAAAACAGCAGACACTGGTGATGGTTACCCATGACAATTATCTGGCCGGCTTTGCAGACCGTATTTTTCATATTAAGGATGGAAAGATTGTCATGATTGAAGAAGGCAGTAAAGAAACACCACTATCCAATGAATACACAGGGGGATGAAAAGATGAAAAAGTTTAACAGATTGGTTATCATGGCAGTGATGATGGCATTTCTGTGGTGCGCGCCGGTAAGCGCGACCATCAGCGGAAATGAAGTGCCGGAGGATCTGGAAGGGATCTCGATTGAGGTTCTGACCAAAGAGGATACACCGGTTTTTACATATGGAGAGTCAAAAAATCTGGATCTGATTATTAAAAATACAGGCAGCAAGACCATTGAAAATCTGTATTTTAAGCCTTTGGCGTCCAATGATTCTGCTGTCTATCCGTTTGAAATCAATAATAATCCGGTGAATATGAATATTTCCTCACTGAGTCCTGGAGCAGAAGCTTCTGCCTCCATTCCTTTTAAGACAAGAAATAATGTGATCAGTGGCTACCGGACGATTAATTATACGATTTCGTTTTCCTGTGAGGTTGACGGAAAACAGCAGGAATTGACCTTTTCGGAAAGCCTCTCGGTTAATATTCACGGAAATCCGGAGGTCGATGACCCGACTGCTTCCACAGAGGAGACAACCACATCTGATCCATCTGAACAAAATGATATCAAGATATCTGTGGGAGTGAATCAGAGTACGCCGGTGTGCGTATACGGTCAGCCTGTGGAAATTACCCTCACGTTTCTGAATAATGGAGGGAATACGGCCAATGGCGTGGTAGTTACGCCGATTGTAGATGCTGACAGCAATATTTTCCCTTTTGAGATTCAGCAGATGGATTATTCCAGAAAAATCGATACTTTGCTGGGAACAGGACTGGAGCAGGATGCCAATGCAAGAATGCGCTCCATTACATATTCCCTGGTGACCAGGAAGGATGTTACCAGCGGCTATAAGAAAGTTTCTTTTCAGATTGATTATTATACGGATGCTTTGATCGATAAAAGCATTACGAAAGACATTTATGTGATGGTACAGGGAAACCCGGAGCTGGACGCAAAAGCGGAAGAGGGAGAAACCGGAGATGGAAAAACTTCAGTACCCCGTGTAATCGTGTCAGGTTATACCACTGTTCCTGAGGAGATTTATGCCGGCGACAGTTTTGAGATCACGATGAGTATGACCAATACTTCAAAGCTGACAGCCGTTACCAACATGGTATTTGACATTCAGTCGGAACAGTTCAATATTGATCAGAATTCTACAGCAGCAGCTTTTCTGCCGGTTTCCGGTTCCAGTTCTGTGTTTGTGGACAGAATCGGACCGGGAGAAACCCGGGACATCAGTATTGAGATGACAGCCAGGACGGATCTGTCCCCGCGCCCTTATGTGCTGAATGTAAAAATGAATTATGAGGATACAGATAAGAATCCTTATGAGACGACTGCCAGCGTGTCTGTTCCTGTGAAGCAGCAGGATAAGCTGGAGATCAGCACGCCGGAAATTATGCCGGAATCCATTGACGTGGGTTCACAGGCTAATATTATGTTCAATATTTATAATACAGGAAAGACAACGCTGTATAATGTGATGGTGCGTTTCAGTGGAGATTCTATCGAGTCTACAGAGTGCTTCGTGGGAAATGTGAATCCGGGCGCGACAGGAGCGGTTGACGCAATGCTGACAGGTATCGCTGCCACGATGGATGACGGGACACTGACGGCGGAGATTACATATGAGAATCAGTCAGGCGAACCGATGACAGTAGAAAAAGAATATTCTCTGTTCGTGAATGAATTTGCCATGATGGACGACGGCATGATGGATGATATGATGAATATGGATGGGATGGAAGAGGAGAGCAGCAGTACGCCGGCAATCATTGCCATAGTGGTGATTGTGATTGCGGCGGCAGGCATCGCGGCATTTATCATCATTAAAAAGAAGAAAAAGAAAGCCCTGGAATTGTCAGAGAGCGAGGGATTGGATGAAATTTAGTGATTTGCTGAAGATGAGTCTTTCCAGTCTGTGGCGGCGGAAGCTGCGGACGATTTTGACAATATTGGGTGTGATTATCGGTACAGCTTCCATTGTTGTTATGATGTCTCTGGGTATCGGTTCCAACAAGATGCTGATGGAGCAGATCGAGAGTTCGGGAGGACTGACAACCATCAATGTTTATGGAGGCAGTTCCGGATCTGTGATGGTCAGTTCGGACGGCAGTGTGACATCTCAGCAGTCAGAGCCGAAACAGCTGACAGAAGATGTGATGAAGGAGATCGGTGAGATCCCTCATGTAATCGTTTCTTCCGGTGTACTGAATCTGTCGATTCTTGTGCGCCAGGGCGGCTATCAGTCCAATTTGTATATACAGGGAATGACAGGAGAAGCACTGCGTGCAATGGATATCCCGCTGGGGGAGGGACGGCTTCCGGCAGAGGGCGGCACAGAGCTGGAATTGCTGCTGGGAAATCAGGTAATCTGTGATTTCACCAGCACCAAAGGCGGCAGAGGCTACTGGGAGACAGGAGAATTGCCGGATATCGATCTGATGGGACAGCCGCTGTTTGCTACTTTGGATATGGATGCTTATTACAGTGCACAGTCGGGAAATGGCTCTATGCCCAAAAAGTATCTGGTGAAGGTAAGCGGCATCGTTGCCGGCAGTCTGGAAGAGTATAACGAATACAGCTGGAATACTTATGCTGATCTGGATACCATGAAAACAGTGCTGAAACGGGTGTTTAAAAACAAGGCGATTCCCGGACAGCCGACAATGGCGAATGGAAAACCTTACAATTATCTGATTTTTAATAATGGCTATGTGAAAGTAGACAATATGGACAATGTAGAGACTGTCCAAAAAACAATTTCAGATATGGGATTTGAGACATACAGCAATTCAGAATATGTGAAAACGATGCAGCAGCAATCGGCTCAGACACAGGCGGTTCTGGGCGGTATCGGCGCTGTATCCCTGTTTGTGGCGGCTATCGGTATCGCCAATACGATGATGATGTCGATTTATGAGCGGACAAAAGAGATCGGCGTAATAAAGGTACTGGGCTGCAGTTTGTCTAATATTCGGTCCATGTTTTTGCTGGAAGCGGCTTTTATCGGTTTTTTCGGCGGGATTCTGGGATTAAGTCTGAGTTATGGGATATCGGCATTAATTAATTATGTGGTATCTTCCAGCGGTCAGGCGTCTTACATCTCCTATATTCCGCTGTGGCTGTCAGCTGCCGCTTTGGCATTTGCCACTCTGATCGGTATTCTGGCCGGTCTGATGCCTGCTTTGCGGGCAATGCGGCTGAGTGCCCTGGAGGCGATCCGGACACAGTAATGAAGGGGGAATTTCCGAGACTGGCAGACGCGAAAAGCGCCTCCGGCTGTCTCCAGTATGGGAACTGCCGGAAGCGCTGTCCGCAGAAAATTGATATACCCGCCGTTATGAGGGAAATCAGCGGCGCTGCTTACTGATTTAACGACTGTTCGTACACGGTGATGACCTGTTCCATGGCGGCTTTTCCCGGGCCGCCGATGGTCAGCCGCTTCTCCACACAGGTTTTCAGATCGATGGCCTCATAGATATCCTTCTGGAATACAGGGCTGATGGCCTGGAATTCTTCCAGAGTCATGTCCTCCAGGGCGATATCCCGCTGGATGCAGAACAGCACCAGCTGTCCCACGATGGAGTGGGCATCCCGAAAAGGTACGCCGTGGTTGACCAGGTAGTCAGCGGCATCGGTGGCATTAGTGAAGCCTTTTGCCGCGCTTTCCCGCATCCGGTCCTTCTGGAACCGCATGGCAGCCAGCATGCCGGTGAACAGGCTGACGCAGCCCTTTGTATTATCAATGGCATCGAAGGTCAGTTCTTTATCCTCCTGCATATCTTTGTTGTAGGCCAGGGGAATGCCCTTCATCACGGTCAGCATGGACATGAGGGCGCCGTATACCCGGCCTGTCTTTCCGCGTACCAGTTCGGCAATGTCGGGGTTTTTTTTCTGCGGCATGATGCTGCTTCCGGTGCTGTATGCATCATCCAGTTCTACAAACTGATATTCATTGCTGTTCCAGATAATCACTTCTTCTGAAAAACGGCTCAGGTGCATCATAATAATCGCCATGGCATCCAGCAGTTCAATCAGGTAATCCCGGTCAGACACAGCATCCATACTGTTCAGGACGGGTCCGTCAAAGTCCAGCAGCTGGGCGGTATATTCTCTGTCCAGAGGGTAGGTGGTTCCGGCCAGAGCTCCTGCGCCCAGAGGGCAGGTGTTCATCCGGCGGGCGATGTCCCTGAGACGGCTGCGGTCCCTGGAAAACATTTCGAAGTAGGCGCCCAGATGATGGGCCAGCGTAACAGGCTGAGCTTTCTGCATGTGGGTGAAGCCGGGCATATAGGTTTCCACATTGTCTTTCATAATAGTCAGAATGGTTTCCAGCAGTTTTTTCACCAGGTCAGACAGCTCGCTGATTTCGTCTTTGACATACAGCTTCATATCCAGAGCAACCTGGTCATTGCGGCTTCTGCCGGTATGCAGTTTCTTTCCGGGGGCGCCGATTCGCTCAATCAGCGTGGCCTCCACGAAGCTGTGGATATCCTCACAGCTTTCGTCGATGGACAGGGCACCGCTGTCCAGGTCGGACAGGATCGATTCCAGTCCGCTGATAATCTGTTCTTTTTCCTCTTCTGTCAGAATGTTTTGTTTCGCCAGCATGGTGACATGGGCGATGCTTCCCCGGATATCCTGGCGATAAAAACGCCGGTCAAAAGAGATGGAAGCATTAAAGGCATTAACCAGCTGGTCAGTTTCTTTTGTGAAGCGTCCTCCCCACAATTTCATGATATATCATCCTCCTGTGTATGCTCCGGTGTCTGTTCCGGAGGGGTGTTTACTGTCTGTTCTGTTCCTGAGGCGGTGTCAGTATTCGCCTGAGAGGAACTGTTGTTTTCTTTTTTCTGTCCGGTTTTTCCCAGGGAGATTTCCCGTTTTTTTCTTCCGAGGGCGATTTTCTCCTTTTTCTCCTGCAGGGCCTCCTGTCTTCCGGGGTCGGAGGGCAGTATCCTGCCGGCCAGCAGCATCAGGCAGATCAAGATGATCGTACCGGAGGTAACCATCAGCCCCAGGCTCTGTCCCGGCGCGTGGTATTCCAGATGGATTTCATGGGTTCCCGCAGTCAGGGGAACGCTGATCAGCGCATCAGCAAAAATTTCGATCTCTGTCTCCACACCGTCTACTGTCAGTGTCCAGCCGTTGTCATAAGGGATGGAAGTAAACAGCAGGCCGTCTTCCTGTACATCGATGGTTCCGGTCAGGGAGGTGTCGGAGTAAGATGTCACATCCAGAGCCTGCTGGCTCAGAATCTGAGTCATGGTATTCAGATTGTCATAACGGAATACGTAAGCAGAAGCCACGAAGGACACATCCTGCTCTGATGTAAGGACAATGGGCTCATCCGGGCTGCACCATCCCAGATCCAGCAGGTAACCCCGGTCCACATTGCTGAAACTCAGGGTCCGCTCGCCGATGGAGGCATTGACATCCTCGATTTGGCTGGTTTCCACCATGACATAAATGTGTCCCTCCTCCTCAGGCCAGATCTGGAAGGAGCTGCCGTTGGATTCCACATTGGTTACAGGGTCCAGGACATTACCCGCCTCTGCAGTCAGCATGGAGAAAGCATTCTGGGCCGCCACCGGGTTGGTATTGGCCGGCTGCCAGGTTTCGTTCAGGTCAGAGGGAACCATAAAACCCACAGGCAGCGTATAGGTGTTCTGATAGAGGTATGCTCCGTTCAGCTGATCGTAGAGCATCAGCCCTTCGCTCTCTGTCAGCGGCCCCGGCGAGAGTATATATTTAATATTCAGGATAGCGCTGAGAAAAGGGGTCATACCGGTGGTGGCATAGGCGTTCATGGAACCCTCCATGCCCATCGCTGTATAGAAATCTGTCATCCCCGCGTTTGCCGTGGAGGAGAAGATAGAGGCGGAAGGATATCCGACCCAGGCGCCGTCATTTTTTGAGTGGCGGCTGTATTTTTCGAAACGGTAAAAACCGGGGTCCTCTTCCTGGGCCTTTTCTGCCAGCTGCCGGTATTCCTCTGTGTACTGGACATAGGCGCTGCGGGAAGTGGTGCTGATGCTGGTGGCCGCTGTGTTGGCCGCCGTTTCGATGACAGCCAGAGAAAGCATCAGCACAACAGCCATGGCCCGGCTGATCTTTCGGCTCTGATACAGCCAGAGAAACAGCATGTACAGCCCCAGCAGAGCCAGCGCCACATAAAATACGTAAAAAGGAATTTCTTCGCTGCTGATCAGTTTCTGGGCCAGGATCACGAAAATAAAGGCTCCGCCGAAGGCAGCGGCGATGCCCTTCTGCCGTTCCGGACGGATATTCCTGACGCCCTCATAGCACATGGAGAGCAGGACGGCGATGTACAGGAAAGACTGCCGGCAGGGCAGGCTGTTAGGGTAGTGGAATCCATGCCAGATATAGTTGGGGATATTGGTAGAGAAGGAAAAAAGCATGAATACCAGCAGAACGGTTTTTGCCGCCTTCTCCTTCCAGGGAATCTCCCGGTTCATCAGATAGACAGGGAGAGCTGCCAGGACGATGGTGCCGCAGTAAATATTGGGCCAGTGATCCAGGCCGATTTCAGTTTCCACCAGAGCCATATGGCGGGCCAGCATATCAAAGATGGAGAAATAAGAGCTCCATTCTGTGGGAAAGCTAATATCGCCGGAAGCAGTCAGGCTCAGCGCCATCATCTCCGGGATTACCAGGCAGGCAGCCAGCCCTCCTGCCAGAAGGGAGAACAGGCAGAAATTCACAAAAATTCTGGCGTAGGAATACCGCTTTTCCTCTGTAGAGGTCAGGGAGGCTACCAGCACGATAAAATACAGCACACAGAAGATGCATACCATGATGGAAATATAATAGTTGCTCAGGATACACAGTCCCAGGCTGATGCAGTACAGCCAGCAGCTGTTTTCCTTCACCAGCATCTCCAGCCCCAGCAGGATCAGGGGCGCCAGCATGATGCAGTCCACCCACATGATGTTCCAGTTGTAGGCGGCGAAGTAGCCGGACAGAGCGTAAAAGATGCTGAAAAAGGTGATGAAATAGTCCTTCCGTCCCGATTTTCTGCTGAGGAATACAGCAAAAAACAGCCCTGTCAGCCCTGTTTTGAATACAACCATGTAGGACAGAAACTCAATGACATAAGCCGCGGGACAGAGAAGGATCAGCCAGTTAAAGGGACTGGCCAGATAATAGCCGTAGAGAGAAAGAAAATTTGTGCCCAGACCCACATTCCAGGTGTAGGACAGGCTGCCGCCGGAGGACAGCTTATCCTTGAACGCCGCCAGGAAGGGGGCGTACTGATGGTAGAGATCCACCCGGAGAAAGCTGTTGTCGCCAAAGGGAAAGATTCCGTTTCCGGCAAATACAGCCAGCAGCACAAACACCGGCAGCACAAAGGCAAGGATCAGAGGAAGGTTGTCTTTCATCTGCCGGCGGCTGAATAGTTTTTGATTCATATGCACAGACCTCGCTGTTGGGATAGATAAAGATTTTATTTGTTCTTAAAAATAAACAGTTTGCTGGCAACATAATTCATCACCACGACGAAGCAGTTGGAGAGGATTTTTGCCAGATCCTCGTTCATGTGGAAATAGCTTACGGTAACCAGCATAAACAGCATATCGAAGGCCAGGGAGAGGAGGCGGCAGGAGATAAACGCTGCAAATTCCTTCCGCACAATGCCGGATGCCCAGCTCTTCGACTGGAACACATACAGTTTGTTCACCACGAAGGCAAAGATGACGGCTACAATCCAGGCGATCACGTTGGAGATCAGGTACTGGATTCCCATCAGGTTGCATCCCTTGAATACAACAATATTCAGAATTGTGGTCAGAACACCGGCGATCAGGTAAGTGATGGTTTCCCGGTTCAGTAATTTTTTAATCAGTGTTTCAAGCATTTTTTACTCCTTTGTATCCTGCAGATTCGATTCTTTTAAGATATAGATTGGACGCTTTTTGGATTCCATATACATATGTGCGATGTATTCCCCCACGATGCCCAGGGACAGCTCAATGATGCCGCCGAGGAACAGTACTGCGCACAGAGTTGTGACATAGCCGGGTACATCGATGCCGAAAAGCAGTGTCTGGGTCAGGGTTGCCAGAATATAGACAAAAGCACCCAGAGAGATCACAATGCCCATGAGGGCCACCAGCCGCAGAGGCACGATGGAGAAAGAGGTAATCCCTGACAGGGCATAACGGAACAGTCCCCAAAAACTCCATTTGCTGGTTCCGGCGGCACGCTCCACATTCTCATAGGGATACCATTTGGTCTCAAAGCCTACCCAGGCGAAGATTCCTTTGGAAAAACGCTCTACTTCAGACAGCTTCAATACCGCGTCTACCATCCGGCGGGTCATAATGCGGAAATCCACAGCGCCGTAGGCCATTTTTACATTGGTCATCTGATTGCTTAAGTAGTAAAAGAACCGGGAGAAAAAACTGCGGATCGGCGCTTCGCCTGCCCGACTGCTTCGTCTGGCAGCGGCACAGTCGTAGCCCTCCTCGATGCCTTTCATCATGAGCGGGATCATAGAAGGCGGATGCTGAAGATCTGCATCCATAATGATTACCAGGTCCCCTGTGGAGGCCTGGAGTCCTGCGTACATGGCAGATTCCTTGCCGAAATTTCTGGAAAATGAAAGAAATTTCACATGACTGTCAATTACCGCCAGCTTTTTCATCTCATTTAAAGTCTGGTCATAACTGCCGTCATCGACTAAAATATAAGTAAAAGTATAGCCCTTCATCTGCTCCAGTACCTTCTGGGTTTCCTGGTAGAACAGGGCCAGTCCCTCTTCTTCATTGTAACAGGGGACGATAATGTCTACAGATGTCATATAACTCCTTTCTGTTCAGGGCCTGTCTCTGATACAAACCTTTCTCTATTGTAGTATAGTGTAACTGAATTGTAAATGAAATATTTGTTCAAAATTTTGGTCTAAAAAGGAGGGAAGGCGCATAAACATGATAGAGAGAAAACAGAATACACAATGGTCGAGGAGGAAAATACCAGTGTCAGAGAAAGTAATTGAAAACAACAGGGTGTGCGTAATCGGTGAGATTGCGGGGGAGTTTACGTTCAGCCATGAGGTGTTCGGCGAGGGGTTTTACCTGACCGAGCTGTCAGTCAGACGGCTCAGCGATCAGGTGGATCTGATTCCCCTTCTGGTCTCCGAGCGGCTGATGGATGTGACGAAGGATTATCGGGGACAGACCATCCAGGTCAACGGCCAGTTCCGCTCCTATAACCGCCATGAGGGTACGAAAAACCGCCTCATCCTCTCTGTATTTGTCCGGGAAGTGGAATTCATAGAGGAATTTACCGATTACACCAAGACCAATCAGATCTTTCTGGACGGCTTTGTCTGCAAAGCGCCGGTCTACCGGAAGACCCCCCTGGGAAGGGAGATTGCGGATCTTCTGGTGGCAGTGAACCGCCCCTACGGGAAATCCGATTACATACCCTGCATCGCCTGGGGCAGAAATGCCAGGTATGCGGTGAATTTTGAGGTAGGGGGCAGGATCAGGATCTGGGGCAGAGTCCAGAGCAGGGAATATACCAAGCGGATCGGAGAGGATGAGAGCGAACGAAGAGTCGCCTATGAGGTTTCCGTCAGCAAATTGGAGTGTGTGGAGTGAGTGCTTTTTGCCGGGCACAGGGTGATAAATGAATTGACAATCCGGGAGGAATACAGTAAGATTAGACATATCTCTGTATCCTTCCCGGGTCCTTTTATAATCAGATGAAAGAAGGATTTTTGCTGTACAAAAGGAAAATCCGGACGGGTTGCTGGAAGGGGGTAACACAAGGATGGAACGAGGGAAGATTTGCGCAATTTATGGAAATGGAAACGGAAAAACTTCCGTAGCCCTGGGCAAGGCGGTAAAGGCTGCCAGCGTGGGGAAACGTGTAATTATGATTCAGTTCCTCAAGGGAAAGGGAGAACTGTCTTTGGAGTTTCTGAAGCGTCTGGAGCCGGAACTGAAAATATTCCGTTTTGAGAAAAAGGATATGCCTTACGATCAGCTGTCCGATCAGGAAAAGGAAGAAGAATGCCGAAACATCCATAACAGTATGAATTTTTCCAGAAAGGTACTTCAGACTGGAGAGTGTGAACTGCTGATCCTGGATGAGATTCTGGGGCTGCTGGATAACGGGATTCTTTCGGTGGAAGAATTCCGGCAGATCTGCGGCATGGTGTCTCCTGATATGGAAATGATCCTGACAGGGAGAAAGATGCCGGAAGCGCTGCTGGCCTGTGTGGATGAGGCGGTGGAAATCCGGAATTGCAAGACGACACAACAGTGATTGACAATATTTCTGATTGATGCTATGATGAATTCATAATGAAGTAGAGGTTGCGTATTTTATCAGTATGCCGCAGGATGTTTCAGGAACAGATGAGTGCGGCGGAAAGGAAAAGACGCCGAAGGTACTGAGGGGTTCCTGTCCGCCAGTGCCTGGGGGTATGGTGAAGAATCATATCACTGTCACTGGACTGCCAGTGGAGCGCTACAGAATCATAAGAAGGTATGGGATCGTATGATACCTGTCTGTTGAGAGTTAGCTGCTGCCGGTTAACTCTTTTTTATGTCGCGGGAAACGCAGCGTACAATGCCCCGCGGCGAATCATATTATTTATTCTTACGCAGCTTTAAAATTGAATATACTATATTACAAAGGCCGGAAGAGGCGGCGAGAGGAGGATTTTGCCATGGCTATATTTACAGGTTCAGGCACAGCGCTGATTACACCATTCCACGAGGACGGGAGTGTCAATTACAGTAAGCTGGAGGAGTTAATTGAGGACCAGATCAGACATCAGACGGACGCGCTGATTATCTGCGGCACCACAGGAGAGGCTTCAACACTGACACACGAAGAGCATCTGGATGTGATTGCATACGCAGTAAAAGTGGTAAACGGCCGCATTCCCGTGATTGCGGGGACCGGCTCGAATTGTACGGAGACGGCGATCTATCTTTCCCAGGAAGCGGAAAAGTCGGGAGCAGACGGTCTGCTGATAGTGACACCTTATTACAATAAGGCGACGCAGAAAGGGCTGATTGAACATTATACCATGATTGCGGATTCCGTTTCATTGCCGATTATTATATACAATGTACCTGGCAGGACCGGATGCAATATACTTCCTGAAACCGTGGTGGCGCTGGCGAAAAATGTGAAAAATATCGTCGGGATTAAAGAGGCGACAGGCAATCTGTCACAGGTAGCCCGCCTGATGTCGCTGGCTGACGGATGTATCGATCTGTATTCCGGCAATGACGACCAGGTGATGCCGATTCTTTCTCTGGGCGGCAAGGGCGTCATTTCCGTGGTGGCCAATGTGGCGCCTGTTCAGGTCCATGAGCTTTGCGCCAGATTTTTTGAAGGAGAGATCGCCACAGCAACGCAGATGCAGCTGGATATGATTCCTCTGTTCGAGGCGCTGTTCTGCGAGGTGAATCCCATACCGGTGAAAGAAGCTATGAATTTGCTGGGATGGGAGGCAGGCCCTCTGCGCAGACCTCTGTCGCCGATGGAGCCCCACAACAGAGAGCGTTTGATTCAGGCAATGAAAAATTACGGCCTGAAACTGGCGGAATAACAGCAGGGAGGGACACGGAAAGATGACAAACATAATCATGCATGGATGCAACGGAAAAATGGGACAGGTGATTACCCGGATCGTTGCGGAAGATCCGGATGCAGAAATCGTGGCAGGGATTGATCTGACCGGCGAGGTGAAAAATGATTATCCAGTTTTCCGAACCATTGAAGAATGCAATGTGGAGGGGGATGTGATCATTGATTTTTCCAATTCCGCCGCTGTGGACGCTCTGCTGGAGCACAGCCGAAGCCGCCATATTCCGGTTGTTCTGTGTACCACGGGACTGTCTGCAGGACAGCTGGAGCTGGTCAGCCAGGTCAGCAAAGAGACGGCAGTGCTGAAATCAGCAAATATGTCCATGGGTATCAATACCATTTTAAAGCTGGTCCGGGAGGCTGCAAAGGTGCTGGCTAATGCCGGTTATGATATGGAAATTGTGGAAATGCATCACAACCAGAAAGTAGACGCCCCCAGCGGGACTGCGCTGGCGCTGGCAGACGCCATCAACGAGGCGATGGATCACCAGTACCATTATCAGTATGACCGTACGCAGGTACATGCAAAACGGGATCCGAAAGAGATCGGCATCCAGGCAGTGCGGGGCGGCAGTATCGTAGGCGATCACCAGGTACTGTTCTGCGGCCCGGACGAGGTGGTGGAGATCCGCCACACTGCCTACTCCCGTTCCATCTTCGCCAAGGGAGCCGTACAGGCAGCCAAATTCCTGAAGGGGAAAGAGGCGGGGATGTACGATATGAGCGATGTGATTGCGGCCTTTTAAAGATGCGGTTTTTGTTCGGGGGCTGTCATGGGGATGGAGCGGCGGATGGAAAAGAAGCCCCTGGGGCGATATGCGGGACTCTCCTGCCGGTTTCGCCTCCCGGGGACAGGGCGCGGAGACGGACTTTGTTTCTGACCTGAACAAATTCTAAACAGACAGGCATCCGGTTTTACAGAACCGGGCTTACATGAAGAAAAATCCTGATGATTTTTCTTCATTAAGCCCTCAGAAATGAGCG
>CAJFOT010000049.1 GCA_904397815.1 Candidatus Paralachnospira sangeri
AGATCTGGATGACGCCATCACCCTGTGGAAAGAGGGAGAGATCTATCATCTCGGCGTTCACATCGCCGACGTTTCCCATTATGTGAGGGAGGGGACGCCGCTGGATCAGGAAGCCCTGCGCCGGGGCACCAGCGTCTATCTGGTGGACCGGGTGATTCCCATGCTGCCCCATGTGCTGTCTAATGGGATCTGCTCTCTGAATGAGGGAGAGGACAGGCTGGCCTTAAGCTGTCTGATGGATGTGGACAGCAGCGGGATGGTTGTGGGCCACAGCATAGAGGAAACGGTGATCCGCTCAGACCGGAGGATGACCTATACAAAAGTGAACCAGATCCTGACAGGCGATCCGGAAGCCCGGAAGGAATATGAGGCATATGTCCCCATGTTCCTGCTGATGGAAGAACTGTCCGCGCTGATGAGAAAAAAGCGGAAAGGGAGAGGGGCTCTGGATTTTGACTTCCCGGAGAGCAAAATTATTCTGGATGGGGCGGGGCATCCGGTGGATATCCGCCCCTATGAGCGGAATACAGCGACCAGAATCATAGAGGACTTTATGCTGGCAGCCAATGAAACCATTGCAGAAGATTTTTTCTGGCAGGAGATTCCCTTTCTGTACAGAACCCATGAGGTTCCGGACCCGGATAAAATCCGTCAGCTGGCGCTGTTCATCCGGAATTTCGGTTATGGGATCAAGGGCGTTCAGACAGAGATTCATCCGAAGGAACTGCAGAAGCTGCTGTCCAGGATCGAGGATTCCCCGGAAGAGGGACTGATCAGCCGGCTGACACTGCGGTCGCTGAAACGGGCCCGTTATTCCACAGAGTGCAGCGGCCATTTCGGGCTTGCGGCGAAATATTACTGTCATTTTACTTCCCCGATCCGGCGTTATCCGGATCTGCAGATTCACAGAATTATCAAAGAGAATCTGGAAGGCAGGCTGGACGAGGAGCGGCGCGCCCATTATGAGGAGATTCTGCCCGAGGTAGCCCGGGCCTCCAGCGACCGGGAGCGGAAGGCGGACGAGGCAGAGCGGGAGACAGAGAAGGCCAAAAAGGCAGAATACATGGCCCGTCGGCTGGGACAGTCCTATGAGGGCGTCATCAGCAGCGTCACGTCCTGGGGCATTTATGTGGAACTGGAAAATACCGTGGAAGGGCTGATTCATGTCACGGATATGCTGGACGATTATTATATGTTCGATGAGGCTTCCTATGAGATGAAGGGAGAGCGGACCGGGCGTGTGTTCCGCCTGGGACAGCGGATCAGCGTGACGGTAAAGGAAGTGGATCAGGCGGCAAAGACGATCTATTTTCAGATGGAAGAGGAGGAGAACGATGTCGAAGGACAGTTTTAAGCTGGTGGCCAATAATAAAAAGGCCAGGTTTGATTATTTTATCGAAGACACCTATGAGGCAGGGATTACCCTGGCGGGAACAGAGGTAAAATCCCTGCGGATGGGAAAATGCAGCATCAAGGAATCTTTTATCCGCATTGAAAAGGGCGAGGTTATGATATACGGCATGCATATCAGCCCCTATGAAAAAGGAAATATTTTCAACAAAGATCCCCTCCGGGTCAGAAAGCTCCTCCTTCACAAGGCGCAGATCAATAAGCTGGCCGGCGCTCTGGCCCAGAAGGGCTATACCCTGGTGCCTCTGCAGGTATATTTCCGGGGAAGCCTGGCAAAAGTGGAGATCGGCCTGGCCCGGGGCAAAAAGCTGTATGACAAACGGCAGGATATCGCAAAGAAAGACCAGAGAAGAGAGGCAGAGAAAGAATTTAAAGTAAAAAATCTGTATTGACAGTGCGGCTGGAATCTGATAGACTATAAGTCTGATAAAGCATCTTATGAAGATGAGATCCCATCCGATCAGGGGCAGTACTGGTTTCGACAGGGGATCTGAAGTTGGAGAAGCTATCCGCAGTTATGCGTTAAATGACACCAATAAATATAAACGCTGAAGATAATTTAGCATACGCTGCCTAATGGCAGCTGTCAGCCTTAGGGCACTCACACCTTAAGATCCTGGCATCGAATATGTGAGAAACGACATATGCTAAGCTTTGCGCATATGGGCGTATCATGAAGCTACTGAAAGCGGGAGGCTGCCGACTGCCGTCTGCCGGAGGGAATGTCAAATAATCGGCTATGATAGTAGAAGGACAATGGACGGTTTCTTGGACGCGGGTTCGATTCCCGCCTGCTCCATCGATAAGAGTTCGGTTTTTGCCGGGCTCTTTTTTATTTGCCGGGAA
Organism: Candidatus Paralachnospira sangeri; assembly: GCA_904397815.1. Classification (GTDB taxonomy): domain Bacteria; phylum Bacillota; class Clostridia; order Lachnospirales; family Lachnospiraceae; genus Paralachnospira_A; species Paralachnospira_A sangeri. The sequence continues at coordinate 2,257 of CAJFOT010000049.1, forward strand.
ATTTTGCTGTCTGTTAAATGAAAAACCTGCGGGACCAGGGGGTTTACGCGGAGCAGAAAGTTGCCGCTGAAGCGGCTGCGCGCCTGGGGCAAAGGTTTGTAAAATAGGATGAGAAAAACTTTCTTAAAAATGTAAAAAAAAATCGAAAAAAATATATCTTTTTTATGAAACATGTGATATTATATGTAAATAAGTTACAAAAATACCGGGGGGGGGTAAAATAATTGTTCCCATAGAATAAAGAAATAGTGTGTTTTGTATATTTTAAAGGAAAGGAAGGAGAGCGTTGAGAAAGAAAATAATATGTAAAAGATGGCCGTCTTTTTTTCTGGTGATGACGCTCCTGGTGACGATGGCATTCAGCCATTCAATGACAGCGGCGGGCTATGATGCGGCAATGTCTGAGGCATCTGTGTCTCAGAATTCTTTTGCAGAAGAGAATAGCCAGCATGAAGCAGGTGAGACGGAAGATTTCTCCGGCATTCAGGACAGTGAAGAGTTTAATAATGTCATGCAGGACGAGTCTTATAATAAAGAGGATAATGCCGAAGAGAGCCGGCACACGGCAGAATCCGTAAGCGCAAACGGACTGGATCAGGAGTCCGGAATGCTTTATGTGATTACAGAATGGGAATGGGTTGATGAGGAAGATATTTTGGTTGAGACAGAAGAAGGCTGGGAGCTGAATCTGTCTGGCGTTGATGATGAAAATCCAGTAAAAGCAGCAGATCTGATCCCAATGCTGCCAGAGCAGCTCATGGCTGTGATACAGGGGGATGAAGAACCGGCGGATATTGAAATCAGCTGGGATTTAACCGGTTTTCCGGAGGAAGGAATTACCACAGGTGAATATCTGGCCAAGGCCAATCTGCCGGAAGAATATGTGCTGGATGAGGAGACTGAAGTTCCTGAGGTCATTGTGAAAATCAGCGGAATTCAGCTGCTTAATGCAAGTGAGGACAATCTGAATGCCAGTACTGTAACAGGCATTTCGCCGCCGGGGACGGTAATCAATCTGTTTGACTACTGGCTGGAGAGCCAGGAGGCGCCGGACAATGGGCTGAATGGTTCAAGGGACATAGGTATTAATGAAGGTCATAAGCTTTATTTTGGAAAAGGAATGGGGCAGAATGCTGATGTAAGTTATGAAAATCTGGAAGATTATGTAAACTGCTGGACGCTGAGCGAGGCCGTTCGTCAGGGTATTGTTCAGAACAAGCTGGTGAGCGGATATCCGGTTTTATCGCAAGATCAGCTGGGCGGAGAGTCTCTCCGTTATCTTTTTGACCCGGCGATGGCTGTGGAGGGAAAAGCTTCTTATCCCGGCGCAGAAGGACTGCTGCAGGTAGATGAAGACGGGTATTATTATTATAACAGCCAGAAAAATTTTGCGGAATATCAGAAAGACAGCGGTAATTTCGTACTCTATAATACGTGGGGAGTAAAAGCCGGCGGAACATCTCCAGACGGACAGTTTTTCCCGTTTAATACAGGGAGTCAGGTGTTTCAGGATCAGGGCGAAGGGATTGTGCAGAATGATATTAATTCTGTAAATGCGCTGATGAATCATTATTTTGGCATGACTATGTCCACCCGGTTTATCCAGGTAAATGAGGGCCATGTGACAGAAGGCGGGAATCCGATTACCTATGAGTTTTCCGGAGATGATGATGTATGGGTGTTTATTGACGGTGTGCTGGTAGCTGATCTGGGCGGCATCCATGATATGGCATCGCTGAAAATCGATTTTTCTACAGGAGATATTATTATCAATGAAAATACTGGTCATAAAATTCGGACAAATCTGAGAGCGAAATTTGAAGCGGCGGGCGCAGAGACGGGATCGTTTGCAGATAATAAAAATACCTTTGCTGATAATACATATCACACTCTTAATTTTTACTACCTGGAACGGGGCAATACGGATTCGAATATGAGTCTGAAATTTAATCTGGTGACAATTCCCGAGAGCTCTGTGATTAAGGTAGACCAGACTGGCACGCCTCTGTCGGACATTACATTTGAACTGTATGCGGCAGACGCGGACTATCATTATGATAAAGAGAATCGGATTGCTTCAGGCGTAACAGATGCTACCGGCAGCTTTGTGTTCAAAGGGGATAAGGATGATGTGCTGAATCTGAATGAGCTGTATCAGAGTTATTGTTCCAAGGATAATACAGCTTATTTTGTTCTGAAGGAAACCGGCCTTCCGGACGGTTATCGTTCATCCGGGGATGTAAAGTTCCGTCTGATTATGCATAAAGGAGAGGTAATCCCCCTTTCCAGCAATCAGTGGGAGACGGGAGCCTATGCGGCGGCCAATGCCAATGTCTCGACAGGTGCGGTTCTCGAGTTGGATGATGGCAAAAAGATACATTTGGATAGGGATAGTGGAACTGCTTTCGCTGTCATAATGAAACTGGAAAAAGGTCAGAGGCAGGGCGTGATTACCGGAACAGTGGAGCGTGGATTTACAGTTCATGAGGGCGTGACAGAGATTCAGGGTATCCTGGATACGCTGCGGTCCAATCCTCAGAATTATTATACATTTGCCGTAGATTCCAGCGGAAACTATAAAACAGTGATCAGTGATCTGCCCGGGGATGTGACCAAATACAAATATATGCTCACCAACAATCAGCCGCCGGATGAGGCGGAATATGAGGTGATTTATTATTATACTTCAGCAGCGGGTATAGATGGCGCGGCAGCAGACAATACATGGCAGGTGCAGAGCGATGATTTTGACCGTCAGTTTTCCACGAATGTTTATGTGCCAAATATTAAAAATCATCTTCTGGTGCAGAAAGTGGATGAGAATGGAAAACCCCTGAACGGAGCGGTATTTGAACTGTATAAGAGCGGTGATGTGACGGTGAATGCAGATGGCTCTTATACGATTGCTGAAGGTGCGCAGCCTTATGATTCCCTTACGACTTACACGGGAGATTATGCGGAAGGATATACCGTTATTCCCCTGTCAGGAGGGGGCGTTTTCCCTTCATCGTCGACGGGGATTCTTCCGGAGGGAACTTATTATCTGATTGAAAAATCAGCCCCGGCTGGCTATATTGCGTCTTCCGCAGCGGTAAAAGTAATCGTTGCGGCAGGCGGTGTCTTCGCTGACGCGGGAGAAGTGAACGATTCTGTAAGAGTCAGGCTGGGTGTGGGTTCTCTGGTCCGCAGCATGATTCAGTTTGCCAATTCTTCTTTGGATGCGCCGGTTTTGGAATTGATTGAGGCGGCAGAGCGCAAGGGTGTGATGAATGAAGATGTCCTGAGCTGGACTGCTGCTGACTGGAATGCCGAGAATCGCCTTGCACTGGATTATAGCGCGGAGGATAAAATTTTGGCCTATGGTCCGGCAGAAGAAGGAGGCAGCGTTCTGATCACTGTAGAAAGCGGATGGAGCAGGCTGCAGATCCGGTCTGAAACAGACAAAGATTTAGGCGGAGGAGATCTTACCGGTCTTTTTTCCGGTACTACAACGGTGCAGGTGACAAATCAGACAGAACAGATTGATATTACAGCTCGAAAGATTTGGGAAGATGATGAGAATAAAGACGGAACCAGACCGGGCAGTGCAGAACTGCAGCTTTATCAGGATGGAAAATCGCTGGGTCAAAGCCAAAAAGCAGATGCAAGCAACAGCTGGACGGTAAAATGGACGGGACTTCCCAAATATAATACAGATAATCCGGAGAATCCGAAACTCTATACCTATACGGTAAAGGAAACATCGGTGCCGGAGGGATATCAGTCCGTTGCCGGCGGAGATCCGGAGCGGGGATTTACTGTTACAAACAGTCGCCGGCCTTCATTATCCATCGAAAAGGAAGTGACAGGCGACTATGGTGACCGGACAAAATTGTTTGTATTTCAGATCACTTTAAAGAATCAAGCCGAGGAGCCGGTGAGTGACAGCTATCCTGTTTCCATAGCCGGTTCTGACCGACAGGTACCATCAGAAATTAAGTTTGAAGACGGTAAGGCGGAGCTGCGGCTGAAGCATGGAGAAACTGCGGTTATTTCAGATCTTCCTGCAGGCAGTACCTACTGTATTACAGAGGAAAGCGGAAATGAGTATGAGCTGACCTTCTTCCTGGATGAAAATGAGCAGGAAGGCGACCGGGTGGTTCAGGGAACCTTGTCCCACAGCAGGATCACTGTCAAGGCTGTGAATGCGCATATCCATGTACCGGATACCGGGGTGGCGGATTATGGAAATATCGGTTTGCTGCTGACCGGCAGCGGAGGAACGATTGTTCTTGGAGCATGCGGCGGGCTGTGGCTGAAGCTGAGGCGCCGAAAAAGACAGATGTGTGGCAGAAGGTACAGAAATATTTCAAAAAAAAGAACGGAGAGACAATGACAGACAGAGCAGACACATCAGACAGAATGGTTAAGTCAGGCAGAAACAACACAGGATACCGGAAGCTGCTGAAAGAAAAGCGGCGAAACAGAGCAGAGGGCCGCCGGCAGGCAATGGACCGGGAAATACCGGAAATGACGGCAGACCCGGAAACACAGGGATCTCTAAGAGATCCGCTGATCCGTGATCTGCTTCTCCTGCTGCTGAAAGCGGGGCTGTTGGCAGCGGTTTTGTCATTGATGTTTCTTTTTGTATTCGGTGTTGTCCGCAGTTCGGATCTGTCCATGGCGCCGGCGGTAAAAGACGGTGATCTGGTACTGTACTACCGGCTGGATCAGGATTATGTCCAGGGGGATGTGACTGTTCTGGAGACAGCGGACCAGACACAGATCCGCAGGGTAGTGGCAGTAGCCGGAGATACCGTGGATATTTTGCCGGAAGGCGGACTGATTGTAAACGGTGCTTTCCAGCAGGAGCAGGAAATCTATGAAGCGACATGGAGATATGATCAGGGAATACAGTTTCCTGTCACACTTCAGGAGGGTGAAATTTTTCTGCTGGGAGACAGCCGGGAGAACAGCACTGACAGCAGAATCTATGGCCCTATCAGGGCAGAGGACACAAAAGGAACCGTCATTACCATCATAAGGGGACGGGGAATATAAAAACAAAAGAAAGGAAATAAGAAGAATGAAAATGAAGGGAATGAAACAGCTGAAAGCGGCGGTGGCAGCCGGAATTATGGCGCTGTCTCTGTTTGCGGGATCTGTGGGGGCTATGGCGGCAGGAGCTTTTAGTTCTGACGATATTAAAGTCGAAAAGGTGCTGAATGTTGCTGAAGGAATTACGATACCTGATCTGGAGTTTGATTTTCAGATTAGCAAGGTAACAATCGATGCGCCTGATCTGAAAATTAATCCTATATCATTCGGCAGCTCAGATATCTCAAGTGTGCCGCGCATAGTCAAAAGTGTGGTAATTACCAATCAGGATGGGGACCTTTTGGATGGTATGGATTTTCCTCATGCGGGAAGCTTCGAATATACTATAAAGGAGACGAATTCTGGTGACCAGACTCTAACTGATGATACATTAACTTATTCCTCTGTAAAGTATACGTTGAAAATCGACGTAAAAAATCTGTCTCCAGATACTTCAGGCGGACCAGAGCGGGAGATTAGTGGAATTAGAATTATAGGAGAAGATGGAGGTAAGGCACAAAAGATAGTATTTGAGAACACATATACAAAAAATGGAAACACAGAGGGCTTTTATGCTCTGGAAATTGAAAAAAAGACAAAAGGAGATTATGCTGACTTAACAAAAAAGTTTGATTTCGGGATTACGCTGACAAAATCACCGACCGAGCCGGAGTCAGTAGAGCAGTGCAGCGGAAAGATTCTGCGGGAGGATGGTACGGAAGAAGAAATGGCATTTCGTTATGGGACAGAAACAAAATTTCAATTGGCGCATGGTGATAAACTGGTATTTGAAACGCTGCCTGCCGGAACAAAATATGTAGTAACTGAGAAAGGCGAGACGGACGGTTATGTTCCAAGTGTTTCGGTAAAGGAAAATGATGTTCAAAAGCCAGAAATAGCGGGAACGGATGAAGACGATCTTTCTTCTGCTGAGTCTGGAGAGCTCAATCTCGTAGGCGAGAACGAAAATAAAGTTGTTTTCACCAATACTTATAATGAAACTCCTATTACCGGCATCCAGCTGAGCCAGATTCCTTTCCTGATTATGGCGGGCATTTGTGTGGCAGGTATTGTGGTTTACGTAACGGTCAGAAGAAAGCTGACACGCTGATAACAGAAAAGGGATGACTGAGGAGTGGAGACATGAGACAGGAGAGAGATTCCGGCATGAGAAGGACCGTTCATCTGGCTGTGAAGCTGGCGGATGGAGCGGTTAGTCTGACAATACTGGGTATTTTTCTGGCTATGATGTCTTATGGCTGCTATATGCTGTGGGATGCCAGACAGATTTATGCCATAGCAGATGCCTCTGTGTATACAGTTTACCGGCCCGCCCCGGATGATACAGAGTCTTTTGCGGAGCTGCAGGCCATAAACCCGGAAGTGTTCGGATGGCTGACAGTCTATGGCACCTCAATTGATTATCCGCTGACTCAGGGAGAGGATAATGAGAAATATGTCAATACAGACGCCAAGGGAGAGTACTCTTTATCGGGAAGTATTTTCCTGGACAGCAGAAACCAGCAGGATTTTTCTGATTCGGTTTCCATTCTGTACGGACATGACATGGTAGAAAAGAAAATGTTCGGCGGATTGGCTGATTTTGCGGACGAGGCATATTTTCAGTCCCATCGATATGGAAATCTGTTCAGCGGCGGACAAAATTATGGAGTTGAGTTTCTGGTTTATCTGGAGACAGACGCCTATGATACCTGCGTATACGCGCCGGATACAGCAGATGAAGAACTGCCGGACTACGTCAGGCGGATATATGAGCTGGCGGTGCGGAGCAGGCAGGCTGTGGTTTCTGAGAACGATCACCTGATCCTTCTCAGTACCTGCAGCGCTGAGAGGACAAATGGACGCTGCATTCTGGTGGGCAGGGTGACAGAAGAGACCTGGCCTGATCTGTTTTCGGAGGGTGAAGAAGAATGAACAAAAGAAACAAAAAAATGATAAAGACAGGCCTGCTGCTTCTGCTGTGTGTGTACTTCATGACGGGATATGTTTGGGCAGCAGGGGAGGGAGGTTCTCAGGCTTCGATATATCTGTCGGTTTCCCAGATCTTTGAAGTCAGTCGGCCTGCAGAAGATATTTCGGATGTTTTTACATATATACTGGCTGCAGACGAGGAGAACATGCCCTTGCCGACGGGAGGGACAGACGGACAGTATCGGTTCTCTGTCAAAGGAAACGCGCAGAGGCAGATCGGGCCGATTACGTATAGCCATGGCGGTGTATACCGCTATACATTGTCTTTGGATATGTCAGATATGGAAGATCAGTCCCGGCATTATCGCCTTGATCAATCTGTCTGGGAAATTATGGTTCTGATCCGAAATCAGGAGGATGGCGGTTTGACAGCTCAGGTGGTTGTGACGAATGAAAAAGGAAAGAAGGCCGAGGAGGTGATTTTCCGGCAGGCATATGATGGCGGGGACCCGGAGGAAGAAACTCCGGAATATCCTGCGGCTCCTCCGGACAACGCGACAGAAGAAACGCCTCCGGGAGAAGAACAGACGTCATCTCTGGGTACTCCCGGCATGCCGGAGCTGACAGAGGCACAGGCGGGACTGTCCCCCGGAACCGGAGACAGCAGCCGCGCCGGGCTGTGGGCCTGTGCCGCCCTCGTGTCAGGAACAGCGGCGTTTATTCTGTATCTGAAATATAAAAAGAATCGTGGATGAAGTTTCTGAATAAAAGAAACAATGTAAAAGAGGCATTATGGCGCGGGGCATAATGCCTCTTTTGCGGTTGTGCACAGAGGAAGCTGGAAAAACAATTGTTCTCGTGATATGATAAAAGAGCAAAAAGAAGTAATAATGTTTCTTTTACTTGTTTTCTGCTAAATAGATAAAACGATTATTCAGGGTTTTGTCTATACATTATGTTTGGAGGAGGATGAAAATGAAAAGGAAAAAGGCAACTATCGTTTATTTTTCACCGACAGGCAATACCAGAAAAACTCTGGAGGCAATGGCGGAAGCTGTCGGAGAGCAGACGGTATGTATCGATCTGACCGCTGATCTGAAAGGCCCTGTCTGTCAGTTCCAGAAGGATGATTTCGTGATTTTCGGAGCGCCTGTGTATGGAGGCAGAATTCCGGCTGCGGCCAGAGAGCGCTTTTTGGGGCTGAAAGGAGACCGCACACCCTGCCTGGCAGTTGTCACGTATGGAAACCGGGATTTTGATGACGCCCTTCTGGAGTTGGCTGATCTGGCTGCTTCTCAGGGTTTTGTGGTAAAGGGTGCGGCTGCGGTGGTAGGACGCCATACATATGGGGAGATCCAGACAGACCGTCCCGATGCCAACGATCTGGCTCAGGACAGAGATTTCGCTGTAAAAGCAGCAGAAAAACCAGAGGCGGCTCCGGCAGTGGAGATCCCGGGAAACCGGCCCTACAAAGACGGCGGCTCCGGCGGCTCTTTCCGTCCGCTGACTTCCGATGCCTGTGTAAAATGCGGGCTGTGCGTAAAACAATGTCCGATGCAAGCTATCGGCGACGACTGTACCACTATCAGCGATGCCTGCATATCCTGCTTCCGCTGCATCCGCCAGTGCCCGAAACAGGCGAAAAATATGGAGACCCAGGAATACCAGGCATTCGCTAGGATGTTTACAGAAAAACTGAAAAACCGGAGAGAGAACCAGTATTTCCTGTAGAAGTGACAGTGCAGTTCCTTTTCCCTGAATACGGGCCGGGAAAGAACGGGATAAGTTTTGAAAGAGCCTTGATGTGACGGGTTTTAAAAACTTAAACAGCCAAAAACAGTCAGAAAATCAATCGTAAAAAAATACGATTGATTCTCTGGCTGTTTTTGCGCATAATATAAGCAGTGAAATTGGAAAGGAAGCACAATGCATGCGTGTAACAAGAACAACAAAGTTCAAAGAAAAGATTACAAATACATTTTTAACACGCCGTGAGCAAGAAATCCCCCGCTTCTGTAAGCGGTGGGATGAATTGCGATAAACACGGCGTTTCCTGACTTTTGTATCTAACTGCATTATAATCTATATATAAATCAGTCGTATTCAAGAAAAGAGATATAAAAATATGAAGTTAGATACAAATAATCATTCAGTGTTCATGCTGCGCTACCACCTGATCATGTGTGTAAAGTATCGCAATA
>CAJFOT010000050.1 GCA_904397815.1 Candidatus Paralachnospira sangeri
CATTTCACGGCACATATTCTCAACTCCCTTCTGCGTTTCCTTCAATTCCCGCACACGTTTCGCCAGGATTTCACTGTACATTTCATCCGCGTTTTTGCAATGCAAATCATGTGCCAGCCGCCCCAGCTCTGTGTCATCCTGTATACTGGAATTCACATATATGATATGGGATTCATCCATGAATTCCTCATCTGTTTCCCTGATTGTCCGGTCAATATGATAGATGGGCAGGCTGCTCCCAATCGCGTCGTCACGGGTGATAAAGATAACGTAGCTTTCCGGCAGCTCCTCAAAATCCTGGCCCGCCTTCAGTACATTCATATCCATCAGGCCGATATGATATCTCGCTCTTTTCGGGGACGCACCTTCATGATCCTGCTGAACCTCCACATTATACAGTTTTCCATCCCCATCCCTTGCCACACAGTCAAGAATGGCTGACCGCCCCTGCAGGTTCTTATAATCTTTCTGGATTACCTGCTCATCTACTTTCAGGTCTTTCATGTCCATAATGATCCGGAGTACATATTCTGTACATTCCTTTTTCTTAAAGACGTTCCGCATAAAAACATCATGCATGATCGTAAAATTTTTTAAGATGTTTTTATATCGCGCATAGCGGGCATGCAAATCCTGATTCTTTTGCACTGCAGCGGTATTAACCTCATTGACTTCTGTTACCTGAATTTTAACAGATGGAGGGGAGAAAATCAATAGCTGACTGCTGTGCGTGGCAGCATTCACTGTCTGCCGTTCGCTTCCATGATTTCCTTCAGAGACACATGTTCATTCCGATACCGGGCGTTTGGGTTTTTATCTGCCATACGCAGGCCGATGGCTTTCTGCGGGCAGTTGTGGACACAGGCCAGACAAAATTCACAGGTCTGGCTCTTCCGTTTCGCCCGGCCATCTTCAATATAGAAATTATCTGTCGGACATACCTGCCCGCAGACCCCGCAGCCGACACAGTCCTCCAGGACCATGATCTGACTGCCGTTATTGAATGCAGGCTCCTTCTGATTCATTTCCGCAACCCGGGCATGCAGGACGCGGCCCTCTTCTGTTGCTTCCGGGATTTCCCTCCTGCGCTCATCGACCGCTTTTTTCTCAGCAGTGAGCTGTTCCTCTACATGTTTGTCGATGGCCATTTCCTCTTCCATGTCAAATACAGGAAGATAATTGTCCACCATTTTAATTGTTCCGATGTAATCCACATGAATCCCGTATTGCTTCAAAAGTCCGGCTGTGAATTCCGGAGCATCGCTCTGGTCATGGCCGTAGGTCAGAATCATATAGAAATAGTCTGTCTGAAACCCGGATTCCCGCAGAAAGCGGAGTACCAGTTCGGGCGGCTGGCCGGCATAAACCGGGCAGATGACGTCGATGCTGTCATCTGCAAACTGCCGCCTGGTTCCCCGCATGATCTGCGGGATACTGACAGGCTGTTCAGAAAAATGTCTGGCCGCGTAAAGGCTGTTGCCCGTTGCTGTAAAATAGAATACCATGTTCATATCTCCTTTCCAAAAACATCCTGAAGGCCATGATACAAATACCGTTCACAGGCATCGATGTCATGACGGCCATTCCTTATAATGGCATAGTGCAGATTTTCCGGCGTAAACCGTTCTCTCCGAAGCATCTCCTGTATCTGACTGTCCGTCTGGTCCCAGATGGGATCACTGGTGCCGATTCCCTGATATATCCGGAAATCATGCTCCTGCCAGCCTTCTGACTCCAGCATTTCCTCCAGGTAATCCACCGTTTCCGCCGGATAATACAGTCCGCCGTACGTTCCCATAATCCAGCAGTCACCGCTCATGGGAAGGAAATATTTGATGTAATCCAGGTTATGGATAAACTGATACCAGGTGGTGACAGCTCCCAGGGAAAATCCGCCGAATGCTCTGTGTTCCCTGGATGCCTCCAGCCCGTCCTCCGTCGTATCCTCCGCATAAGTATGAAACCGGCTCTCCACGGCGGGGATCAGATTTTCCCGCAGATCCCGGTGGAATACGGACAGTTCCTCCACTGACCTGGAAAAGTTCTGCGGCTGATTCTGAACGTCAAAAGTTGCGCATACTACGATTACAGGCGGGATGTCTCCTGATTCGATCATATGATCCAGCATATTGACAATGCCGCTCTGAGGATCCATGAAAAAATCTCCGACTGTCATACGCGGTCTTTTCGGCAGCCGGTTCAGCATCTGCCGTATAATCCCGGCCGTTTTGGCCGAAAGGATGTACTTCACTACCGCCGGGTCATTGTGGTCGATGATTTCACTGTGTCCCAGGTCCAGGCTGTCGATGGTTTTCATCTCCCGGATTGCCTCATACTGGGCATAAAACGGATGCAGTTCAATCTGGTTTACCATAGGCTTTGTGTCGACAATCTCCGCAAATTCCACAAACTTTCCGCGGTAGAAATTCGCGACGCCGATGGCTCTGATTTTCCCTTCCCGGTAAAGCTCTTCCATAGCCTTCCATGCCCCATACACATCCCCATAGGGCTGGTGGATCAGATACAGGTCGAGATAATCAAGGCCCAGCTTTTTCATGGAAACGGCAAAGGCCTGCTTCGCCCCTTCATATGAAGCTTCACGATCCCCTGCGCGACCGCTTCTCTGACCGCCGCGCCCACAGCCTCTTCGTTCATATAGAACGCCGCTGTATCAATCAGCCGGTATCCGGTCTGAATCGCTTCCAGAACCGCTTTCCTGCAGACATCAGCGTCCGGCACCTGAAAAACGCCAAACCCCTCACCCGGCATATGCACCCCATTGTAAAATGTCAGATTTTCCATATGTATAACCTCACTTTCCGTTTCTCTTCCATAAATATTTTTCTAATTTCAGATTTCATTTTAAAACGCGCAGGATCAAAAGTACAATGTCAAATAGACAATGCTATAGTAATCTAAATCACACATCGGCGGCATATACGACACCACCGGCAACAGGGGTTCTTCCTCTATGTACCCGGCTGCGCC
>CAJFOT010000051.1 GCA_904397815.1 Candidatus Paralachnospira sangeri
ATTTTCATTTTCTGAGATGTGCGGAACGCACATCAGCCGCAGACAGGAGCTGCGCAGCAGCGGATAGCCTGCAAAGCAGGCGGTCTGTGGCCTGCATGGCTGAACTGTTGCGATTTATATTTTTTCCAGTTTGGCGAAGGAGGCGAACATTTTTTTCTGTCCGACCCGGTCGAAGTGGACTGTCACTTCGTAGTCTTTGGCACCGTCCACGACAGCGGTTACGGTTCCCTCGCCGTATTTTACGTGTCTGACCCGGTCGCCGGGGCCGTAGCTGAGGGAGGCTGCCTTGGTGACGGTGAACTGTTTGCCCACGCTGCGGGTATAGTCGTCTGCGCCGAACACGGCTTTCGGCGCCGCGTAGGGGCTTCTCTTATTGCCGGCCTGCTTTGCGCTTTCCGCAGCCGCCTTTCTTCTGGCGAATCGGGCTTCGTCCTCGCTCCGGTCGATCAGATCCTCCGGGATTTCCTCCAGGAATCTGGACTGTCTGCACCAGCGGGTCTCTCCGTTGACCATCCGCTGTCTGGCCCAGGTCATGGTCAGCTCTTCTCTGGCTCTGGTAATGCCTACGTAGGCCAGGCGGCGCTCCTCCTCCAGATCTGCCGGGTCTTCTGAGCTGATCGTCCTGCTGCTGGGGAAAAGGCCGTCTTCCATGCCGCTCATGTACACCCTGGGGAATTCCAGTCCTTTCGCGCTGTGGAGGGTCATCAGCAGCACCCGGTCCTCATTTTCATCGGTCCGGTCGATATCGGCCACCAGCGCCACTTCCTCCAGGAAGCGGCTGAGCACGTCCTCTTTTTCCCGGTCATTGCGGACGAATTCCGCAGCCTTGTTGATCAGTTCCTGGATATTGTCCATGCGGGCCTGGGCCTCTACCGGCTCATCGTTTCTGATTTCATCCTCATAGCCGGTATCCTGCATCACTGCTGTGATCAGGTCCGGGAGGGGCAGCTGGTCTGCCTGCTGGCGGAAGGCTTCGATCTGGTCGACGAAAGCTTCGATCTTCTGCTGTATCTTTCCCAGACGGGGGATGAGGCTGGCCTCTTTCAGCGCCTCATAAAAGCTCAGGTCGTTGACCGCGGCGAATTCGGCTACTCTGCCGATGGAGGTGGCGCCGATTCCCCGCCGGGGCACGTTGATGATCCGCTGGACTGCCATATCGTCCATGCCGCTGTCGATGGTTTTCAGGTAAGCCAGAATATCCTTGATCTCCCTGCGCTGGTAGAAATTCACGCCGCCTACCAGCTGATAGGGGATATTCCGGTAGATGAAACGCTCCTCCAGAGGACGGGACTGGGCGTTGGTTCTGTAGAGAACCGCGCAGTCATGATATGCCATTCCGCCGGCGGCCGCCTCGGTGATTTCTCTGGAAATGGCGTCTGCCTCCTCCGACCCGGTATCGAAGGAACGTACCCGCAGCTTTTTCCCCTCGCCGTTTTCTGTCCACAGCCGCTTCTCCTTCCGCCCCTCGTTGTTGCGGATCACTTCGTTGGCCGCGTCCAGGATGTACTGGGTGGAACGGTAGTTCTGTTCCAGCTTGATGACCTTCGCCCCGGGAAATTCCTGCTCAAAATTCAGGATATTGGTGATGTCCGCTCCCCGGAACCGGTAAATGGACTGGTCATCGTCTCCCACCACGCACAGATTCTGATATTTTCCCGCCAGAATGCGGATCAGCTCAAACTGTACCCGGTTGGTGTCCTGATACTCATCCACCATGATATAGCGGAACCGGTCCTGATAATATTCCCTGATATCGCTGTTTCCCTGGAGCAGCTCCACTGTCTTTACCAGCAGGTCGTCAAAGTCCAGGGCGTTGTTTTTCTTCAGTTCTTCCTGATAGGCTGTGTAAATTTCCGCCACCTTCATCTGGCGGAAATTGCCGGAGGCATTGACGGAAAATTCATCGGGAGAAATCATGTTGTTTTTCGCGTCGGAGATCTGGGCCAGAACCGCCCGGTCTCTGTAGAGCTTTGTGTCCACATCCATCTGCTTCAGCAGCTGGCGCATCAGTGTCCGCTGGTCGTCGGCGTCATAAATGGTAAATTTCGTCGTATAGCCCAGCTCTTCGATATGCCGCCGCAGGATCCGGACGCAGGCGGAGTGGAAGGTGGAAACCCAGATGCTTTCCGCGCCGAAGCTGACCAGCTGGTTTACCCGTTCCCGCATCTCTCCCGCCGCTTTGTTCGTAAAGGTGATGGCCAGGATGTTCCAGGGATTGACTCCCTCCTCCTCGATGAGATAGGCGATCCTGTACGTCAGCGCCCTTGTCTTTCCTGACCCGGCGCCGGCCAGAACCAGCACAGGCCCTTCTGTGGCCTTCACTGCCTCCTGCTGCATCGGGTTCAGTTCTTCTAAATAATTCATACCAATCAATACCGCCTTATCTTATCCATTCAGCTTTGTACCGCATTTTACACAGAAATTCGCTCCCGGCACTGTCTGGGCGCCGCAGTTGGGACAAAATGCCACACCGCCGGTGTCTCCGCCTCCGGCCTGAGGCGCCTGGTACTGCCCTGCCTGGGCCTGATTCATCTGTCCCGGCTGGCCCTGATTCATCTGCCCTGCCTGGTTCATCTGGCTCATCTGATTCATCTGGTTCATCATCTGCTGACCCATCATCATGCCCATCTGCATTCCCATCATATCCTGGGCGATGCCGGAGCCGCCCCGGCCGGCATTGGCTGTCATGGCGTCCACCATCGCCACATTCTGATAGGTACCCATCTGGTTTCCGATCATGCTCTGGGCAGCCACCTTCTGAATCATTTTCTGGATTTCCTCCGGATAGGTGACGCTCTGAATGGAAAATGCCGTGACGGTCAGGCCGATTTCTGCCAGCTCCTCGTTCAGATCCTGGCGGATTCCCTTGGAGATATCGTAGGCATTGGCCTGGAGGTTGAACATGTCCTTGCCTTCCTTTACGATCCACTTCATCAGCAGCTGGTCCAGGCGGGCGATCACCCGCTCTTTTACTTCATCTACTGTAAACTGCTGCTTTACGCCGGCCACATTTTCGATCAGCTTCATATAATCCGATGCCTTGAACTGGAAGGTGCCGAAAGCCCGCACCGGCATGCCGCCCGGCAGGTTGGGCGCCGGCAGGTTGATGGCATTTTTCGTGCCCCATTTCACATTAAATTCTCTGGTATTGACAAACAGCACCTCGGCCCGCAGACCGCTGTTGAATCCGAATTTAAACCCGGCCAGGGTAGACAGGAACGGAATGATATCCGACTCGATATCATAATTGCCTTCATTCTCAAAGATCCCTTCCACGATGCCGTTATACATGAAAATCGCGTCCTGGCCCTGGCGGATAATCAGACGGCTTCCCTTTTTAATTTCTTTATTGGCGAATTTCCAGAAGATTATGTCATCCCGGTACTCTTCCCATTCCACCACATTGGCCAGCTGGCCTCCAAAAATTCCCATAGTTTACCCTCCTGTCCATTGGTTTTCATTTCCATGAATCTTTGTATTGTTCTATTATAGCAATGATTCCAGACCCTGTCACGCAAAAAATTCCCGTCCTAAAAACCATTACCCAGAATTCCCAATCTGTGCTAAAATAGAAAACAGAAATCATGACAGAAAGGCATAAACGCTATGAATCAAGAACAGGAAACCTTCTCTCAGATTCCCACCGACGAGGAAGTATATTATCTGGCCGAGCTGTTTAAGGTATTCGCCGACAGCACCAGAATCAAAATTTTATTCGTGCTCTCCGGCGGCGAAATGTGCGTGATGGATATTTCCCAGGCGCTGGGCATGAGCCAGAGCTCCATCTCCCACCAGCTGCGGGTGCTGAAGCAGAGCCGCCTGGTAAAATTCCGCCGGGACGGCCGCACCATCTACTACAGCCTGGCCGACCAGCATGTCCGCACTATGCTGAGCCAGGGGCTGGAGCATATCGGAGAGTAAGCCGCGCGTCAGCCGCGTCCGGACTCTGAAATTTTCGGCAAAAACGCAAAAGACAGCATTTGCCGCTTGTCATATAGTTTTGAATACTATATAATATAAGGCAGAGGTGAAAAAATGAACGATCAAATGACACATATCAGCGATATACTAAAGCAGCTTTCAAAAATAGATCATATCAAGGCAGAGGAGATCCCCAACATCGACCTGTATATGGATCAGGTAACCACCTTTATGGACAGTCACCTGGAGCATTCCAAGCGCTACCCGGAGGATAAGATTCTGACCAAAACCATGATTAACAACTACGCCAAAAACCGTCTGCTCCCTCCGCCCAACAAAAAGAAATATTCCAAGGATCACATGCTCCTTCTGCTGTTTATCTATTATTTCAAAAATATTCTCAGCATTAACGACATCCAGTCCCTGCTGATGCCCATATGCGAAAAATATTTCGGCCGGAAGGAGGGGCTGAACCTGGAAGAGATCTATGAAGAAGTGTTCGCCCTGGAAAAAGAACAGCTGGATCTCCTGATCCGGGATGTGGAAAAGAAATATCAAGTTGCTTCCGGCACCTTCACATCCCTGCCAGAGGAAGAACAGGACGCGATGCAGAGTTTTTCCTTCATCTGTATGCTGGCCTTCGATGTCTATGTAAAAAAACAGATCATCGAATCCCTGATCGACCATATGAATGAGAGGCAGGATTCAGAGAATTAAACAGGTTTATTTTCTTTCAGAAATTCCTTTATTTTGTAGGACAGCAGCAGCCGGAATCTCTGGTCAGGATCATCCAGATCCGCTCCCGTCAGCTTCTCAATCCTGCTGATCCGATTCAGCAGTGTATTTCTGTGAATTTTCAGTGCCTCTGCCGTCCGGATCAGACTGCGCTCATTTACCAGATAAGCATATAGTGTATCATAATAATGGGCCGAAAAGCGATTGTCCGCCTTCTCCAGCAGTTCCAGCGCATATTCACAGGCTTCTCCCAGCGGAATAGCCTGTCCGCTGACGGAAAAAATATGCTCCATAATATAGTCTCGATACACATGCAGCATTTCCTCCGGACGCTGCCCCTTTCCCCATTCCAGGGCAAACCGGCCCTGTACCCGATACCTGCCCAAATGGGCAAAGCCGCTGAAGCACATGCTTAAGCCACAGGCCACATGGGCATGACGGAACAAAATCCCCAGCTGCTGTATCAGATATTGATACCGCTCCGAACTCTGTACACAGAAAACACAGTACATCCCTGCTTTATCAGAGGCTGTTTTTCCGCCGAAATAATCCAGTCGGTTTGCCAGAAAATGAACGAAAGAATGGTTGCGGGAAGCGGAATCCACAGCCAGCACACAGTAGGTATCCTCCATCTGCCATCCCATCGGTGTCAGCTGCTCCTGAATCAGTTCCCTGTCCTTTAGGGTTCCAGCCATCACATCATTGAGAAAATGCTCATAATAATTTCCCTTCGCATCCGGGTCAAAATCATCCAGCATCAGGCCCTCCGCCAAATGTTCCGCAAAGGTTCCAGCCAGGTCTTCCATCCCCCGGGTGAGTTTGCGGTATGCCTCCAGCACAAAAAAATGCGCGCAGACTCTGCCGGTTATACGGATGTTGCAGTTTATAAAAGGAATATAAAACTCCGGCCAGTCAGGCCCTCCCGGAATAATCAGAGACGGCTCCTCCATCTCCTCCATTTTCTTCCAGTTTGGATTATTCATCAGCGAACTGACAGTATCGACAAACATGTACCCCCGCTCCCTCATCCGTTTCCAGGTCACACTAAATTCAATCAGATCCGGGCTCTCATCAATAGCCAGAACCCTGAAACTGGAATCCAGCAGATAAACGGGATTCTGAAATATCCGGGACAGCAGCGTAATCATTTCCTGCATTGGTCTTTGCCAGCGCAGCATGTCCAGTATCTCCATTTCATATCGCTGATAACGGTCAAATATCTCCAGGATCTGGTTCATTACTTTTGTTTTTTCCCCGTCATTGCCCAGACTGCAGCAGGTGATTCCATCCGGCAGTCTGTCAGAATGGCAATAAATCATACAGCTGGTATCCGGTATGGTTCTGTCCTGTTCAGAACAGCAGTCTGCCAGATATACACAGTCTGCCAGCCATTCTGTCTCTCCCTCCTGACGTATCCGTACATGCTGATAACCATGATGAGCCGCAATATTCAGTTTAACCGTCTCCGGAGGCATATTCAATTCCTCCACAATCGTGTAAAGTGACAGCCGCATATTTCATTCCCCCTATCATCACCCCTGTGCATTTCGCACATTATTTTCTGTTTGCGAATGGGAACCTGGTATGATGTTTTTTTGCCTTCTCTGGATTATTCTAATATACAGATAACATCGATGTCAAACAGAGAAACTTTCAATCAGATATATCTGACAGATTTTCTGCGGGCAGACAAACTGTCCCGCAGGCATTGTAAGAAAAAGGAGAATATTTATGGGATTATATGAAGAACGACTTGCCAGATATGAAGCTGCCATCGCACTGGAACCGGTAGACAAAGTGCCTCTGATCTCCGGCGGAACTGCATCCAATGCGGCATTTATGGGGGTGAAACTGGCAGATTACCTGCGTGAGCCGGAACTGAACTGTACCGTGAATATTGAGGCAACGCAGCGGATGGGAAATTTCGACGGTGTCCAGTCCCGGACTATGTGTCCTTATGGACTGTCCCTGATGTGGCTTTCTCAGGTATTGGTTCCCGGCATAGATTTGCCTGACAATGAGCTCTGGCAGATACGGGAACAGCCTCTCATCAGCCAGGATGATTATGACGACATCCTCGAAAATGGCTTTGAACAGTGGTATCAGCGGTTTTTGGTGGAAAAACTGGGAGATCCCCAGTCCAAAATCAAAATATTCAGCGATTACGCCCCCACCGCTGCCCGTAGATTTTACGAAGCCGGACTGCCCTGTATAAAAGAATCAAACGTTCTGTCTCCCTTCGAAATGTTCTGCGGCGGCCGCTCTCTGATGGAATTTCTCACAGAGGATCTGATGGAAATTCCGGAGAAAGTAGATGAAGTTTTTGCGGTTACCCACGCCTATAACATGAAACAGTATACACAGCTGTTTGAATCTGACCACAAACCCTATGGCGTCTGGGTCGGAGGCTGGCGGGGGACTCCCGGCATGATTAACCGGGAATGGTTCGAACATTATTCCTGGAAATATATCCGTGAGCTGGTGGATCTGTGCGTTAATTATCAGGTCATTCCCATCCTTCATCTGGACTCCTGCTGGGATCTGGGACTGTCATATTTCCGGGAGCTTCCCGCTAAAAAATGCGTCATGGCTCTGGACGGTAAAACCGACATTTTTAAGGCAAAAGAAGCCGTCGGCGACCGCATGTGCATCATGGGAGATGTTTCCGCGGAAATGCTGGCTTTCGGCAAACCATCCGATGTATATGACTACGTTACAAAACTGCTGAACAATATCGGGCCGACAGGCTACATCGTCTGCTCCGGCTGTGACATTCCCTTCAATGCCCGACTGGAAAATGTCCAGATGATGTCAAAAGCAGTGGATGACTTTGCGCGCAGGTAAAATGGGGTGACAAGTATGGCCGCGTTTCAGATATTTGGTCTTTTTCTCTCGATTGCAATACTGATTTTCATGATCTTTAAAGGCGTGAATCCTCTGATCGCTTCCATTACAGCCGCTCTGGCCGCAGGACTGACCAACGGCCTGGGCATATGGGAAACGCTGACGGATTATTATGTCAATGGGTTTATCACCTATTTCGGACAACTGCTGATTATGTTTATTCTGTCCACCATATACGGACAGGTGATGGGTGAATCAGGCAGCGCCCATAAAATCGCCTATACCTTTATCGATCTGCTGGGAAAAAAGAGTACGATTCTGGTGATCGGTCTGACCACCGGTATCCTGGTATACGGCGGTGTCAGTGCCATGGTAGTCGTTTTTACCGTCCTGCCTTTCGCCATTGTGCTGATTGAAGAAGCCAATATTCCAAAAGTTCTTCTCCCGGCGATTATCACCTGGGGACAGGCCACATTTGCCATGGGTTCCCTGCCGGGTTCACCCCAGCTGGCCAATGTGCTGCCGCCTCTGTACTTTGGAACTCAGCCCACTGCCGGAGCGGTTCTGGGAATCATCAGCGCTGTAATCATTATTGTGCTGGGCTACGCATACCTGCAGTTTCAGGTAAAAGTTTACGCGAAAAAAGGAATCGGGTACGATCCCGATTCCACCATTAACCTGCAGACCGGAGCGCCTGTATCCCGCCAGGACTGTCCCGGCATTGTAAAAGCGTTCCTGCCTATTCTGATTTTAATTGTCCTTTACATCACACTGGCCAACGGAACCTTCGGCGTCGTTTTTTCGTCCACTGACGCAGTAAATACCGCTATTTTTGCGGCAATCGTATCCGTTTTTCTCCTTCATCCCGGCAAGTTTAAAAAGCTGAAGGAAGCAGCCGTCAAAGGTTCCATGGCCTGGCCCGTCCCTCTGATTAACTTTGCCAGCATCGTTGCCTTCGGCAGTGTCATTCAGGCCATTCCCGGCTTC
Source organism: Candidatus Paralachnospira sangeri (assembly GCA_904397815.1). Lineage (GTDB taxonomy): Bacteria > Bacillota > Clostridia > Lachnospirales > Lachnospiraceae > Paralachnospira_A > Paralachnospira_A sangeri. The sequence continues at coordinate 8,488 of CAJFOT010000051.1, forward strand.
TCAGCCATCACCGGACTGACTGCCGCCATATCAGGGAACAGCTATGTTTCAGCCGCTGTCTCTGTCAATCTGTTGTGCGGCATCACCGGCTCCGCCAGCGGCGGGCTGACCATCGCCCTGAATACCCTGGCCGAAACATGGCTGAGCACAGGCGCCAACCCTTCTGTCCTCCACAGAATATGCGCCATCGCCTCCACCGGCTTCGATTCCATGCCCCACTGCGGCGGCGTCACCACAGTCAGCAGCCTGTGCAACGAACCGATGAAGGACTGCTACAAACACATTTTCGTCAGCACAACCCTTGTGCCGGTCATCGCGCTCATCATCACCCTGCTGCTGGCCGCTGCCGGAGTATGCTGATTCCACAGATTTCTGAATCAAAGTGAATCCTATTACGTTTTTGTTCCTTCACATATCCAGTCAACAGGAAAGGTCAATCGAGTAACGGCTCCTGTCCCTGTGGAGACCGATGCCGGCCGACAGTTCCCGGAGCCGTTACTCGATTGACCTTTCCGTCCGGGTGTATGACAGCTCTCCGAATAAAAATACATCTTTTTCAAAATCTCCCTCACCCCAAAACCCTGATCACACCCAAAATCAGCAAATGTACCGGGTAGAACAGATAGAAAAACCACTTGGAGAACTGCCTTCCCCTTCTCCATCCGCTTCCCGTTATACAAACATACAATCGCGAACCCGGCCAGCGCAACCCCGGCCATGCAGCCCAGGGTGTAGAGGAGATTGATTCCGGCAGGAAACCGTCCCACGCCGCCCTCATAATTCAGCAGTCCGAACAGCAGAGCGGCAATTCCGAAGGCCGCGGCTGTTTTCTGTTTTGACCTGCCTGCCCACGCAAAGAGAAGGGTGAATACCGGCGCCAGCAGTGCCCAGTCGGAAATGGAAGAGAGAAGAATCAGGCCGGCCACAGCCAGCACCCTCGCCAGCCGGCCGGGTACCCTGTCCAGTACATAGAGGATGCAGAAACAGAGCAGCAGCGTGAAGATCATATTCATACCGGCAAATCCGATCACGCCCTCCGTCGTAAAGGCCAGGCAGTAGGGAAACTCCGAAATCAGGGCAAACAGCGCCAGGCGGCAGCCGTACTTTCTCTTGGAATGGGTATACTGATAGCCCTCCGCCAGAAAATAACACATCACCGGGGCAGTAAAATACCCGATATCCAGAAAAATCTCTGCCAGCACGCTGCCGGACTCCATGAAAATCGTGGAAATATGATTCAGGAGCATGGTGACCATGGCTATGTATTTGATCCCGTCCCGGCTCAAACCCCTTGCCTGTATCCCGGAGTGCTCCGCCGGCTTCCTGACCGTCCCTGCTGTCTCTGTCATTCTTCCTTCCCGTCCTCCGCTTCTTTCAGCCGGGCAAATACCATATCATAGCCGTCGCTGCCATAGTTCAGCGAACGGTTCACACGGCTGATGGTCGCTGTGGAGGCGCCTGTTTTTTCCGCTATCTCCAGATAGGTTTTCTTGTCCCGCAGCATCTTCGCCACCTCATATCGCTGGGAGAAGGACAGGAGCTCATTGACTGTACACACATCCTCGAAAAAGCTGTAGCATTCATCTATCGTTTTTAATGTCAGGACAGCCTGAAACAGATGATCGACTGCCTCCGTTTTAATCTTTTTATTCATACATTCTTCGCCCTTTCACCATGTTAAACTACTACATTATTCTAACATCTTACCACTGTAAAGTCCATAGATTAGAATCATATTTTTCCCGTCTGTACCTGCTGCTGCTCTATGGACAAAGGGCCTTTCTCCGATTATAATAAAAAGAAAATCTGTAATTTAACTGAGGTGAAAGCTATGGAATATGTTACATTAGGCAAAACCGGCCTGAAAATATCCCGTCTGGGATTCGGCGGAATCCCCATCCAGAGGGTCACTGCCGCTGATACCAGAAAGCTGGTTCTCCAGCTGGCCGATGCAGGGGTAAACTATATCGATACCGCCAGAGGATATACTGTCAGCGAAAGTTACCTGGGAGAAGCACTGGAGGGGCTTCGGGATCGCTTTATTCTGGCTACCAAATCAATGGCCAGGACAAAAGAAGCCATGGCGCAGGATGTGGAAACCAGCCTGCACAATCTCCGGACTGATTATATCGACCTGTACCAGGTACATAACCCCAGCATGGAACAGCTGGATACCGTCATCGGTCCCGGCGGTGCCCTGGAAGCCCTGGTGGATGCAAAGGAAGCAGGAAAAATCGGCCACATCGGCCTGACTGCCCACAGCCTGGCTGTCTTTGAGCGTGCTCTGTCCCTGCCCTGGGTGGAGACTATTATGTTCCCTTACAATATCGTAGAAAACCAGGGAGCCGAGCTGATCCGCAAATGTCAGGAACATAACATCGGCTTCATTGCCATGAAGCCTCTGGCCGGCGGCGCCATTGAAGATGCCACGCTGGCGCTGCGCTATATCGCCTCCAATCCTGATGTGACTGTTATCATCCCCGGCATGGCAGAGCCTCACGAGCTGGAAGAAAACATCGCAGCCTGTTCCAACCACGCTCCTCTGACGGCAGAAGAGCAGAAAAAACTGGATGAGGTGCGGGCGCTTCTGGGCGAAAATTTCTGCCGCCGCTGCGGCTACTGCGGCCCCTGCACCGCCGGCATCAGCATCCCCAATGTATTCCTGTTCGCAGGCTATCTGGAACGGTACGGCCTGGAAGGCTGGGCCAGAGAACGGTACAGCACCCTGGCAGTAAAAGCCTCCGCCTGTGTAGAATGCGGCGAATGCGAAAGCAGATGCCCCTACCACCTGCCGATACGGGAAATGATGAAACGATGCGCTGCTGAATTCGGGGAATGAGGTTGTTTTCGTTCAGGGGCTTACACAGCTGTGACGGCATTGCCAGCCGCAGGGAGAGGGTGCCGCAAACGGGCTACCGCTTCCGCCGAGCTAAGCCTTAAGACGCACCAGGTTCATCGGCAGAGGGCCTCTTCACCAGGTG
>CAJFOT010000052.1 GCA_904397815.1 Candidatus Paralachnospira sangeri
CATGTCCATTTCCTTGCTGATCTAACATATGTTCGATCAGCAAGGCTTCTTTTCCCCCTTATCCAAAATCGGAATTTCCTATAAAGTAAAAAAGCACCAGTCCGAAGCCGATGCTGAACAGACAGCAGGTGTCAGCCACGGATCCCAGCGGAATCTGGAAGGTCAGCCGGACAGACAGCCGGGCGATTCCCATCAGCAGCAAAAACATCAGCTGACTCAGCAGGCAGCCGGCCAGAATCCCTGCCGCCAGCGTGATTACCAGGCTGACCGCCGTCTCCCACACCATCATCACCGAGAGATGGCGGCGCTCCATTCCCAGGATACAGTACAGCCCCAGTTCCTTCTTCCGCTGCTTTATCACAAAGCTGTTGATGTAAAACAGGATAATCACAGCCAGAAAAGCCGCGATGCCGGCGCTGATCTGCAGCAGCTCCACCATCACACCGCTTCCTTTTGCACCGCTCTGTGCCGTCATCACCGCCACAGAGGACAGGATGTAATACAGCGCCGCCAGCATGGAGGCCGCCAGCAGATAGGGCAGGTAAATACTTTTATTTTTACGGATATTGTCACAGGCCAGGCGGAAATAAAACAATTTACTCATGATGCTTTCCTCCTGTGGCCAGAACAGTCAGGGTATCCGAGATCCGCTGATACATCTCATCCTCTCTCGTATTCCCTCTGTAAATCTGATGATACACTGCCCCGTCCCTGATGAAAAGCACCCTGCCCGCATGGCTGGCTGCCCTGACACTGTGGGTCACCATCACAATGGTCTGCCCCTGCCTGTTAATCTCCTCAAATGTGTGCATCAGGTCATCGGCAGCCTTTGAGTCCAGTGCCCCTGTGGGCTCATCTGCCAGGACGATCTGGGGATCTGTAATCAATGCCCGGGCCACAGCCGCCCGCTGCTGCTGCCCTCCTGACAGCTCATAGGGATATTTGTCCAGCAGATCGCTGATCCCCAGCATCCGGCTCAGAGGCCGGATCCGCTTCTCCATCTCATCGGGACTCTTTCTGGAAAGCACCAGAGGAAGGTAAATGTTATCCCGGATGGAAAAGGTATCCAGCAGGTTAAAATCCTGGAACACAAATCCCAGATTCTCCCTGCGGAAAGCCGCCAGCTGCCGGTCGGAAATTTCTGACATGGGTTTCCCCCGCAGCAGCACCTCGCCGCCGGTAGGCTTATCCAGAGCCGCCATCATATTTAACAGCGTAGTCTTTCCTGACCCGCTCTCTCCCATGATGGCCACATATTCTCCCTCTTCCACCGTAAAATTCACATCCGTCAGCGCCTGCACCCGCATGCCGCCGAACCGGGCTGTATATATCTTTTTCAGATGTCTTACTTCCAGCAACGCCATTTGTCTCTCTCCTTTATCGGTCTGATGGTAACAGTTCAGCCATGCAGAAAATGAAAAGGCAGGCTGTGCACGCTTGCGTGCTAAAGACTGTATTTTCATTTTCTGCTTGGCTGAACTGTTACGTCTGATGAGATTATTATAGAAGCAGAACACCATTCCTTCCATCGAATCAGCTTACATTTTGCCTGTCCAACCTTACATCCATGTAAGGTGCCTCCCATCCCCGGTTCAGTCCGCGGCAGAACCGGGAGATCAATCAGTCATAGCTTATTTTACGGCGTGTCAGATCCACATACACAGAGGTTCCCTCCCCCGGCAGGGAGTCGATCCTGACAGAATGGCCCAGGCGTTCCAGAGTCTGGCGGCACAGGGTCAGGCCGATCCCCGTGGCACGCCGGTCCTTTCTGCCGTTATAGCCAGTATAGCCCCACTCAAAGATCCTGGGCAGATCCTCCGGCAGGATGCCGATGCCTGTATCCCGGACCATCAGCACAGTGCCCGGCTGCCCGCGGTCCAGGCCGATCCATACCTTTCCTTTTCTGGTATATTTGGCTGCGTTGGCTGCCAGCTGCTCAATGACAAAGGAAAGCCATTTCTCATCTGTCACCACCTCAGCCTCCAGATCGCCCAGTTCCAGAGACACATCCTGATGACGGAAAAGGACAGCCGTTTTCTTCACCGCAGCTTTGACAATATCAGCCAGGCTGCAGGCTTCCAGCACCAGATCATCCGTCCCGCCGCCCAGCCGCTGATACTGGAGCACCATCTCCACATACTGTTCGATCCGGTACAGCTCCCGGTTCAGCGCGGCCCTGTCAGGGCTTTCCTCCTGAAGCAGCAGGCGGATACCGGCGATGGGCGTCTTGATCTGATGGGACCATCGGGTATAATACTGCCTGGAATCCCGTACAGACTCCTCCAGCCTGTCCTGGAGAACCTTCTGGCGGCGGTACATTTCTTTCAGAATCTCCTGATACCGTCTTTCTGTCTCCCCGGCCGGGCGGGGCAGCTCCCCCATGGTATATTCCGCCTGATTTTTCACTACACGGAGCTGGCGCAGGCGGTTGCAGTAACCGGGATACCCCGCCGCCAGCACCCCCGCCAGGATCACTGCCTCCATTAAAATCACATAAACCGCCGGCCCCCAGGGCAGACGGTATAGTCCATAGATCACTGCTGTCACTGCCATCATTGCGCCTGTCAGCATGATACTCATTTTATTTGCCTTTATATATCCATTCATCCCGTCAGCTATCCTTTTTTCTATCCGCAAATCCTTTTCTGTCCATCAGTCCTTCTCTGTTCAGCCATCCTTCTCTATGATATAGCCCAGCCCTCTGCGAGTCCTGATAAACCCGTCCAGGCCGATTTTCTCCAGCCGCCGGCGCAGCCTGGTGATATTGACTGTCAGCGTATTGTCATCAATGAAACTGTCTGTCTCCCACAACTGCCGGATCAGCTCATCCCGGGATACAGGGCTACCTGCCCGTTCCATCAGTGTCCGCAGAATCTTAAACTCATTTCCCGACAGCTTCAGCCGGGCATCTCCCCAGGTCAGCGCCGCCTCCGTCAGATTCAGCACTGCTCCCCGGACCCGCAGGGTGTCCCAGTCTCCGCCGAAGGCATAGGTCCGGCGCAGCAGCGCCTGGATTTTCGCCATGGCCACATCCAGGCTGAAAGGCTTGGCGATAAAATCATCCGCGCCCATCTGAACCGCCATAATCAGGTTCATATCCTCTCCCGCCGAGGAGATAAAGATTATCGGCACCCGGCTGACTCTGCGGATCTCCCCGCACCAGTAATATCCGTCATAAAAGGGAAGAACAATATCCATCAGAACCAGATCCGGCGCCTGTTCCCGGAATTCCTCCAGGACAGCGCCGAAATCCTGAACCGTGTACACGGAGCAGCCCCAGCGTTCCAGCTGCCGCTCCAGCACCCCGGCAATCGTCCGGTCATCCTCCACAATCATTATTTTATACATAAAATCCTCCATGAACCCGGTGTCACCGAACCCCTTTCCGCCGCATACTCTAATATGAACATGAACCAGAGGAGAAAGCTATGGCTCAATCCTTTCTGAAGCCGGTATACGGCGTGATCCAGAATATTACTCCCATGCAGGATCAGTGCTGTTCCAGCCTGGTTTCTCTCTTTACCTCTGACGGCATCGTCCGGTTCATCGTAGGGCCGGATACCTTCGTCATCGACAATGTGCGGCTCTTTCCCGGCATGCCTGTGACAGCCTTTTATGACCCTGACAGTCCGGTCACACTGATTTTTCCGCCCCAGTACCAGGCGCTGATCATCGGCAGAAGGCAGCAGAATGAGAGCGCCTCCGCCGGCTATTTCGATGAAAATCTCACCGCCGCCGACCAGTCTCTCCAGCTGAACATCGGAACCAATACCACCATATCCACCGCCAACGGTCAGCCCTACCGGTGCAGCCCGGCAGGCCAGTACCTGGCTGTGTTTTATTCCGTTACTACCAGAAGCATCCCGCCCCAGACCACTCCCCGGCGGATCATCGTATTCTGCCAGTGAGCCTGAGGCAGACAGCTGTCCTGATCTGCCGTGGCAGGCGGCAGCGCTCCCGCAGCAGACGCCAGCCCGGCCTGTACAGCCAATGGCATTCCGGGCAGGAACTGCCTGATCCCCGGGCAGGCGGCTCCTGTCCATCGGCTCCCGGGTCAGCTGTTCCCAGGAAATTCCACCCGCAGGGTACCGGCCTCAGCGTCCAGACAGCAGACGCCCCCTGATTTCAGGGTGCCGAACAGCAGGGCATCCGACAGCAGCGGCTTGATCTGACTGTCGATGACCCTCTGGATCTCCCGGGCGCCGTACTCCCGGCTGATTCCATGCTCCCTCACATAGGCGGAGGCCTGTCCGGTAAACCGGAAGTCCACGCCTCTGGCTGCCAGCTTCTCCTTCAGCTCTGTCAGTTTCTTTACCGTGATCTGTTCTGCCATTTTCTCATCCATGGGATGGAAAATAACAATCCGGTTCAGCCGGTTCAGAAACTCCGGCTGGAAGATGTGCTTTACCTCCTCTGTGATCACATCCTGCTGAAAATTGCCCCGGCTGAAGCCGATCTGCTCTTTCCCCAGACGGCTGGCGCCGGCATTGGAGGTCATAATGAGAATCACATTGGAGAAGTCCGCCTTCCTCCCCTGGTTATCCGTGAGGGTGGCATAATCCATAACCTGAAGAAGAACATTGTAAATGTCAGGATGGGCTTTCTCAATCTCATCCAGCAGCACTACAGCGTAAGGGCTTTTCCGGACCGCTTCCGTCAGCAGGCCCCCTTCCTCATAGCCCACATAACCGGCAGGCGCGCCGATCAGCTTCGCCACGGCATGCTTTTCCCCATATTCGCTCATATCAAAACGGATCAGGGATACCCCCAGCTCTCTGGCCAGAGTCCGGGCTACCTCTGTCTTTCCCACACCGGTAGGCCCGACAAACAGAAGGCTGGCCATAGGCTTCCCCTCATCCATCAGACCGGCCCGGGCGAATTTCACCGCGTTTACCACCTGATCCACGGCCTCCTCCTGACCGAAGATCTGGGACTCCATCCGTTCCTTCAGCATCGCCAGCTGCTCCATCCCGTCTTCCCCGGGATTCTCGATAGGCACCTGGCAGATGGAGGTCAGCACCTGGTCGATCAGTTTCCGGTCCACAGTCTGCTCCGGCTGGTTCAGAGGATGAAGCTGGCGGTATGCCCCGGCCTCATCGATCAGATCGATGGCCTTATCCGGCAGGAAACGCTCATTCATATAGCGGACGCTGGCAGCCACCGCATAAGCCAGCACGCCTTCCTCATATTTCACGCCGTGATACTGTTCATAGCCTTCCCGCAGGCCCTCCAGGATTTTCACCGTGTCCTCCTGGCTGGGCTCATGGATCACCACGTTCTGAAACCGGCGCACCAGGCTTCGGTTTTTCTCAAAATGCTTTTTGTATTCTGTATAAGTAGTGGCGCCGATAAACCGGACATGGCCCTGGGCCAGATAGGGCTTCAGCAGGTTGGAAGCATCCAGGCTGCCCCCGTTCACCGCCCCGGCACCCACGATATTATGAATCTCATCGATGTAGACGATAGGCTTTTCTTCCTTCTCGATGCCGCTCATAATCTCCTTGAACCGCTTCTCGAAATCCCCTCTGTACTGGGTGCCTGCCAGCATGCCTCCCAGATCCAGAGAAAAGATCCGCCCTCCCTTCAGCGCCTCCGGAACCTTTCCGTCCCTGAGCCTGCGGGCCAGGCCGAAAGTGATAGCCGTCTTTCCCACCCCCGGTTCTCCGATATGGAGAGGATTATTTTTCTCCTTCCGGCAGAGGATCTGAATCGTCCGCTCCAGTTCCTCTTCCCGCCCGATCAGCGGATTTACCGTATCCGCTATATCATTCAGACAGGGGGCGTACTGCTCCCACCGCTCCGGTTTCTTCTTCCGCCCTTCCTGCTGCCGGGTCCGGGTTCCGCTCTCCCCCTGTCCCAGCTCTGTCATCCGGGAGAGAAGTTCCATCTCCTCCACACCCTGAATTTCTATATAATACACGCCGAAACTCTCCTCCTGGAGAAAAAGGCCATATACAAGGTGGATCACATCCGTTTCTTCCCTGCCGCTGCTGGCCGCCTGGCTCTGGGCCACAGCCAGCAGATGATTCATCCCCTCTGTCAGCTGGGGCTCCTGCCCGCTCTCTGTCAGATAAACGGCATTGGAAAGGAACTCGCCCACCTGCTCTCTGAGCAGTTCCACATCCCCTCCGCAATCCGCAAACGCCTGCCCGAACTGCCGGTTAAAGGTGAGCAGATAGAGCAGATGCTCCGGCGTCACATACTCATAGCCGGAATTCCTGGCAAAATCTATGGTCTGATACAGCAGCTCCCCTGCATCCCGACTCATTTTCATCACAACAGATACCTCCTTCAACATGTCACATCGGCAGATACAGGCCTTCATCAGACCTGCTCTGTCAGGACGCCTCTTCCACCGTAAGCCGGAAGGGAAAACCCTCTGCTCTGGCCATCGCCATCCCGGTCTGGGCTTTTGTCTGGGCGATATCATAGGTATAGGTTCCCACCGCCGCGCTGCCCGCCCGGTGCACCGCGTACATCAGCCTGACTGCCTCCTGCTCCTCCTTGTGAAACAGCTGAACCAGCAGCCTGACCACAAAATCCATCGTGGTAAAGTCATCATTATGCATGATCACATGGTAGAACTTCGGCTCCCTCAGTTCCGTTTTTGTTTTTTCCTGAAACGATCCCTGTAAAGACATACTTTTTCCTTTCGTATTGTTTCGTCAGTAAAACAGCACTTCCTCCTCACTCTCATGACGCCAGTATAGCACAGACCATTATTTTTGGCTACCTTAACCCAGCGTAAGCCCCAAGCGAAAACATATAGGTTTTCGTTCAGGAGGGCTTGTCACAGTCCAAACGGCCCCGACAGCCGCGG
>CAJFOT010000053.1 GCA_904397815.1 Candidatus Paralachnospira sangeri
CATGTCCATTCCCCTGTTGATCTAACATATGTTCGATCAGCAGGGCTTCTTTTCCCCCTTATCCAAAAATCGGAATTTCCTATAAAGAAATAAAGAGTTCCGCTTGCGGAACTCTCGCGCCGAGCGCGGTCGCTTCAGCGACAAATTTCCACTTCGCGCGAGTGCGCATCCCCGCGGAGCGTTTTTATATAACAGGGAACGAAGTTTCCTGTTATATAAAAACGCGCCCAATTATTTGAAAATAATCGAGCGCATCGACAGCTCATCCGGCGCTGCTTTCAAAAAGCGGCGCTTTTGATTCGTCAATCTGTCTGTTTTTCCTGTACCTTTTGCAGCTCCTTCTGAATCAGGCCGCTGAACTTCCGGGTCAGGCGGGTCAGCGCCTCCTGCTCCTCCCTGTTCAGCCCATTCCATGCCCGTTCCTCTGCCTGATACATCTGAACCACATATTTCTCCACAAAGTCCTTTCCCTTCTCTGTCAGGAAGGCCTGTTTAGACCGCTGGTTCCCTTCGCAGGTCTCCAGTCGGATCAGCCCGTTTTTCTGCAGCTGTTTAAATGCCGAGTTTAATGTCTGACGGCTGAAATACAGCTGATCACTGATCTGGCTCTGGGTTACGGCACCCTCCGAGATCGACAGCAGCGACCAGTAAGCAGCGTCTGACAGCCCGCACGCTTTGGAAAAAAGGGTATAGGCATGGTCCAGTTCTTTCGAAGCTTCCCAGAAAGTCAAAAGACCATCCGGGACATATAAATTTTCTTCCAATTCTTCTATTCGCCTCCAAATCATCCGAAAACATATAATATGATTTCGGATGATTTGAGTATACATGACCGACCGCCTCTTGTCAAGAGATTCTCCTTTATTTGAATTTTTTTATCCTTCCGCAGAGCCGAAGATCCGGTTCAGTTCTTCCATGGCCTCATTGTCCGCAAAAGCCAGAATAAACTGTCCTGCCCGGATCACAGTCTCGCCGTGGGGGATAATCAGCGCGTCATCTTCATAAATGGCGATCAGCACCGCCTGAGCGGGAAGGGAAAGTTCCGCGATGGATTTATTTACATTTGGCGAGCGGTAGTCTACACGGACCCGGACGATAGAGTATTCCCCTTTTGACAGTTTCATCAGCGTCATAATCGACTGATAGTTCATTTCATCGGCGATCATATGCCCGATAATGTCTGCCTGGTTAATCTTCACATCAATTCCCATGCCGGCATTAAACAGCCAGGCGTTTTTCGGGTTATTGACTCTGGCCACCACCTTCGGCACATCGTATTCGAATTTCGCCATCATAGCCACCGTCAGGTTGGTCTCATCCAGTCCTGTAGCGCAGACCAGCGCATTGCACCGCATAATCCCCGCCTTTTCCAGTGTTGCCGCATCTGTTCCGTCTCCCGTCAGGATACAGTCCTCGCTCAGACCGTTTTTTCTCAGTGCCTGCAGCGCTTTATCCCTGTTTTCAATCACTGTCACACTATGATGTTCCTTCACCAGCAGATCAGCGATATAACCGCCTACCTGCCCGCCGCCCACGATTATAATCTTCATCGGTGATTCTCCTTCCCTTTTACAGTTTCAGCAGTTCTCTTGCCTGCAGAATACAGTCTCTGCGCACTGCCAGATACAGCATATCATTGCATTCACATACCATATCCGGCTGGGGAAACAGAGCATTTCCATGACGCTCCAGGGCGATCAGCCGTATTTTGTCATCCACTGTCAGTTCAGACACCGGCGTTCCCTCAAGGCCGGAGGACACCCGCGCTTTTACAATCTGAATATCCTCATTGCTCAGTTTCCGCACCACCCGCCAGTTTTTGTTGTCCTCCAGGTATTCTACAATATTTTCCACTTCAAGACGGGTAACGGACAATGCATAGATCCCCATGGCCTCAAACATTCTGGCCCGGACCGGGTCATACATCCTGGCGATAACAGTGGGCACATGATAAATATTTTTTGCCACACTGGCGATCACCGCGTTCATGGAATCATTATTGGCACAGCTGATCAGCACATCTGCCACCGTGATTCCTGCCTGTTCCAGCACCTCTCTGTCATATCCGAAACCACAGACCATTTTCCCTGTGAAATCCTCATTAAAAGAATGAAACGCTTCACTGTTGTTATCCACCACCGTCACATCATGGTTTTGTCTGTTCAGATATTCTGAAATGGTTATGCCGAATTTTCCGCATCCTATTACGATTACTTTCACCCTCAGTCTCTCCTTTCTTCTCTGCGTTTCCGCAGCAGCTTCTTCCTGCACTCCTCCGCTCCAAATACAATGAAAGGAATACAGATCAGATATATCCACTCCATCAGCCCGATGGGCGCGGTATTAAATATGCCATTCAGGAAAGGAATATACATGATTCCCAGCAGAAGCAGCACCTCAATCACAATGCCGGCATTAATATAGGGATTAGAAAACAGCCCCCGCCTGAACACAGACTCATAATCGGTTCTGTTATTCAGCACCATGCCGATCTGGGAAAAGACAATGCCGGCCAGCATCATCGTTGTCGCCTGTGCATAAACCGGCGTTCCCTCCGCTGCCAGCGCCGCGGCAGGCCAGCCATGGAGAAAGTTAGCCAGGAAATAGCCTCCCAAGCCGAACATGGTTCCCAGCAGACCATACCAGATAAATCCCACCAGAATCACATTCTTGTTCAGCAGACGTTCTTTCAGAGAACGGGGCGGCCGCTCCATCACACTTGCTTCTGATGTCTCTGCGCCCAGTCCCAGAGCCGGCACCATATCCGTTCCAATGTCGATGGTCAGAATCTGCATGATAGTCAGAGGCAAAGGAATCAGTCCCCCTGACAGCAGATATACTACAGAAGCAGCCGCTTCCGGCGTGTTGCTGTCAAATATGTATCGGAGAAATTTCCGGATATTATTGTATACGGCCCTTCCTTCCTCAATGGCCCGGACAATAGTAGCAAAATTATCATCGCTGAGGATCATATCCGCTGCCTCCTTGGCCACATCGGTTCCGGTAATGCCCATGGCAATACCAATATCAGCCTTCTTCAGAGCCGGCGCGTCATTAACACCGTCTCCTGTGACAGCCACAACATTTCCCATCTCCTGCAGGGCACAGACAATTCGATATTTCTGCTCCGGCGCCATTCTGGCGAAAACTACCTCGCCTGCCAGCGCTTCTTTCAACTGACTATCTGTCATCTCTGCCAGCTCGCTGCCTGAGATCACTCTTGCGTCATCCCGCTGAATAATACCGATCTTTCTGGCTATGCTCTCTGCCGTCAACCCATAATCACCAGTAATCATGATAATCTTAATGCCGGCGCTGTGACAAAGACGGGCAGCATCTTTCACTTCATTCCGGGGCGGATCCTGCATTGCTACCAGTCCAAGGAAGGTCAGTTTCTGCTCAATGTTCTCCGGTGTGTACTCCCGGATAGAATCAGGCAGGGTGTCGTCCTCCCTCCTCAGAGGCCGGCAGGCTACCGCCAGTACCCGCAGTCCCTCTTTCGCATACCGGTCATTGGCCTCCATAATCCGCCTTCTGTCGCTATCCTCCATCGGACGTGTGGAAGAAACCTGAAAACAGAAATCGCATAATTCCATCACTTCTTTAGGCGAACCTTTCACAAAAGCGATTCTGCTGCTCCCCTCAAAAGGCTCCCGCAGCTGATGGACTGTCGTCATCCGTTTTCTGCGGGAATCAAAGGGAAGTTCCATAATCCGGGGATATCGCTGGAGCATTCCATCCACATCAATACCGCCTTTTTTCGCCGCAACACCCAGACAAGCCTCTGTCGGATCTCCCAGTACAGTATACCTCTCTTTTCCCTCTTCCGGGGGAATTAATTTTGCGTTGGAACACAGTACCGCTCCGTTCAGCAGCAGTTCCAGGTCCCGGCTCTTCTGCGCAGTTACAACAGTATTGCCGTCCAGAATCTCTCCCTGAGGCCCATAGCCCTCTCCGGTCACCCGCATTTCAGCCCGGAGCATCCACAGATGATTGACTGTCATCTCATTCTGGGTCAGGGTACCTGTCTTATCTGAGCAGATCACATTGGTGCAGCCCAGGGTTTCTACGGCTGACAGTTTTTTTACCAGAGCGTTTTCCTTTGCCATCCGCTGTACTGCCAACGCCAGGGACAGGGTAACCGCCGGAAGGAGTCCCTCAGGAATAAAGGCAACAATCATACCCAGAGAAAAGAGGAATGCTTCCATTATGGAATCTTTGATAAAAAATACAGAAATCACCCAAAACAAAACGCCAATGCTGGTGGCGATGGCCGCAATCTGCTTCGTCAGAATATTCAGTTCCTTCTGCAGGGGAGAAAGGCTCTTCTCCGTATTCTGGGTCAGATCCGCGATTTTGCCAAATTCACTGTTCATGCCAGTGGCCACTACCAGCGCCCGGCAGGTTCCCGCCGCCGCTGATGTTCCTGAAAAAATCATGTTGGGTGCTTCCAGATAGGCGCATTCTTCACGCAGGCTGTCGCCGCTTTTTCGGATAGGATCACTCTCTCCGGTCAGCGTTGACTGATCTGCTTTAAAATCACTGCTGCGCAGCACTCTGGCGTCTGCACTGATTTTATCCCCTTCCTCCAGGATCATAATGTCTCCCGGAACGATATCTGCGGCAGGTATTTTCTGCTCCTCCCCGTCGCGGACTACACGGGCATTTGCCGGGAGCATCTTCTGCAGAGCCGAAGTTGCCTTTTCCGCCCGGAATTCCTGTACAAAGGAAAACAGCCCGTTAATCAGGTTTACGCAGAAAATCGCCACGCCCAGCTGCACTGCGCCGGAAGCAATGGCCATAATGCCTCCGGCCCACAGCAGCAGCGCCATCAGGCTGGTAAAATTCGCCATCAGTTTTTTCAGCATACTGTCCTGCTTTTTCTGGGCCAGTTCATTTTTTCCATATTCCCGAAGCCGTTTTTCAGCTTCCTTTCGGGAAAGTCCTTTCATATCTGAATTCATTAATTTACAGGCTTCTATCGGTTCGACATATAAGATTTTTGTCTTGACATCAGAATGATCTGTGCCCGTCTCATTACGCAAATTCATACATTGCCTCCTCTAAAAGCTGCCGGCTGCTCATTAATTGTCAGCGATTATAACACGAACAAAAGAGAAGTCAATCGATTCAGGCAAATCTTAATCCTGCCTTTATAATGAGACGGGGTTTTCGGAAAATTTTAACGTTATCTTAATCTGAAAATGATTGTTCCGGAGGACTGTCAGCCCAAACCACATCCAGTCATATCCAGACACCGCCACCAGCGGATAGGAACCATCAGGGTCATAATTCTCCGGCAGATAATAGCTGTATTTGTCAATAATATTTTTTGTTGCTTTAAACGCTTTTTGTTGACTCCGGCACTTTTCTCCGATATGATAGATTGCAGAAAGCTGGCGTGAAAATTTGTAAAGAGGTGTCATAATTGTTTAAAACTGTCTATTCCAAAAAAGCTGTGAAGTTTTTAAAAAAGCAGGACACATCCAGTCAAAAACGAATATTAACTGCTATTAGTAAATTGCCTTTGGAGGGCGATATAAAAAAGTTGCAGGGAACAGACGGCTACCGTTTGCGTGTTGGGAATTTCCGTATACTGTTCGATGTAAACGGAGCAATTATAGATATTATAGATATCGGTAACCGCGGACAAATATATAAAGGAGTGTGATAATATGTCCAGCGTAAAAGAACGAATTTTAGGTGCTGTTACAATTATGAGTGAAGCCGACGCTGAAAAAGTCTGGGATTTAATACAGGGCGTATTTGCGCTCAATAATGCCGAAACAACAGCTCCAACTGCCGAAGAACTTGCGGCATTAAAAGCATATAAAAACGGAGATCCCGACTATATCCCTTCCGTATCTCACGATGATTTAATGAAAGAATTGGGGTTATAACAGCGATGGGATAGGGGAGATTTAACTCTCCCCTTCCACACCACGCAGTGTACCGCCCGGCACCGCAGAAATGGTTTTCCGGCAGATGCCATGACGGTCATTTCTGTTCGTCTACCGGAGGCACCATCTCGGCATATTTTTTCAGCATCTCCGGTGTGCTGGTATAGTAGCGCTTCTTCTGATCCATCGCCGCGATCTGCGCCATTTCCGCATCTGTCAGGGCAAAAGTTTAATACCGCATATTCCATCGTATATCCTTCCTCTCTACTACAGTCTGATTGCTGTCAGTCATTATAAATCACCGGTTTGATCAGGCTCCGGTCATGGTTTAAAAACAGGTCCATCGCCTCGGGGATGCGCTCCATGCCGTGGAACCGGTGGGTAATCATCTTCTCCGGCTCTACCCGGCCGCAGGCGATCAGCTGGGCCATCCGGGACATCCAGAGCCGTCCGCCTCCGCAGCCCACACCCTTGATCGTCTTGTCACCGTAGCCGAAGCCCCATACGGCAGGATCGATTTCAATGGGCATGCCGCTGAAGTAGGCGCTGAGATTCACCAGGGTGCCGCCGTTTTTCAGCATTTTCAGCCCCTTGCTCAGTTCCTTCTCACTGCCGCCGCAGAGAACCACCCCGTCTACAGGGCCGCCGTTGGCCTCGATGATCTGGTCAATATAATCTTCGTTGTGATAATCCACCAGATGGGTGGCCCCGTAAGCCTTCGCCACATCGAAGCATACCTGACGGGAGCCGATGGCAAATACCTTTCCCGCTCCGTGAAGAACTGCCGCCCGCACTGCCATCAGACCCACCGGACCGATACCCAGCACTGCCACAGAAGCGCCAAACTCTGTATCCAGCTGGCGCACGCCCTCAAAGGCCGTACACATCATATCCGGCACCATAACTGCCTGCTCCAGGGTCACGCCCTCCGGGATCAGCGCCAGGTTCATATCCGCGTCCCGGATATAATACTCCTCTACAAAGGAGCCGCCCCGGTCGGGATAATCCTTTCCGGCATACATATTGTCCTGGCGGTTTTTGGAGTGGCCGTCCTGGGCCTCCAGGCTCCTCCACACCGGCATCACCGCGCAGACGATCACCCGGTCGCCCGGCTTAAAATCATGGACATCAGAGCCTACCTGGGTGATGACACCGCACATTTCATGCCCCACTGCCTTTCCCAGCAGGTAGGGCAGGGAGGCGCAGCCGGTAGCGCATAAATGAGCGTCACTGGTGCATGGGGACCAGATCAGCGGCCGGATCAGCGCTCCCGTGGGGCAGATCTCCTCCGGCAGCGGGCAGCTGTCGCTGACCGCCAGCGTATTTTTCCCTGTAATTACGACACCTTTCATCTGTTTCATATTCTGTCTCTCCTTTCTGTCATTCGGCCTGATGGCGTCTGCCGGCGTCAGAGGTCGTAACGTGTTATCTGACTGTCTTTTACATACTGTTCCTTCAGTTTCAGCCACGCTGCTGTATCCGGGCTCTCCAGATGGGCCTGGAAGGCGGATTCATCCTCCCATATGTCAGTGAGATAGATCCGGTCCGGGTCCTGAAGGGCGATGGAAAAATTAAAACACACATTTCCCTTCATCGCACGCAGTCCCTCCTCAATTCCGGAAGCCCTCAGTTCTTCAAGCAGCCCGCCCATCCGGCCTTCTTTGACCTGATAAACATTGACACAGATAATCATTGCGCCTTCTCCTTTCTGCTGCTGTCATTCTCCCGCAGCTTCCGCAGGGTATGCTGGTACATGCCTAGAGATACGGGCAGCATGATGGCTTCGATCACCAGCTGTGTCCAGATCATACCGTACAGTCCCAGAGTCAGGTTCATAATGATCAGCAGCGGTATATTCAACAGCCCCTGCCGGCTGAAAGTCAGAATGGCAGACTGCACACCCTTTCCCATCGCCTGCAGAGTATAACTGATTAAGAAATTTACCGTGGTCAGCGGCACCGCCAGGCAGGCGATCCGCAGGAATGTGGCGCCCAGCGCGCTGGTCTGCGCTTCACGGACAAAGAGATGCAGAATCTGAGGCGCGAATCCTGCAAAACAGGCGATACAGCAGGCTGACATAATCAGCGCTGTCTTCCAGGAAAACACCGATACATCCCGCATCCGCTTATAATTCCGGGCGGAATAATTGTAGCCCACCAGCGGCATAAAGCCCTGGCACAGTCCCATGGATACATTCAGGGGGAACTGATCGATCTTTTTGACCACGCCGTAGGCGGCTCCCGCCACTCCCATGCCGAACCCGAAGATCAGCACCGGGTCCAGCACCACATTCAGGATACCGCCGAACATCATGCCGGCGCTGGCCTGGCGGGCGTGGCCCTCGCTGCGCAGCAGATGCCCCAGGATCAGGCTGACCACTGTGGGCACGCCGCCCAGCACCACCACCCAGTTCAGATAGCTCTGAGCATAGCCGAAGGTCTCTGAGCTGGCTCCCAGGAAATTCAGCAGAGGGGCTCTGGCCAGCCAGGTCACCAGGGAAAATACCAGGGTAATAACCACTCCGCCCCACACGCTGAAGGAGGAAACATGCTTTACATCCTGATGATTCTTCACGCCCAGCATCCTGGAGAT
Organism: Candidatus Paralachnospira sangeri; assembly: GCA_904397815.1. Taxonomy (GTDB): domain Bacteria; phylum Bacillota; class Clostridia; order Lachnospirales; family Lachnospiraceae; genus Paralachnospira_A; species Paralachnospira_A sangeri. Next base: position 8,493 of record CAJFOT010000053.1, read on the forward strand.
CAGGCTGCTGCCGCCCAGGCCAAACAGATTGCCCAGGGCAGTCAGCAGGTTAAACCAGGGAGAAACCAGGGAAACCGCGGCCACCATATAGGGATTGCCCAGCTGGCCGATAAAAAAGGTATCGGCCAGGTTGTAAATCATGGTCACCACCTGACTGATAATGGTGGGAACCGCCAGGGTGGCCACTGCCTTCGGCACAGGCATCGTTTCAAATAGTTCCTTCTCAGATACTTCATCCATAATTTGTTTTATGCCTTCTTTCTGTCATTGCGAAATCCTGCCGCCGGCCAGGCGGCACGCAATTTTACTGATTGTGATTCTGGAATATATCTGACAGCCATTCATCATATGCCGGAATCCATCCGTCCCGGGCGCCGAAGCCGTGAGGCATGCCGTCCAGCTGCAGCCGTTCCACCGATACGCCGGCCTCCCGGGCCGCGTCCGCATTTGCCAGGAACTGATCATAAAAGGGGTCCCGGGTCCCATAGCAGTAAAAGGTAGGCGGCAGATCGCCGCTGCGCAGCAGCTCTACGTCCGTGGTGCCCACGCTGAGACGGCCATAGAAGGAATAAATCATCCCGCAGGCTGCCGCGTCCGCGGACACCTGATCCAGGACATCCGGCACATAGTCCGGGTCCAGAGCCGTACCATTCACCTGCCCATCGAAGTTCAGCAGCATTTCGCCGCTGAGGATGCCTCCGGCAGAAAAACCCATAACCGCGATGTCCTGGGGATCAATGCCGTATTCCTCAGCGTGGGCGCGGACAAACCGGACTGCCCGGGCCAGATCCAGGGCGCCCTCCTGCTGGGTATAGGGCCGCAGCCGGTAATCCACCACAAAGCTCTGATACCCCAGGGCGCTGAGGGCCTCCGCCACATCTGCGCCCTCCGGCTGGTCGCTGCGGAACTGGAAGGCCCCGCCGGGACAGAGCAGAACCGCTCCCTTGATCCGGGTTCCCTCCGGCACCGGATAGCTGGTGATATAAGGGCGGAAATCCGGGTCGTCAAAATATCCTCCGTTGTTTTCGGTATACACCGTCTCCGCCGGTACATTATTTTCCTCCCACAGATAAAAAACCTGCTGTTCATCCGGCGTCACAACAGCCGTGGCAGCCGTGTTTCCGGCGCCGCTGACGGGCGCCGGGCTTTCCGCTCCCAGCTCCAGGCCCCGGGCCCACCCGGCGACTGTCTCTTCCTGAGAACTCACATCCCCGGAGAGCAGCAGTACGCTGCCGCCCAGCAGGGCGCCGGGCTGAAGCTGGGAGACAGCCTCCAGCACCCCGGCCTCCTCATTTCCTTCCCCGATTACAAAGGGGAAGATGGTTCTGGCGCCCAGATCGCTGTTCTCCAGAAAGGCTGCTACCGGCTCCGGCATCACATTCTCATCGCCGGCATAGCCCAGCAGCACATACTCATAAGCGCTGAAATTCACATGATCGCTGTCATCGCTGCTGTCCCTGCCGGTGTCTTCACTGCTGTCTGCGCTGTTCTCCTGCCCGATAGCGAGCAGGTCACCGCCCACCGCTTCCTGAATCAGCTCCGCCGCCGCTGCCACCTGGCCGCTGCCGCTTCCGCTTCCATCAGTGTCATCTCTGTCATAATAGGCGATCAGAACAGCTGCTCCCCGGGCCTGGTTTTCTCCCTGTGACTGGTTTTCTTCCTGCGCCTGGGTTTTCCTCTGCGTCTGCTCCTCTGCCTCTGTCCGGCCCGTTTCCTCCCGGCTCTCTGCTGCTGTCTGTGCTTCTGTCCGGGCGGCAGCTGTCTCTCCGCTGACAGTCTCGCTGACGGTCTCCTGTACAGCATTCTCCCGGCTGCTGCTGCAGGCCGTCAGGCAGAGGGCCAGCGCAGCTGCCAGCAATATGGTGCCAATCTGTTTCATAATCTGATTTCCTTCTTTCGTATACTGTCTGCCCATAATCAGGCGGTTTACAGACCCAGTCCTTCCGCCCAGGCCGCAACTTTCTCAGCGCTGCCGGCCACATCATTCCGGGCGATGGTCAGTCCGTTCTCACTCACCACCGCGTCAGGCTGGAGCCGGGCGATGGTATTTTCCGTGTCGGAAAATCCGCTGCCGCCGTGAGGACAGAAGGGGATGATAGTCTTGCCGGAAAAATCATATTCCTCCAGGAATGTATACAGAGCCATCGGCATATCGCCCCACCAGTTGGGATAGCCCAGGATGATGGTGTCATACTGATCCAGATTCTCAATATGGGCGGATAACTCCGGTCTGGCTCCTTCATCCTGTTCCTCTGCCGCCTGATCCACCAGCGGGTCATGATCCAGAGGATACTGCTCCACTGTCTCAATCCGGAAGAGATCCCCGCCGATGGTATCCTGAATCACATTTGCCATGTATTCCACATTTCCCATCACCTGGCCTTCATCCACCACAATGCTGGCGCCGGCGACAGCGTCTGTCCCGGTGGTATCCACATCCTCCGGCATGGTGAAATACGCAATCAGGATATGGGAGCCTGTTTCCCCGTTCTGGTCCGCGGCTGATTCGCTTCCGGCTGCGGTCACTGTTTCTGCCGTCTGTGCTTCTGTTGTCTGTGCTTCTGTTGTCTGTGCCCCTGCCGTCTGTACTTCTGTTGTCTGCTCCGCAGTGGCGGCTGACTGGCCGCCACTGCAGGCGGTCAGGTTCAGTACCAGAGCCAGCCCCAGCAATACACCTGTCAATCGTCTCATATGCTTGATCCTCTCTTTCATATGGCAGAGGGTATCACCTTCTGCCCCTTATGGCCTTATTATAAAAAAATCGAGACCTCATCAGAAGTCTCGATTCGTTATAGAGTATATACTATCAGGTTAACAGTGTGCCTGTTCTCAGAACACTTCCGCGCATTCCTTCAGCCAGTTTTCTGGCTACTTCATAATTCGCCCTAGCTGTCACGGAAGGATTCTCCCAGTCGGCGTAATTAATCTGAAGCTGAACAAATTCCGCGTCCGGATGGTCGGTCAGAATCCGGTCCAGCAGCTCCGGGCCGGAGTGGTAAGAAAAGCCCCAGTGTTTAATCAGCCCCTTCTCCTTCTGCTCCTTCACAAAATCCCAGATATGATACCGGACATAGGTATCGTACGTGCTATCCTTCACCGAATGAAGGAGATAATAGTCAAAATATCCCGCACCGGTGCGTTCCAGGCTGGTGTAGAACTGCTGCTTCGCCGACTCCTCATCATGGGCGCCCATCCAGGCACACAGTTTTGTAGCCAGAGTATAGCTCTCCCGGGGATACCTGTCTATCAGCGCGGCTTTTGCCGCCCGTTCCGAATCACCGCCGTCATACACATAGGCTGTATCAAAATAGGTCATCCCCGCTTTCATGAACAGATCTACCATCTTTTTCGTCTCCTCGATGTCGATCTTTCCATCCGCCGCCTTGGGCAGACGCATCAGTCCGAATCCCAGTTTCGGTGTTCCTTCTCCAAAGTAACGTTCCATCTTTCTTTCCTCCCAACTGGTGTACGTTTTCACAATATTGCCAGTTTTTATTTTAAACCAATTAAGAAAAAACGCAATTCCCGGAAGCTGAAAGAAAATATGAAATATTTTTCAAAATTAACAGTCTAAACCCGGTATTTACATAAAGCCCGGCTCCTCTCCTGTCTTTTCCCCGAAATAGTACAGAAACACATCCTCCAGGTTTGCCTCCTCCCGCACAGCCCCGGCCATGGGCTGCGCGCCGGAGATGACCCGCAGCTCCGCCCCGTCAGGCTCTGTCTTAATATTGGATATCTTGTATTCCTTTATCAGCTGCGGCACCATCTCCCTGGAAACCCGGCACTTCCACACCTGTTCCTCCATCGTAGTGATCAGCTCACCCGCCGTTCCCTGACGCACCAGACTGCCGTCCTTCATCAGCCATATTTCATTTGCGATATATTCCACATCCGACACGATATGAGTAGACAGCAGCACCAGGCGCTCCTCTGCCAGCTCGCTGATCAGGTTCCGGAACCGGATCCGCTCATTGGGGTCCAGCCCTGCCGTGGGCTCATCCAGAATCAGCACCCTGGGGTTATTCAGCATGGCCTGGGCGATGCCCGCCCGCCGCTTCATGCCGCCTGACAGCTTTTTCATCTTCCGTCCCTCCGCCTTCGTCAGCCCCACCCGGGGAATCAGCTCCGCCACCCGTTTTTTTGCCACCGCAGGGCGCAGCCCTTTCAATGCTCCGATATACAGCAGGTAATCCCTGACGGTAAACTCCGGATAAAATCCGAAGTCCTGGGGCAGATAGCCCAGCAGCTTCCGGTAGTCCCCTCCCATCTCAAAAATATCCTTTCCATTACACAGGATTTTCCCCTCTGTAGGGGACAGAAGGGTGCAGAGCATCCGCATCAGCGTGGTTTTTCCCGCGCCGTTGACGCCCAGCAGGCCATAAACCCCATTAGTCATCGTCAGATTCATATGATTCACCGCGGTGAAATCACCGTATCGTTTTGTCAGGTCAACTGTTTTCAGTTCCAACTGTTTCTACCTCCCAGATTTGATTGCACCGGCAGACGGCTCTGTATGCGGTAAAAGCCAGGAATGCCCCGGCCCCCGCCAGCAGCAGGCCCCACACCGGCAGCGTGATCGCCGTATACAGCCGGTCATCCAGCAGAATAAACCACCAGACACCGCTCCAGATCAGACACATCCCGATGGCGGTTCCCTCATTCAGCATCCGCCTGCTGCACAGCACGCTGAAGCAGATCCCCGCCGTCACTGCCATGGGAAAGAGGAATCCTGCCAGCAGGTCTGTCAGCGCCAGCTCCAGCGAAGCCGATGCTATGCCGCAGAACAGAGTGAGGATGACCACATCCACGATCCCGAAGATAAGAAGCCGGGCCGCATATACCTGACGCAGAGAATAATAGGCGGCTGCCTCGATCTCCATACAGTTGCAGCTCCGGTTCTTCCACAGCTCAGGGATCAGCAGGATGATAAACAGCGCCGCTCCCACGCCCATGCTCCGGTAAGCGTACAGCATATCGTCCGCCAGGGGAAACAAAGCCCATACCAGGGCCAGAAGCGCCGCCTGAAGCAGCCACCACCGCTTATGGATCAGCTGAAACTGGGCATACAGAAAAGAATGATAAGGCAGCACACGCTCTGCCTCTGCTGCCAGAAAACTTCCTTTTGACGCCTCAATGGTCTTCTGAATCCGCTCCTCCTGCGGCCGGATCTGATTTTCTTCCTTATATCTGGCCAGTTTTTCATCCAGATTCATCCCCTGTCACACTCCTTTCCCAATTCACATGCAACGCTGAAATCCCTCTTTTCCCGGCTGTACTGGCAAACATCTCCGGCACAGCCGCAGCAGATCAGGACTGCAGCAATTCCCGCAGTTTTTGTTTTCCCTGCCGGAGCCGGTATTTCACCAGAGGCAGGCCGATATTCAGCAGCTCTGCGATCTCCCGCAGTTTCAGCTCCTGAAAATAGTAGAGGTCAACCACCTCCCGCTGCTCACCGGGCAGCTGTTCCAGCGCCCACGCCACTGTCACCCTGTCCACAGCTGACGCCTCCTCATCCGGCGCGCCATCTCCCTCCTGGGGCATCTGGCCGTCCTCCAGCGGGATTTCCCGGGCCTGTTTATAATAATTTTTACATAGATTCCCGGCTATGGTATACAGATAATTCTTCGCTTTGCCCGTATGGCGATAATCGGACAGTTTTCCGAAAAAACGGACGAAGGTCTCCTGGGTCAGATCTTCCCCATAGACGGTATCCCCGCAGTGGCGGACACAGTATTTCAGAATATCTGCGTAGTACCTGCGGATAAACAGCTCCATGGCCTCCTCGTCACCCTGTTTCATTTTTCTGACCAGAAAAAAATCCGTATCCACAGAAATCTCCTTTCACGCCGGTAAAAGTTCAAAACGTTTATCCCTTTCTATTCAATATAACAGCAGAAGGCGGCAAAAGGATAGGGGAAAATATATATGTTTTTATTCAAGGGGCTTGTACAGCCCGGACGATGCACTGCGGTGTACAGGCAGACAGACACCCTGCTCCACATGGACGTTAAAGGGCAGGGCTGTCTGGACACAGCGTTCTGCATCGGCTCTTGATGCCTGCATACTGACTGGGGAAGAGTAACACGATGTATGGGAAACAAACAAAATTAAATTTTTTCTGTTTTCAACCGTACAAATTAGAGCACCTATACAGTTTAAACCGGTATTTTTCTATTTTAGGCCGTAAAAATCTGAATATGAATGCGGACTAGATGGAGATTTTCTTATTTATAACCGTACGAACGCCTTAAAAAATACAGCCGGAATCTTATTTTTTCAGCTTTAGTCTGTACACACATGGGTAAATGTACAGATTAAAACTGAAAATATGAGATTTCGTCTGTATTTGCAGAGGTATTCGTACGGTTATAAACGATAAAATCCCCATTTAGTCCGCATTCATGTCCATACTTATAAGGCCAGAACGGAAAAATACCGGCTTAAACTATACAGGTGCTCACACTTGCACAGTTAAATATGGAAAAAGCCAGCCTGCTGAAAAGCATACTGGCCGCTGATACGGGCCGTTCCGGTATAGTTCCGGAAATTTGAACTGTAAAACATAACACTTGGGTTTCCCTGCTACAGAACCGCCATCGCCACTGTCCCCGCTGTCAGCAGCGCCAGCCCGATCCCGGCTCTGCGGCTGAGTTTCTCGCCGAACACCACATAGGAAAAGGCAACTGTCACCAGGACGCTCAGCTTATCCACCGGCGCCACTACACTGGCAGGGCCGTCCTGGAGCGCCCGGTAATAGCACATCCAGGAAGCGCCGGTGGCGATGCCTGACAGGCCGATAAACAGCAGCTCTTTTCTGGATATGCCGCGGATCTCCTTCTGTTTTCCTGTCACGAACACCATCATCCATGCCATCACCAGCACCACCGTTGTGCGGATGGCAGTGCCCAGGTTTGATTCTACCCCGGCGATGCCGATCTTTCCCAGGATGGAAGTCAGGCTGGCGAAAACAGCCGAGCCCACCGCATAAAGCAGCCAGCTGCTCTTTTCCCCGCCGGCAGGCTCTTTCACATCCTTCTTCTCAATCATCAGGAAAATGCCTGCCGCGATCGCCAGGACGGCACATGCCTTCGGCAGACTGATTCCCTCACCCAGAAAGATCAGAGCCAGAATAATGGTCAGGACGGTGCTGGACTTATCCACCGGAACGACTTTATTGATCTCTCCCAGCTGCAGCGCCCGGAAGTAGCAAAGCCAGGAGGCACCGGTCGCCAGCCCTGACAATACCAGAAACAGCAGTGTCCTTCCGTCAATCAATGATATCTGGGACTGGGAACCGATCAGGAACACGATCCCCCATGAGAAAAACAGAATTACGACCGTCCGCAGGGCAGTCGCCACTGTAGAATCTGTCTTCCTGATTCCAATCTTCGCCAGAATCGAGGTCAGTCCCGCAAAGAGAGCGGAGCCGGCCGCATATACAAGCCACATATTACTCACTCCTTTTTGCGGCGGCGATGGTCAGAAAACATGAAATCAGGTTCCCGTTCCCCCATCATCGGCGCTGCGGTTTATATATGGTATTATATAATACATACCGCTGTCATGCAATAAAAGGAAAACCATATGCCATTACTCTGCGGACAGATCCAGACCGCTGACCCAGTTTACCACATCGCTTTCCGCTTCTGCCACATCATTCCGGGAAATGGAAAGACCGTCAGAGATGACATTTGCATCAGGCTGCAGTTCACTGATCGTCTGAATATTTCTGGAAAATCCGCTTCCGCCGTGGGTTGTAAAGGAAATGTAGGCAAACTCCAGCAGCGGATCATGGGTCGTCGGATATTCCTGCACCGTCTCAATCCGGAACAGCTCGCTCCCGGTCTCCCGCTGAATAATCTGGGCGATATACTGGGTGTTGCCCAGCAGTTCTCCCTCAGACACCACACGGCTGGCCGGATTTCCGACAGCAGCTCTGGATTCCTGATAAAAGGCCTCCAGATTTTCAGTCCACACTGTCTTTCTGTCATGCCAGTTTCCTTTATCCGGTATTTTTCCGACAGCCAGAAGCAGAAGCTGCTGTACCCGCTCCGATACGCAGAGCAGCAGCAAAAACAGGGTAATCCCTCCGCATATCCCAAAGCCCAGATAAATGTATTTCATCAGGCCCGGTATCACCGATCTGAGCCAGCTGTTCTGGACAAGGAGCATCACCGCGGCATAAAAAAAGATCGAAGATTTGTGAAACACATATCTCAGAATCAGCATTCCCACCCCGCTGCCTGCCCCCATCCCCTTCCGGTAAAGATAATAGTTCTGGATCGGGATGACACCCACCGAAAAGGCGGCCACATTTCCAAATACACTGAGATAAACCAGCTCCACTGCCTGGCGGAACCTGAAATGGATTAAAGATCTGGTCTGCCTGAAGAAATGCGGCATGAGCATTCAGGAAATGAAGGAGTACCTTGATCTCTGCCTCCAGGGCGCCTCTACCATCCCCCAGCGCAAAATCATGCTGGCCGGAAAACGTGAAGCACTGCTGGCCTCCATCGCAGAGCTGGAAAACTGTGTATCATATATTGACTGGAAGCAGGAGTTCTACGATGATGTCCTCACAGGCAAGCAGCCCTATGTCAGCAATCTGATTCAGGTGGAAGACAGCGGGGAATAATTTTCATTCAGGAGCTGTCATCAGCCGGACAGATATGTAACCCGCCGACAGCCAGAACCGCCGGACAGAGCCGCCTGGGTTTGGGGCGCCGCGCCATATTGACAGGGCAGTCTGCCGCATATGCAGGCCCGATCTACAGGTACTTGCAGATTCTGAGGCGGTTTTTTCAAGCGAAAACCGGTTTACAAAACCGATTTTCGAGGACTTCCTGAGGGAAAAGCATCAGGCTTTTCCCGAAGATAAGTCCGGTCCTGAAAAATCACGGCGTCATCTGCTTAGTACCTGTTCGGGCCGGGAATCAAGCGGCAGAATGTCCCGCCCATATGGCGTTTTGCCCCAGAGCGTTGTCTCCCCGTCCGGCGGTTCGTACCTCCCGCCTGCTGATGAACGAAAACATATACATTTCCGAATGGACGCCTGCGGCGCCTGTCTCCTTCATTAGTGTGTTTCAATATAGGTAAAATATTTCTCTTCCAGCCCGGATCCGGACAGTACCTCTTTTACCCTGCGCATCGCCGCGGCGTCAGGCTGCGGCTTGTTTTCCTCGTAGACTTTCAGAAGCCGGTTCATTTCTTTGTCGATGCTTTCTTTAAAGTAGTCCGCGCCCTTTGCGTTTCGCCCGCCGATCCGGGGAGAGTAGATATCCCCGAAATGATCCAGGGTATAGTCTGAGGTCACAAAGCTTCCGTCATGTCCCACTTCCTTGATTTCATCCAGATTCAGTGTTTCCTCATTCACCTCAATGGGTGTGAAGGCTGTTTTTACCTGCCGGATAATTTCAAAATCAATAATCATCTTTTCGAAGGAAGTGGCATTCACGCTGTCCATCACCCCGCCTGCTTCCATAACCAGGTTAATTCCGTGACGATATGCGGAGGAAAAGGTCAGCATAGATTCATAACCTGCCTGGCAATTAATCACTGGGGCATCTGTCTGGCATCCGCCTCCTCTGGAGGGAAGGCCGTAGAATTTGCCCATATTTGCGGCGAAGCCCTGCATCAGCGTTCCTTCGGGAGCCGCGCAGGCGAAGGTGATGCCGCCCCGCATATCTGCCGCCGTAGACTGTATTCCAAATACCACAGGCGTGCCGGGACGGATCATCTGCGCCAGCACGATGCCTGCCAGGCTTTCCGCCGCGCCGCTGGCGATCGTCCCTGCCATGGAAAGAGAGCCCGTAGCGCCCAGCATAGCGGCAGGGCACAGGATCGCCGGCTGGCCGTACTCTGCCAGCAGCATCAGACAATCCAGCATTCTCTCATCCAGAGACAGAGGTGAAACAGTATTAATCAGCGCAATCATTCTGGGCTTCTCTGCCAGCGCCTCTTTTCCGCCAAACAGCTCACAGGCAGCCTCCATAATCAGTTCCATTTCCCGCTTAAATCCGGTAGGCAGCATAATCGCCTTTTCCGAATGTGTCAATGTGGCGTAAAACATCTCAACAGCCGCTGTGTCTTCCGGCACATCTCCCGGCTGGATCATAATGCCGCCATTGATCGAATAGCTCTCTTCCGCCTCTATCAGTTTCAGGCATTTGATATAATCCTCCATGGTGCCCGGCCGGCGGTTCCCCTCCCAGTCGTCAATAAACGCGCATCCGTAGGTGGGAGCAGGATTGACATGATCCTGGCCGATCACCACATCATACCTGGGATTTCTGGCATAGATGGTGAAGGACTCCGGGGCCATTCTCACCCATTTCATCACCTGCTCCTCTGTAAAATAGGCTGTGTTCCCCTCCATTTTAATCCCGTTATTTTTCAGGATTTCCGCCGCCTTTTCATTGTGGATTCTGACCCCCACCTCTCTCATGATCTCCATAGCGGCATTGTGAATCATCTGTTCTCTGGTCATATTGATACCTCCCGATTTCTTTATTTTTTATCTGTTTCTGACACCCAGTTTCAGCACATCTCTCAGATAGCGCACACTCTCCTCACAGGCCTGAAGCTCTCTGGCCCGCGCCTCCTCGATCGGCTCATCCAGGCTTTTAAAAGCGATTTCATTTTCAAAAATAATTTTATCCATAGAAGATTTTTCCCGGATCTGGGCAACCATCTTCGGGCAGTCCATGGATCCCTGGCCGTGGGGCGCCCCGATATCATGGACTCCCAGAGGGTCAACTACAATAATATCATCGCTGAAGTGACAGCAAAATGCCCGGGGCAGCATCCGTTCCATGGCATAATAGGGATTTTCAATGACCTGCAGCGGATTCATAGTATCCACACAGGTGCCGATCAGCGGATGATTCAGCTGCTCTACAATCCAGAGAATCTCATCGGCGAAGGTATCTGTATGATTCTCAATGGCCACCTGCATCCCGTATTCCTCGATCAAGGGAATGGCCGCCCGGAATTCATCGTACCGGTCTGCCATCTGCCGCATCACTTCCGGGTGCATACAGGAACCATAAAGCTCCCTGGGCCTGATAATATCCAGGCTGAATTTTACCAGTTCCGCATCCAGCCAGTGTCCGATCTGCAGCGCTTCCTTCACAGTACAGTTAACCCGGGAATCGCTCCCCGCATGAAAAGAGGCGTTAAATTCCAGAAATAAGCCGTGAGCCTTCGCCGCCTCTGCGACTTTTCTCAAATTCTCTTCCGAAAAAGGATTTTCCGCCGCTGTGGTCAGCAAATCCACCTTCGTAATCTGCAGGCCGTCCAGTTCCCACTCCTCTGCCTTCTCCATCAGCTCATAAAGAGACATCACCTGCTCGAAATAGTAGTCCTTCCCAAAGCCCCAGCTTTCTCCGAGTCCGAAAAAATGAAGGGTGTACGTGTGCATTCCCAGTCTGAGAGGTCTGTTCTGTTTCATCATATTTTTTCTCCTCCTGATAAAATAATTGAAATAATCAACCTTGTTTTTATACGCCTCCGGCTTTCAGTTTTTTCGAATACCTGACCGTAATCACTGCTGTTGCAATGCCCAGGACACCGCATCCGATCACCCAGTACCAGATCAGGTCATAGCCGAAGGCTCCGTAAGTATCCAGCCATATGCCTGCCAGCTTCGCAAAATACACGTCCGGCAGATAGCAGATCAGAGAAATAACACCGGTAGCCACTCCGGTCATGGACAGCGGAATTCCCACCTCTCCCAGGGTGGCGAAATAAATCCCCCGCATTCCGGTATAAACAGCAGCAAACAAAAACGACATCACCACACAGAGCAGCGCGCTGTTCTTTGTGAAAAGCACCGCTCCTGTCAGAACTGTGGCTGCAGCCAGATAATAGCCCAGCGTCTTGACCTTTGATCCGATCCGGTCAGCAATAAAGCCGATCGCCAGCGTTGACAGTCCTGCGATAATATAATTCCGCACCACTGCAAACGTGCTGGCCTGGGTCTGGGAAATGCCCAGAACATTCACCGTATAGGATCCCAGATAACCATTGGCCGCAGACGTAAAGGAAAAGCAGAAAAAAATCAGCAGTGACAGCAGCCAGGTTCCCGGCATCTTCAGCACCTTTACCACTGCGGCAGCCGTCAGCTTTTCCTGAATGTCTCCCGCCGCCTCTGACGGAGTGAGCTCTCTTTCCTCCGCTCCGATGATACGGTTGGGAAGGATCAAAAATACAAGAAGGGCCAGCACCAGAAATAAGCCGCCATTAAAAAACAGCATATTCCTCCACTGGGCGCCCAGAACCTCCAGGTCTGTGGTATTTCCCGGCATAATCGCCCGGTTCAGCAGCGCCACCCCCAGAAAGCCCAGTATCATCCCCATGATCGCCCGTATAAATTCTGATATGGAAAACATGGAACCCTGCTCAGCAGCTGTGCCCAGTTTCCGCGTTGTTTTCAGATAAGCATTCCAGATAAAAAAGCTGGTTCCCACGCCGTAAAAAATATGAATAATAATAATGGACAGCCGATCCGGAACAATCCCCAGCCAGAAAGAACACAGGCCCATCATTGCAGATCCGATGATCAGCAGCCATTTTTCTCCGTATTTGTCTGCCAGAATGCCGCCGATGGGATATCCTGCCGTACATACCAGGCCGAACCAGAAACTGTAATCTCCGATAAACTCATTCACATTAGCGGCAGAAGCCACCGCCTTATATTCCGAAAACAGCAGCACCATCTGGTCATAATAACTGTAGCGGAGAAACGGCACATACACCATCGCGCCTGCCATCAGCGATATTACAATCAGCACCAGCCATCGCTTTTTCCCTGTAATGAACATAACTCCCTCCTATTTTCCATTAACGCTTATTCAGGACCCGTCCGCAAGTCCTCTCCTGTTCAATAAATAAACGTGTTCACTTTTTAGGGCAAAAAATAAGTTAACACGCTCTCTTACCCACAATCAAATCTAATGCGCTTCCCCCTCCTTCTCTGATTCTTCCATTTTCGCAGGCATGTAGACTCTTTCCAGATTTTTCATAATCATCCAGTTGCACGTCTGCTCTCCCTGCCGTCTTTCTTCCAGATCACAGTCCATATACATCTCCAGCATTCCCTTCACGATCAGTGTATTAGACCGGCTGTAATAATCCGCGTCCTCATCCGACAGCAGATTGTAATTCGCTGCCCGCCTCAGCATCAGAAAATCTCTCTCTCTGATATTGTCAGTAAACAGCAGCGTATAAAAATACGCCGGATACCGCTCTGAACCGCTCACGGGAAACAGGTCAAAATATTCTTCCAGAGCGTCTGAAAACACGGCATTATACTGTCCCCAGAACAGCCGGTAGTACAGATCCGGTCTCTCAAAGGCATATCGGTTAAACAGCTTCCATCCCTCGACATAAGACTCCATCAGATCGCCGCCGGAATCCATCAGCTGCCCATATTCCGTCATATAATCAATAAAGAACCGAACCGCCCCCAGAATAATCAGATATTCCAGATTTTCGAAATGTCTGTACAGAGCGGCAGGAGAACAGTGGTTTTCTTTTGCGAATTCTCTTACCGTAATTTCCGAGGCGTTCTTCACTTTTAAATTGTGATACATTGACACGATGAGCCGCCGTTTTGTTTCATTTCCTTTTTCGTAAACAGCCATACTTGACACATCTCTTTCGCATTGTGGGTTTTCATATTTGCTGCTTTTTATTTCAGTTTTCCCTTTCAGATACTGCAAGGGGCAGATATGATTTTCGCCAATCACATCTGCCCCTGCAGCGGGCTGTCGGGAAAACAGACAGCCCTTACCGTATCTTCGATTCAATCCGATCCGTCAGATTTTCTTTCCCAGCTCTTCCGCTTCTTTCTGGCTGGTGGCCATGCCGCCGTATTCCAGTCCGTAGAGGGCCGCGAAACGTTTCATGGAGTATTCTCCTGCTTCCAGCATCCACTGCTCGGGGGCGCCGCCCTGGAAGAGGAAGTAGAGGGTCTTTCCGGAGAACTCTCCTTTCTTCACCAGTCCATAGCACCGGTCCAGCACATTCCGCACAGAGCCGCAGATATTGTGCCAGTATACGGGCGAGCCTACTGCCACAATGTCTGCCTCTCTGATTTTTCCCAGCACCTCGTCCAGCTGATCCCCGGGCAGCTTCTGGCCATAGCAGCCGATCACATAATCGGTCAGGTTCACAGTCTCGTAATCCTTTCCCTTCAGCAGAGCCGCTGCCAGCGCGGCTGTCTTCCCGTTCTTGTTCGGGCTTCCGTTGATAAATAAAGTCTTCATGTTTCTCTCCTCCTCCTTGGATTCTCTTCTATTTCTTTACCAGCACTCTTCCAGGATCTGCAGGATCTCATCCCTGGACAGCTTCTTGCAGCATCCTGCTGTGATATTGCAGGTGTCGGCGACTTTTTTCAGTACGCTCTTGTCTGTGAGTCCCATCTCTGTGAAGGATGTAGGCATGCCGATTTCTCTGATAAAGTCTGCCAGGGCCCGGATGCCGGCCTCTGCCTGTTCTTCTTCTGTCTTTCCCTCAGCCGGGATGCCCCATACTTCTCTGGCGAAGCGGGCGAACTGTCCCACATTCTCTTTATACAGATGCCGGTAGAGCACAGGATGGATTACAGCCAGTCCCTGCCCATGATTACAGTTGGTAAAAGCGCCCAGCTGATGCTCGATCTGATGGGCCTGGAAGTCTGTCACCTTCCCGATTTTCAGGATGCCGTTCTCTCCCATGGCAGACGCCCACATCAGCTCGCTTCTGGCATTTTTGTCCTGGAGATCCTGTTTCACCAGACGGATGTTCCGGATGGTCCACCGCATAACAGCCTCTCCGATCTCGTCAGATAAATTGATATCCCTGGGTGAGCCGAAATAGGTTTCCATACAATGGCTCAGGGTATCAAAAGCGCCGGAGATTACCTGCTTTTCAGGCAGTGACATGGTATAGGCAGGATCCAGTACAGCGAAAGCCGCATACGCGCCCAGCACGCCGGTCTTTTCCTCTGTCTCCTCATTGGTGATCACTGCCCCGTTATTCATCTCCGCGCCGGTGCCGGAGGCGGTCACCACAGCGCCCATGGGCAGATAGCTGGTGGGAAATACATGATTTTTAAACTCCATCTCCCAGATGTCCTGATCGGTCACAGCCTGGGCCGCGATAATCTTGCAGCAGTCGATAACCGAACCGCCGCCTACTGCCAGGATGAAGTCCACACCCTGCTCTCTGGCCAGGGCCGCCCCTTCCTGCACCTTCTTATAAGTAGGATTGGGCATGATGCCGGGGAAATCCACGATCTCCTTTCCGGCTTCCTTCAGATAGCCGCAGATCTCATCATATACGCCGGAACGCTTCACAGAGCCTCCGCCGTAGGCCAGCATCACCTTTTTGCCGGTCTTTGCCAGTTCCGCCGGCAGTGCCTTTGCAGCTGCCTTTTCTCCGAAATAAACTTTCGTCGGATACGAATAAACAAAATCCTTCATGGTACACTTTCCTTTCGTTTTATTGTGTCATTTGCTGCAAATACGGCAAATAAATTTGTCGTAATAATCGAATTACCGCTGATACCCGATATGCTGGTACCCGATATCAGGCAGAAAGCAGACGTCATTCTCCCTCCATCTGGCGCTCCCAGAAAGCAATGGCGTCGTCGATCCATCCCTCGGCCACGGTGCCGGTGCCCAGGCCGAATCCGTGTCCCAGCCCCGGATAGCAGTGGAATTCCGTATCAATGCCCAGGCTGCTCATGGCTTCCAGCCGCCGCTCCATCGTCCGCCAGCTGGCGATGCCGTCGCTGTCTCCCACACAGGCATAGGTGGGCGGGTCAGCTTCTGAATATTCACTGTGTCCGGTATACTGGATGATATCCGCTCCCGGCCTGGGCAAGTCAGCCCCGCCGAAAGCCGCCGGCCCGTAGGTACCCAGATAAGCCGCCATCCGTCCGCCGGCGCTGCCGCCCCAGAGAGAATAACAGTCGGTATCAACACCCAATTCCTCTGCATGGTCAAAAACGAAGGTGATGGCCCGGGCCAGATCCTCGCAGGCAGTCTGGGCGCCGGGACGGTAAATCAGGGCAAAGGCATTGTAGCCCCGCTTCGACAGCTCCAGGGCATGGGGAAAGCTGTCATGCATGGCGCCCACATAAGCGAAGCCGCCGCCGGCATTGCAGATGGCAAATTTCTCGCCGGGATTTCCCCGGAAGAAGAACAGCCCCGTATCCTCCTTGGCAGGATCTGCCGCCTTTTCTTCCTCTGTATAAATATCATAAAAAATAGTGTCTCCGGCCTGGGCATGATCCTTCATATAATTGACAATCTCCACCGTCTTATCCGGGTCGATATGGCTGTACCAGGTCAGCCGCAGCTCTCCCAGGGTATCACCGCTGTAATAAGCGGAATTAACCGGGAAAATCAGCCTGCCATAGTCCCCGAATACAGGATCATTAATCACATCCGCGATCCGTGTGTCTGCCGTATAGGATTCCCCTGTCTTCTGGCTGTTCTGATCTCCGTCATCATTCCAGAACCAGCGCAGCCCATTATACGTATATTCCATCGCCGCTTCTCCGTTATGAGAATTTCCATCTTTGATCCGGAAGGCCAGATTGCCCTCCTCCTCATTGTCTGCCTCTGTGAAATTTCCGCTGGTCATACCAAGCATCCCCTGAATCTGCCGGGTAAAATACTCCCGCTCAAAATCTACTGACCCGGTCATCGCGAAAATGAAGAAATCCTCCGGTGAATGTCCGGAAGCGGTCACTGCCGCGTCCACATCGTCCCCTTCATAATCCATGGCCCCGCTCATCGGCATAAAATAGCGGCACTCATCCAGACAGTTCATAAAAATATACCAGGTCGTCACGCTTCCCATGGAAAATCCGCCGAAAGCCCTGTGGTCTCTGGATGCCTGAATATCCTCCGGCGACGTGGACGCCGCATAGGTGGAATAGGTTCCCTCCACTGCCGGGATCAGGTCATTGACCAGCTCATTGTGATAGCGGACAGTCAGGGTGTTAAAAGCCAGGGAGTAATCTGCACTGTCCTCGCTGCTCTCATTGTTGTAAGTGGGGCAGACCACAATCAGCGGATCAAAATCTCCGTTGGCGATACTGTTGTCCAGCACATTTTTCAGTGCGGCGGGCTGTTCCGGCGTACCCAGAAATGTGGTCTCATCGCTCCAGCCGCCATGCATCAGGTAGAGCACATTGTACTGGCGCGCCTCACTGTATCCGTAAGGGAGATAAACGATCGCCCGTTTTTCCAGCGGCTGCGTCTGCTCCTCATAGCTCCGGGATTCATAGGTCTGATAGAACAGCTCCGTCAGCGTTCCCTGCTGCCGGGCCGGCTGGTCATACCCCTCCGGAATCTCCTCCAGTTCACCGGAAATCCGGGCGCCGGTCCCCGGGTTCTCCGCCGTCTCACTGTCACGGTTTCCCCTTTCGGCTCCTTCTGGCCCTTCTGTTCCATCAGCAGCTCCGTTGCTTTCTCCGGCCACCGCTGTGTCTTCTTTCTCTGTATCCTGTTCCGTTCCTTTCGCTGCCTCTGCTGCAGACGCATCAGACACTTTCGTTGCTCCTTCCCTGCCGACACTGCAGCCGCCGATCAGCGCCGCCGTCAGAGCCAGCGCCAGGGCAAGGGCAATGATTCTCTCCATCTTTTTTGCCACCTCCGTCCGCGATCCGTCATATAACAAATGGCATATTACCAAGTATTTCTGATGGTTTTTATTATACAAAAATCGAGACCTCCGCAGAAGTCTCGATTTGTTCATCAGTTTATACTCGCAGGTTATAACCCT
Source organism: Candidatus Paralachnospira sangeri (assembly GCA_904397815.1). Taxonomy (GTDB): domain Bacteria; phylum Bacillota; class Clostridia; order Lachnospirales; family Lachnospiraceae; genus Paralachnospira_A; species Paralachnospira_A sangeri. The sequence continues at coordinate 26,274 of CAJFOT010000053.1, forward strand.
GCCGGACCGTGTCCGTTTTAATATACGCTTAAAACCATATATATGAATCCCATGGAAATCAGCTCCACAGGCATCTTTCTGTAGGCCTTTCCCGGTCTGGAAAATACCAGCATTTTCCGCACTGAGATGTACATAACCAGGGCCGCCACGATGGCAAATACTGCCCCGCCTGCCGCGCCGAACCTGGCGGGGGTAAAGGGCCTGGTTACCAGGATGGCCGGCAGGACAACCCAGAAGCTTTCCGCCGTCACCTGATATTTCTTTAAAATGCCATTGGTGAAAGCCAGTGCCATGCCGGCCGCCAGAAAACCGAACATCGGCTCCTGCAGGCTTCCGGCACTGTAGGACAGCTCTGCCAGCGGATAGCCGCAGATCCCCCCTGTGGCGAAAAACTCCCTGCCGATAGCGAAGAGGATCCAGAATCCCCACACCAGCGCCGACTCATAACACAGGGAGCCATAATCTGCCTCCAGCTCATTCATGCACACATGCCTGGCCGCCAGCAGGCCGATCACCGCCGCAGAAAACCAGAAGACGCCGCCCCGCTCAATTCCCAGCTGCCAGAAGGCCAGGGCAAAGGCCGAAGCACATACCGCAGCCGTGGCCACCGCCACACAGGCCCGGAGGCTCCACAGGGGCAGACAGTCCTTCAGAAAATTTTTCAAAACCTGGGCGAATACCACCGCCAGGATCACCAGCACCCCGGATACGAAGGCTTCCCGCATATTTCCGGAAAAGAGGACGATTCCCAGGGCGAAGGCTTCCGCCGGATATCGTAATTTCATAGACCCCCTCCATTACTCTGCTGTCTGCAGGAACTGATAAGCCGCATTCACACCTGTCACTACCGCTGTAGAAGAAACCGTCGCGCCGGAGATGGCGTCGATCTGGGTGCCGGCCTGACCGGAACCCGCATTTCCGCTCTCTGTCTGTGCCGCCTCTGTCTGGGCTGCTTCGGTTTCCGCTGCCGCTGTGGTTTCCTCCGGCAGTTCTTCTCCTGCCGCCTGGGCCATACACTGTTCTGCCAGGCTGACAAAACCGCCGATGGAAATGCTGACGCCCGATACTGCGTCTGTCTTTCCCTGATCGTCCATGGTAAGAACATCCAGCGACTGGTTCTCAATCAGCGCCTGAGCCAGCGCCTCTGACTGCTCCTTCCAGGTCAGGCCGTCCTCTGTCATCACATATTCACCAATCTCGGACAGATGGCTCTTGGAAGTTCCGTCCTCTGCCACAGAGTCCCAGGTAACCGCTGTAATCGCACCGTTCTCCACAGTCATCGTCATCTGCTCTGTATAGCCGTTCTCATCCGGCGTCCCCTGGGCTTCATAGGTCCCATCCTGAAGCACAGGCGCCTGGTTTTCCCCGGCTGCCTGAGCCATACACTGCTCTGCCAGGCTGACGAAACCGCCGATGGAAATGCTGACGCCGGATACCGCGTCTGTCTTTCCCTGATCGTCCATGGTAAGGACATCCAGCGACTGGTTCTCAATCAGCGCCTGGGCCAATGCCTCCGACTGCTCTTTCCAGGTCGGGCCATCCTCTGTCATCACATACTCGCCAATTTCAGACAGATGGCTCTTGGAGGTTCCGTCCTCCGCCACAGAATCCCAGGTAACCGCTGTAATCGCGCCGTTCTCCACGGTCATCGTCATCTGCTCTGTATAGCCGTTCTCGTCGGGCGTCCCCTGGGCTTCATAGGTTCCGTCCTGAAGCACAGGCGCCTCCTGGGTCAGTCCTGCGGCCTCTTCCATACACTGTTCTGCCAGGCTGATAAAGCCGCCGATGGAAATGCTGACGCCGGATACCGCGTCCGTCTTTCCCTGGCTGTCCATGGTAAAAGCGCTGAGTGTCTGGTTCTCAATCAGAGTCTGGGCCAGCGCCTCTGACTGCTCCTTCCAGGTCAGGCCGTCCTCTGTCATCACGTATTCGCCGATCTCAGACAGATGGCTTTTAGAGGTTCCGTCCTCCGCCACAGAGTCCCAGGTAACCGCTGTAATCGCGCCGTTCTCCACGGTCATCGTCATCTGCTCTGTATAGCCGTTCTCATCCGGCGTTCCCTGAGCTTCATAGGTTCCGTCCTGAAGGGCCGCTCCCTGAACCGGATCCTCCACCGGCTGGGGCGCCGCCTCTGTCTGGGCCTCTCCTTGTCCGCTTCCGTCTGCTCCGGCGCTCTCTACTGACATGCCTGGCAGATATACCGGCGCTGCCACATTCGCGAACTGGCTCAGGAAATCAGCTTCCGTAATCTTGCTGCCCACGCCGTCTGTCTCTGACTCATCGGTAATTGCCAGATTCACAACCTGGGTTTTTGTTTCATCAAAGGTGACATCCATCCGGATATCCCCGTGATACCCCTTGGTCACCACAGAAACCACATAGCTTCCATCCTCCAGCTGAACAGCCTTCTCAATGCTGTCCGCTCCGGACACATCCAGTTCTCTGGCCGCAGCCGAGCTGCTTCCTCCGGCTGCGCCGCCGTCTCCCGTCGTCAGCGTTTTTGTTCCGATAATCACGCCGAAGGAAAGGGCAGTCACAAGTACCAGAGCGATAATACCTTTCACATTCTGATTCTTCATATGGTATGATGTCCTCCTGTTATTTTTCTCAGTCAGCGGGGTGCGCTTCGTCCGTCCCGGCGGATTCCGCCCGGTATCTGCTCCCCGCAGAATCTATTCTTTCCTGCTGCAGCCTGCTGTAAACATCTGCCGCCAGACAGACAGTCTGCTTCAGGCTTTTTTAGGCTTCAGGCTTTCTTTTTGCTGACGCCGTATACATGCCGGTTATATGCCATCGCCATCCAGCCCGCCAGACAGTTGGCTGTCAAAATTCCGAAGCAGATGCCCTCCGGATACAGGCTGAAGGTACGTATAGCCGCCGTGATAATGCCGGCCACCAGCGCATACAGAATCTTCCCCCGCCGGGAGACAAACACGTAGTCTGTCAGCATATAGCAGCCGCCCATAATCAGGCCGCCGCCCAGCAGGTTGGTCAGGATATCTCCGGCAAACATGCCTTCCGCGCTGAATACAAAGGTCAGCACCGTAACGGTTGCGATATAGGTCAGGGCGCTGGATACATTGACCACACCCTTGTAGCACATATAGCCGAATCCCACCAGCAGAAGAAGCTTGCTGGTCTCTCCGATAGCCCCTGGCATCTCTCCGATAAACATCTGCCAGTAAGTATAGGCGCCTACCGTCCCGCTTTTCATCGTACTCAGCACCGTAGCGGTGGATACCGCATCCATGCCCGCCCCCACAGTCTGAGGCATCACATACTGCATCAGGGTGCCCGGCCAGAGGATCATCACCAGAAGCCGTCCCATCAGGGCAGGATTGACAAAGTTATTGCCAATGCCTCCAAACATCTGCTTCACCACCAGGATAGCAAACAGATCGGCCACAATAATAATCCAGTAGGGCACTGTCACCGGCATATTGAAGGCAATCAGCATACCGGTCACCACCGCGCTGAAATCATCGGCTGTAATCTGCTTTTTCAGCAGCTTCTGCCAGAGATATTCAGACGCCACGCAGACCGCAACTGACAGCAGTGTCATCCACAGGGAACGGATGCCGAAGAAATAAATTGCCCCCAGCAGCGCCGGCGTCAGGGCTATGGCCACATCGGCCATCATTGACCGCGTAGACAGCGGCGTCCGCAGATGAGGCCCGATGATCGTTTTCTTCTCTCCCATTACTGTTTCACCGCCCTTTCTCTCTGCCGCTGCTTCACCATGTCTCTGGCCGACCGGACACGGAAGCTCAGCTCCCGCTTCGCCGGACAGGTGTAGGAACAGCAGCCGCAGGCAATACATTCGCTGGCATACAGCTTCTCGCACAGATCGTAATCTTCTTCCATAAACGCACAGTCAATCTGATAAGGCTTCAGTCCCGCCGGGCACACTCTGACGCAGCCTTCACACCGCATACAGGGCTGTTCCACTATCCGGCTCTCCGGCAGCACCAACACCCCTGAGGTGGTTTTCGACACAAAGGGCAGTTCCCCGCCGCTCTCCGGCGTCCAGTCAGAAGCTATGCAGGGGCCGGTCATAGGCCCTCCCAGAATCACCCGGTTCTGCACTGCCGTCACGCCGCCGGACAGCTCCAGCAGTTCCCGTACAGACGTTCCGATGGGAACCAGAAAATTTCCGGGATTTTTCACAGATCCTGTCACTGTCACCACACGGCGGATCAGGGGCAGATCACCCAGCACCATATCCGCGGCTGCCTTGGCGCTGCCGATATTGGACACGATCGCGCCCACATCCGCCGGCAGACCGCCCTGGGGAACCTCCCGCCCCATCACCGCCTGGATCAGCTGGCGTTCACCGCCCTGGGGATAGCGGGTAGGCAGCACCACCACCTCCAGAGGCTCCTTCACTTCCTTCACAATCTCCCGCAGCCGTTCAATCGCCTTGGGCTTATTGTCCTCAATACAGATACACGCCCGTTCCGCCCCGGCCGCTTTCCACAGCAGCCGCACGCCATTGACGATGGCATAACTGTACTCCAGCATGCTTCTGTAGTCACAGGTCAGATAAGGCTCACACTCCACGCCGTTAATCAGCAGCGTGTCAATTTTCTTATCGGTCAGATACTTCTTATACGCGGGAAAACCTGCGCCTCCCATCCCAGCCAGGCCGCCCTCCTGAATTTTCTGAATGATTCCGTCCCGGTCCCATCCGGAAATGTCCGCCAGAGACGTTGTATAGGAAAGGGCTTCCGCCTCTTCTGCCGGGCCGTCGTCCGCCTGAATCACGCAGACCTGCACTGTCCTGCCATTCTGGTTCAGATTTTTCACTTCCAGAACCCTTCCGTCTACACTGGCATGGATATTCGCCGCCATAAATGCTTTCGCCTCGCCGATCTTCTGACCGGCCTTCACCCGGTCTCCCGGCTTTACCAAAAGCGAACATGTACCTCCGATTGTCTGTTCCATCGAGATCGCCACCTGCTTCGGCATATAGGGCTGAATCAGCCTGTCCGCCGACAGCGCCTTGTCAGAGCCGTCCGCAGGATGTACCCCGCCGGGAAATGTCATATGATTTGCCTTTCCCATTCGTTTTCCTCCATGTTTCCAGATAATCATATGTTAATATATTGTCATAGTCTAAGATAACATACGTCCCGGTGGTCTGACAAGCAGGAAATCACAAAAATATTACGTTTTTTTACAGAAATTTCATGCAAAAAACAGAAACACTAGTACTTTGCAGTGATAAGGAAGTATTTATTACTAACGGCTGACAAACAGGACGCAAAAATAGAGAGCAGTAAAAATGAACTGCCCTCTATTTCTTTATTTTGTGATGATCTTTTTGTATCCTGTTGTATTTGCGTTTCACTTACTGGACCCAAAAAATTATTTATGTAGTTATTAAGGATATTTTTCCGGTCAACGGTCTGCCGCATCCCTGCCCGGCGCTTTTTTGTACAGGCTATAGACGGTGTAATCTTATGTATCTTAGATCACTGCTTTATCTCTCGCGGCGTTTTCTCTTGCGTACATGGCCACATCTTCATCCTTCAGCCGGTAAGCGAAGAAGAAGATCACGGCGCCCAGAATGCAGAGAGCCGCCGGGATTCCGCCGATGATAAACATAAAGCTGTGTACAAAGCCTTCCGTAATTTCCATCCCAACCTGATAGCCGATCATTGCCAGGCCGTAGCTGCCGATGGCGCTGCCGCCCATAAAGCCGATTTTCATGGGAATGTTGTACATAGCCATGGCGGTAGCCCGGTTGTCCTTTCCGGTTTTGTAGTAGCCGTATTCGCCACAGTCCAGGAAATAGTTGACACCGAAGCTGGTAAACAGATACATGGCGGCGGTGAATACGCAGGTGAAAAATGTAAAAACGTATTCAGAAGACGCGCCCAGGAAAGTAATGCCAAGCAATGCGGCGGCGTACAGAAGCAAGCCGAGGATAAAGGCATTTTTCTTTCCCACCTTTTTGCCCAGCGCAGGCATAAACAGGCTGGCCACGAAGGCGAATACGGTTTTGATAGTCATGGATACGGCCATAAAATTAAAGTCGTTCATGATATTGCGGAAATAGTAGGCCTGGATGGCCAGGAAGGTCTGCATCGCAATATAAAAAACAGACATACAGACAATCAGAACCATCATCTGGGAATTTCCCGCTACCGACTGAAACATATCCTTCAGGGAAACCTTGGGGGCTGCTTTGCGCTTCTCTGCCGGAATGTGCACATCATAGATTTTAGCCTGGCTGCGCATCAGCAGACAGCCTGCCACCATCAGGATGGCCAGAATGCCGATGGTAACGGCATAGGAGTGGTTTTCTCCCACATAAGCGGCAAAAAAGGTAATCATGGGAACCGCGATGGCGGAAGTAATAATCTGAGCGGCAGCGGTAGCCTGGGCAGTTCTGGCGGAAATCACATTCCGTACATCCATGTCTGCGCCGGCCATCTGCTGCAGCAGGCCGCCTCTGGCGATCATCAGGATACTCATGCCGCCGCCGTAGCCAACATAAGCCAAGACAACCAGGGAAGCCCGGAGCAGTTCCGGAATCCCCAGCGTATAGGTATCCAGGTAAGTCAGTACAAAGCAGGCGAAAAGTCCGTATTTTAATATTGTAAACCAGGGCCCATATTTGCCGTTTTTAAAATTGGCTTTTTCCACAATCGGTCCGGTGATGAAACTGACAAAGAGGTCGATGAATTTTGCAGCCAGCAAAGCTGTGGCAACCAGAGCCGCATCTATCAGCAGGTAGTCGGTCATAAATACGTTCATGTAGAGCATAACCGCGCCGGAGCCGATGCCCTGCATCAAAATAGCTAATGTATAGATTCTGACTTGTTTTTTCATAGCGCCCTCCTTTCACATGCCGGATTTTGCGCCAGTGCCTGTCAGCGGGTTCTGAATGATTTCAAAACTGCGCCAGATATTTTCTTGAGGCTATGTATATTTCACGGAGCAGCCGGGGATCGCATTTGGTATTTACCACGACCCTCCGGTCTTTAAAGTGATCCACAAACTCCTCCGCGATCCTGCGGATTTCATCATCGGCCATATCTTCCGGAATTTCCGGCGGATATACGCCGAAGGAGAGGCAGGTATCCGGGTACATCTGGGAAAGCTTGTCATAATCGTTCAGCTGCTGGCCGCACCAGACGTCCACACCCGCTTCGATCATGGCGGGGACAAGGGCTTCGTCATTGCCGCAGCAGTGCAGTTCAAAGTAAAGCTCGTTTTTATGACAGGCATCTACAACCCGCTTCAGGTAAGGGGCAATCATTTCGCGGCAGGTTTCCAGAGAGAAAAAAGGCGCGTTCTGGGTACCCCAGTCATCGTGCATCAGAAGAAATTCCAGATCAAAATATTTGGCGTAACGGGCGATCAGATCATCGTACATATCGCACAGGGCGGTGAAAAAACGGTGTACGCCCTCTTTCTGGTCTTCATCAATCAGCGCTACTGCAGCTCCTTCCACGTCACAGAGGGAAATGAGGCGCTCCCAGAGTCCGCTGAGGCAGCATACCTCCCGGATCTGGTCGGTGGAATTTAAAAAGTCTCTGTTGATTTCGCTGCTGGCTTCCCAGTCAAAATCATCCAGGCTGGGAATGGAAACGTAGTTTTCCCATTCGCTCATATCCGGCACTTTCGGACTGCCGGGCCTTACGGTGGCGCCGCCTACCTGGGGCACATAAACCCATTCCAGGTCAAACCAGCCCCGCATCACATTGCTTTTATACATATACGGCTCTTCTGCGTCAATAATCAGGTGGGTGGCTACATTGTCAGGGTGCATTCTGGGCCGGAAGCCCATGACGTCAGAGGCTCCCATAGACCACTGCGGCATCCAGTAGGGCTTCTCTCCTCTGAAATACATCAGGGCATTTTCCCGTGGACTGACCGGGCGGGGATATCTTGGCGCGCCCGGCGCGCCGTTAAAGAGCGGCGGATAGGTTCCGCTGCTGACCAGTTCAGATTCATCAAAGGGTTTTTTTGGCATATGATTCTCCTTTAAGCTACATTGCTATTGACTCGTCGCCGCCCCTAAAGGGGTTTCCTTATGGACTAAAAAAGCAACCTGCTCATCCGGTCGATTTCTTTGGAAACCTCCTCATATACGCCAGGATAGATGCTCCCGGGGCCTCCTCTTACCAGGCAGGGGATAAAGTAGTGCTTGCCGTTGGTGCGGCAGGCTCTTTCCACTTCTCTGGCAATCAGCTCGGGCGTCCAGTTTTCCACATCGCAGACGCCGTTGTTCAAATCGCCCATAAAGGAGATCTTTCCGCCGTATTTCTTTACCAGTTCCGGAACATTATTGGTGGTGGTACAGCCCTGGAAGATATCAATGCCCATTTCAATCATGCTGGGAACCAGGTTGGCCGCGTAGGAATCGGAATGGTGAACGATCAGCTCTACGCCGTATTCCTTATAGGCGCCATAAATTTTCTTATAGGCAGGCGTAATAAATTCATCAAACATTGCCGGTGACAGGAAGGAAGAAATATGGCTCCCCCAGTCATCATGATGGAAGAGGGCATCCGGTTTAATGTGGCTGCACAGCTGTTTTGCCCATTCCACTTCCCAGTCGGTGATATAGTCGATCAGCTCATGCATGGCTTCCGGTTCTTCCGCGTACATCACCAGAGCTTCCTCGATACTGAGCAGATAATGAACCTGCTCGAAAACGCCCGGCGCAACCATGGCAGTAACAAAATATTCACTGCGGTCAATCGCTTCGGCAGCAGCGATGGCGTCCGCCCACTCCTCTTCCGGAAAGTCAACAGAGGGCGCTTTTACAGTATCCCGCCATTTTGTGATGTCCTTTACAACCCGGTGCTCGTAATCGTGAACCGGGAACTGTCCCGGAACGTGGGCCGGCCAGGACATGGTAACGCCCCAAAGGTTTTTCACCGGGGGGCCGCCCCGTACTGTGGCAGGGTTGTGTTTGTTCAGCGGTGTGTTGCCGATCATTTTGAGAAATTCATACTGATTGACAAACCTGTCCGGATTGCCGCCGTGAATGGTTTCCAGCAGATTCTGCCTGATAGTTAACATATTTTCCCCTCCTTTACATAATAAATTCCCAAGTATATTATCTGATATAAGTATAGCAGTAAATTAATTATTAAGAAAACATTCTTATAATATGAATTTTTTCCGAAAATTCTGTCCATATTAATACTGCCAGTACATCTTTGGGGATCAGCGCAGATTACCGAAAGGAAACGATTCCATTCAAGAATTAGATGGTGTGTTACATATACAGTAAAAAGCAGATACTTCTTTTTATATTGATAGAAGCATCTGCTTTTCTGTCAGTCCTCTTTCGGCATCTTATACGATTTGTACGGCGGAAGCATCTCATAGTCGATCTCGCCGTACTCCAGCACCAGCTGCCGGGCATCCTCGCCGAACTGCTCCCCGTACCGGACCAGCCCGGTTTCCAGGGCTGCCAGCCCTTCTTCCCCCAGCTGCTTTTCGATGCACCGCTTCAGACACTGGTAGAGATGGCCCACATGGTATTCCCAGGGCATCTTTCCATTCCGGCCCAACAGCCGGCGGTCCTCCTCCAGCCTGTCATAATCCGCCCGGCTGTAATGTTCATTGAAAAAGGTCAGATCACAGGTGAGATCGCCATCAGCCCGGCTGCCGGTCAGGCTGCCGCTGGTCAGGCCGAACCCCTCCATGATTGCCGCGTCCACATAATCACAGTAATACCGCCCATACTCCATCATGTCGAAATGGCGCCACTCCGTATACCAGGGGCACCGGTTATAATGGAGAGAAAATCCCTCTCCGCCAATGCCGGGCGTACACTCCACCTGCCCCGGGAAGCACTCCCACTCTCCATACATATCATAGTACAAAGCATTGCATGGATTCTGATCGATCCTTGCCCGCATGGCCATCCTCCGGCCTCTCTGCCGGCCATACCGCCGCACTGCCCTGACGATTACATCCCTGCCCCTTTCGCCGAAACCGTCAATAATCTCCTTTGCCACATATACAAACAGCATGGCATGGTGGGATGCTGACGAAAGTACAATTTCCATCCCATCTCCCTCTCTTTTCTCCCATGTCCGGATGATCACCGGCGCCGCGTCCCGCGGCTGTACGCGCCTGGTACTCACGCCTCTCCGGCAATAGGTTTCATTCTTCCAGCTGGTCATATTCCAGGCTGTATTGTCTGATATAAGTCATAACAGCTTCCTTCTGCTCCTGGGAGAAGCCATGAAACATCTGACACAGCCGCGCGTTCATCTGGACATGGTAAGCCTTATGCCCCTCATAAGCCTGCACACCCAGTTCTGTCAGATGGACATAGATTTCTTTCTGACGGGGATTATATTTAAAACGCACCAGAAGACCCATCTCTTCCAGCTTCACGATCATCTTCGATACAGCGCCCCTGGTCAGCCCCATCTGGCTGGCAATGTCTGTCAGGTTAGTGGCACTGCTGACCGCAATGTACTCCACTGTATGAATTTCATTGGGGTACAGGCTGATCCCCGGACAGTATTCATGGCGCTTTTTGCTCAGCTCCACATTCCGGGTCAACAGCCGCATCATATAATCTTCCGTCTCCTGATACCATTGATCTCCCATTCAGCTCAACTCTGTTCCTTCTTAAAATAATATATACAATCAGCTCTGCTTATCCAGCATAATGGACAGGATTACCCTGTCGGTATTTTCCATACCGTTTTTGCTGACGTTCATCAGATTTTCGATGCTTTCCATAGCGTCGCCGCCGATAATGCCGCTTTCTCTGCCCGGCGCTTCTCCGTTGAATGCCATACGAACAGCCAGTCCCGCCGCCTCCACGCTGGAGAAAATTTTCAGGGCGCAGCTGTTCTTCGCCCCGTCGCAGATGATGCCCGCCAGGTTGCCTACCATATTGCAGATTACCCGGTTCATCTCATCCAGGCCGCCGCCCATCAGATGCACCATTCCGCAGCCTGCCCCCATAGCAGCCGTCAGGGCGCCGCACAGTGCCGACAGCCTGCTCTTTCTGGCTGTAATCATCAGGCCAATGATCTGGCTGAGACAGAGGGCTTCCATCAGCTGAGACTCGGAACTGCCCAGATAATCCGCCAGCACCACCAGCGGAACTGAACAGGTAATGCCCTGATTGCCGGAGCCGGAATTGATCACTACTGCCTGAGGGCAGCCGGACATTCTGGCATCAGAACCCGCCGCCGCGTAGGCAGCCGCAAAGGTCATGGCCTCGTGGAGATTGGACGGCTGCTTTGGCAGATCGGCGAGAGCAGTCTTTGCCGTTTTCAGCCCGTAATCATGCTCAATAGAATAACAGGACAGCTGGTAATTGGTTCTGGCACTGTCCAGCACAAACCGGATCTGCTCTTTATCCACCCGGCGGACGAAATTCACCACATCCTCCAGCGTGAGGGATTTCAGGAACGTTTCTTCCCGCTCTGCCTGTCCCCGTTTGCCGCAGTTGCCCGGCAGAGGCTGCTCACGCCCATCTTTCAGCAGCCTGGTAAACCGGTCATGCTCATAGCTGATGGTGCAGCTGGAGGTATGCCCTCCCCCTCTGGCATCCACCCGCACGTAAACAGAAGGGGCATTCTCCTCCAGTTCCAGGGAAGAAACCTCCGCCAGCTTCTTTGCCATCTCACGCTGCCGCTCTGTCACCACCGATAAGATACTCAGATCCTTGATGGGATTCTCGCTGAATATGCCCAGGCACACCGCTGTCAGAATACCCCGTTCCTTACAGTTAGGGATCCCCACTGCCATGGCATTCTTCACCATATCCCGACTGGCGAACACAGTCACCGCGTCAGGGACACAGCCCAGCAGTTCGCTGGCCTTGCTCCCTGCCAGGGCTGAAGCAGCGGGCTCTGTACAGCCCATGGCCACCACCAGTTCTTTCTTCAGTATCTCAATTATCTTTTCATCTATCATCCTTACGCTCCTAACCATTGTATACTTTCCCCGGAGGGATTATCCCGAAAGCCTGCCGCCGGGCGGCGGTCCGTCCAGCCATTATTCTGTCACTGATCATCTGACAGGCTCGTACACTGCTCCCTGGAGGGCCTCCTGAAAAGAATCTTTCACTTTTGCCCGCAGACCCTCATCTGTCAGCAGATGCCAGCCTGCCGCAGCCATTACACGCCCGGCGTACACCATGCCCTTCTGCCCGATGGAGCCGCCGGCGCAGGCAGTCACCGCCCAGGTATGATTGGGCGTGCCTTTGGGATAACAGGCAGCGAACAGCATACAGGTGGGGACCACATAACTGACATCGCTGATGTCAGAGGAACCCAGAATGTTCACTGTCTTTCCGGTCAGCGCCGCTGTCCCGTCGTCAAGAGGCTTCTCCCATACATCCTTTCCATAATCCTGCTTCAGCGTATCTGCAGACTGTCCCAGAGAAGTCAGCAGTTCCCTGGCAAATGCCTTCTCTTCTTCCGTCCAGACAGGCGGCGCGATCTCCTGGGCCATCACCTGTTCCAGCAGCCGGGCCAGGGCAGGAACGATCCGGGTCTCATTGCATCCGGTCAGCACCTTCTTCTCCACTGTGGTGCCGGTCATCAGGGCCGCTCCTTTTGCGATATCATCCAGTCTGGCGGCGATCCGCCGCAGATCCTGGGTGGTATTCGCCCGGATAAACTGCCACACTGCCGCCTTTTCCGGAACAATATTGGGCTTCTCGCCGCCGCTTAAAATAACATAGTGAAGCTGGCCGCCCTGGGGCACATGCTCCCGCAGGTAATTCACGCCCACATCCATCAGTTCCACCGCGTCCAGAGCGGAAAATCCTTCCTCCGGCGCCATCGCCGCATGGCTGGCCTTTCCCTGAAAATGATACTCCATGGAAAGCATGGCCTGATAGGATTCCTCACTGGCCCGGTTCCGGTCTCCCGGATGCCATGAGATGGCCACGTCCAGATCATCAAACACATGATTTTGGGTCATAACGATCTTCCCCACCATCACTTCCTCAGAAGGGCATCCGTACAGAATCACCGTTCCCGGCAGGTTCTCCCCTTCCATCGCTTCCTTCAGGGCGATTGCCGCCCCGGCTGCTGCCGTCCCCAACAGGTTATGGCCGCAGCCATGTCCAAAGGGCTGAGAAGGAATGGGGCTGACACTGGCCGCAGTTTCCTGAGCCAGCCCCGGCAAAGCGTCATACTCTGCCAGAAAGCCGATCCGGGGCCGGCCGCTCCCATAGCTGGCGGCAAAAGCCGTATCCAGTCCCGCTGCCGGTGCTGTCACGGTAAATCCCTGTTCCTCCATCAGCTTTTTCAGCAGTGCGCAGGACTGGTACTCCTGCTCTGACCCTTCCGGATGCTCCCACAGCGTTCTGCTTACACTGTACAGCAATTCTTCGTGGCTGTCAAACCAGTTTTCTGTCCGTTCACTCATTTTTACCTCCATTCTGACACAACTGCCGTGTCATCAGCGCAGCCTTGGGAATTTCAGTCTTCGCGGAACATTTCCGCCAGCAGACCGGTCTCTTTCAGTGAAGGAGTTACCCAGTAGTCCAGCACCAGACCGGCATGCATCAGCGATACCATCTCCTGACCGAAATGGGCTGCCAGCCGGATATCAGATTTTTCAAATACAGCTTTCCTGGTTTCCGCTCCCAGCCGTTTTTCAATGACTTCACCCATGGTCTTATAAATATGGCCCATATGATAAGCCCAGGTCTTCAGCCGCACAGCCCCCACCTTTTCGCCGATTCTGGCATTTTCCGCCTTATGCTCCGGCGTCAGGTCTGCCCCGTTCCATTTAAAATAACAGTAAGGATCTCCATTGGTCTGGGTCGTACCGGTTCCCAGTTCCAGATCAGAGCGGAAGCCGTGAACCAGCTCTCTGTCCACATACTTGCAGTAGTATTTTCCCACTTCTGTCATGCCCTGCTCAGCCCATTCCTGGCTCCAGGGACATTTTTTCACATTCCACACCGCCGACGGGCTTTCCTCTGGAATATCAATATCCATCTCACCAGGTGCCGGGGACCACTCGCCGTAAGCCAGATAGGTCTGCATACTCCGCTCGTCCCCGAATGCGTCGCAGGTCTGTCCCATGCGGCTGCCTCTCTGCAGGCCGTATACCTGAATACACTCCTTTAAGGTTTTTTCTTCCTCCCCGGGGCATGCCGTCAGCAGCTCCTGGGCTATTACACCGTACACATAGGCATGATCTCTCGCTGTATACTTCATATTTTACCTCCTAAAATCCCAGATAGGCTTTTTTAATGGCATCATCATTCAGCAGCACCTCACTGGTATTCTCATTGACAATACGCCCGTTTTCCAGAACGTACACATATGAGGCTGTCTCCAGCGCCAGATTGGCATTCTGCTCCACCAGGAAAATGGTTTTTCCCATCTCCCGGTTAATTTTTACGATAAACTCAAAAATCTTTTCCACGATAATCGGGGCGATACCCAGGCTGGGCTCATCCAGCAGAATCACTTCCGGTTCGCTCATCAGCCCCCTGGCAATGGCCAGCATCTGCTGCTCGCCGCCGGACAGGGTGCCTCCCAGCTGCCTGCGCCGCTCTGACAGAATGGGAAACAGCTGATAATTCATCTCCAGCAGCTGCTCGATTTTTTCCTTTTCTTTATACAGATTGTAAGCGCCGATCCGCAGATTTTCCTCGATGGTCAGTTCCGCGAAAATTTTCCTTCCTTCCGGCACATGAGCCACCTTCCGCTGGGATATGAGATGAGATTTTAAATTCGTAATCTTCTCCCCACGCAGATAAATGTCACCCTCTTTTACAGGAACCACACCCGTCATAGCATTCAGCAGGGTAGTCTTGCCGGCGCCGTTGGCGCCGATCAGCGCTACAATTGTTCCTTCCTCTACCCTCAGCGACACTCCCTGCAGTGCTTTAATGGCGCCATAGCTTACCGAAACATTGTCGAATCGTATGATTTCTTTTCCCATTCTCTCTACCTCCGATAGGACTTGCCTAAATAAGCCTCGATGACCTTCTGGTCATTCCGCACTTCCTCTGCCGTACCCTCGGCAATTTTTGCGCCATGATCCAATACCGTAATGGTGTCTGCCAGCGACATCACCATTTTCACATCATGCTCGATCAGCAGGATGGTCAGGCCCTCACTGTTAATCTTTTTAATAAACTCCTTCAGTTCTTCTGTCTCAGAGGGATTCATGCCGGCCGCCGGCTCATCCAGCATCAGAAGTTTCGGGCTGGTGGCCATGGCCCGGACGATTTCCAGCTTTCGCTGTTCGCCGTAGGGCAGTCCGGATGAAAGATAATCCTTTTTATCCAGCAGTTCTACCCGTTCCAACAGATCCAGACATTTCTGCCGCAGCTCTTTTTCTTCTCTCTTCTGAGACCGGGTACCGAACATATCCTGAATCCAGCTGCTCTTTACATTCATATGGCTGCCGCACAGCACATTTTCCAATACTGTCATACTGGGAAACAGCTTAATATTCTGGAAGGTCCGTCCGATACCTTTCTGCGCCACCTGGTACTGGGACAGCCCGGTGATATTCTCTCCCATGAATTCAATGGTCCCTTCCGCCGGTTTGTTGATGCCGGACACCGCATTAAAAAAAGTAGACTTTCCCGCGCCATTGGGTCCGATAATAGCATGAATCTCTCCCGGCGCAATGTGAAGGGAGACATTGTCCACCGCCGTCAGGCCGCCGAACCGCACATATACATTTTTTGCATACAACATAACTTATTCCTCCCCCTGGCCGGTTTTTGGCTCAAACAGCCCGCAGAGCGCCCGGACCGGTTTCAGTTTCTTCCACTTCATTCCCACCAGTCCCTTCGGAGCAAACATGATGGAAATTACCAGCGCCACACCGAACATCAGCTGACGGTAATTGGACAGGAAGCGGATAGCCTCCGGAAGAATCTGGAGAATTACTGCCCCCACCACCGGGCCGGAGAGGGTTCCCATGCCGCCGATGGCTACCATCGCGATAATATTAATGGAAACGGTAATCGTAAAGTTAGAGGCGTTGATATACTGTACAAAGGTTGCATACAGACTGCCTGCCAGCCCCGCGATCACACAGGAGAGCACCATGGCCAGCATTTTATATTTAAACACATTGACACCCAGACTGGCCGCCGCGTCGGCATCATCCCGGATGGTCATCCAGGTCCGGCCCGTATGCGAGTGAACCAGACGGAAAATGAAGTACAGCACCAGCAGCACAATCACCAGCACCATGTAGTAAAACACTTCTCTGCTCATGGTCCCGCCGAAAAACTCCGGCATGGGTATTCCTGTCACACCCAGGGCACCATTGGTAAAATTGCTGTTCTGGATAATAATCCGGATTACTTCTCCCAGTCCCATGGTTGTAAAAGCCAGAAATACATCATTCAGCCTGAGGGTGGCGATGCCCACCAAAGCGCCGATTACGCCTGCCACCGCGCCTCCGGCCAGAAAGCATATGATAAAGGGCATATCCAGTTTCGTCGCCAGGAGAGCGGAAGTGTAAGCACCCACGCAATAAAACGCCACATGTCCCATGGAAAAGATCCCGGTATATCCGATCAGAAGGTTCAGACTGGCCGCCAGCATCACATAAATGCCCACATACACCGCTACCTGGAGCACATATCCGCTGAACAGATAAGGAAGGGCCGCCAAAACAATCAGCGCCGCCCCGCAGACAATCAGCAGCGCCGGCCTTTTATTCTTTAATCCCATCATCTCTTCCTCCTTATACCTTTGTGATCTTCTTCTTGCCCAACAGTCCCTGAGGATGTACCAGCAGGAAGATAATCATCACGCCAAAACTGATTACATCACGATATCCTGTGGAGAAAATCTGCACGCCGAAATTCTCAATTACGCCCATCAGATAACCGCCCAGAATCGCGCCGGGCATGGAGTTCAGGCCGCCGAACACTGCGGCGGAAAAAGCCTTGATACCAGGTGTCCATCCCATATAGGCGGAAACCGACTGGTAGTACAGACTGCCCGCGATACCTGCGATGCCTGCACAGGCGCCTGCCAGCGAAAAAGCGATGGAGATGGTACGGTCTACAGGGATTCCCATCAGTCCGGCAGTCGTATTGTCCATGGATACAGTGCGGATTGCCAGCCCGGTTCTGGTTTTATAAATCAGAAGCTGAAGCGCTGTCAGCACCGCAATTACAGTAAACATCAGAATCAGCTGCATCCAGCTGACAGTGACTCCTGCCACTGTGAAGGCGGGCTGGGCGAAAAAGGATGGGGTTCCTTTCGTACCTTTGCCGAAGATGAGGGCCATCAGTTCGTTAATCATCTGAGAGAATCCGATGGTGCAGATCAGAGAGGCAATCCTGCTGACACCCCTGATCGCTTTGAAAGCCATTTTTTCCAGAATAAAGGCCACCGCAAATCCGATCAGGAAACCTGCCAGAACAGAGAGGAAGAAATTTTCCGTTATAAAATTACACACCAGCCAGCCGCTGACCGCGCCAAGCATATAGATGGAACCGGTAGAGAAATTCACCAGCCCCATGACGCCGTAGACCAGGGCGTAGGAAATGGCCAGAAGGGCATACAGTCCGCCCTGGGTTATGCCGTTCACCAGCTGCTGAACAAACATCGTCATAACAATCACCTGCTTTCTTCTATCTCATGGAAAGGGCAGGTATGGCATGGAACCATACCTGCCTCCACAGTCTTGCTGATTACCGTACAACAGCGTAAGCGCCGTCTTTTACTGTCAGCTTAATATAACTCTTGATCGCGTCTCCGTTTTCATCGAAGGTAATATTTCCGGATACACCGGGATAATCTGCAGTCGCCGCCAAAGCATCCCGTACCTGAGCGCTGTCCAGAGCACCGGCTGTCTCAATGGCTTCCATTAATACATTAAAGGAGTCATAAGCGCAGGCACCATAGTAATCAGGATCTGTGCCATACTTCTCGTTGTATGCTGTAATAAAAGTTTCCGCTTCCGGTGTCGGGTCATCGGGATAGAAGCCTACATTGGTGTATACGCCTTCTACCGCGTCTCCGCCGATGCTGAGGAAGTCAGTGGAATATACGGTGCCCGGATGGTATACGGGAATATCCCAGCCCAGTGTCTGTCTCTGGATGTTAATCGCCGCGCCGTCATTATAGTAGCAGGCAATGTACAGAGCATCGGGATCAGTCTCACGCAGCTTGGTCAGCGCCGCGCTGAAATCGGTTTCTCCTTCGTTATAAGGCTCTTCAATGACGATTTCTCCGCCCAGCGCTTCGAAGGCTTTCGCAAATCCCTCGTCCACACTGATACCCCAGTCGCTGTTCAGATATAAAACCGCTACCTTTCTGGCCCCGTTGTCATATGCCCACTGCGCCATAAATTCGCCCTGAACGTCCTGGGTTCCCAGACATTCAAAAGACCACTCAGAACCTACCGCAAAGTTTACCGCAGAGCAGGTAGGGGAAAGCTGAATCATCTCAGCACCGGCATAAATGGGCTGCGCTGCCAGACAGCAGGCTGTACTGAAATCACCAATCTGTGCAAAAATGGAATCATCGCTGACGATCTTCTGGGCAACCGTAGCCGCCTGAGCGGAATCTCCTGCTGTATCTTCTACTACAACCTCCACGGGCCGGCCCAGCACGCCGCCCTGGGCGTTCCACTGCTCACATGCCAGTTCTACTGAATTCTGGAAACTCTCTCCATACTGGGAAGAGGTTCCTGTCAGGGGCGCTGTCAGCGCAATACGGATCGGATCACCGCTGGGTGTCTGGGCCGCCTGCGTTTCTCCGCCGCCCTCTGTTCCATCTTCTGCCTCAGTGCCGGCTGCCGCTGTAGTCTGGGCCGCTGCCGCTGTGGTCTCCTCACTGCCTCCGCCACTGCAGGCACACAGGCTGCAGGTCATAACCAGTGCCAATAGTAACGCAACCATTCTCTTCATCTGTCTTCTCCTCTCTTTTATCCTTTCAGATGGTGTATGTATGTTTTTCCCGACGGCCGGAGCCATTGCCATGCTGTCTTTCTTCTACAGCGCGGCCGCCGCGTCAAAACCGCTTCTCACCGCTTCGCCGATCTTGCCGATCGCCGCCGCGTCTCCTACACTGATTGCAGGAATGCCTGCCTGGTACAGCTCTTCTGCCAGATCCCGTCTGGATACGGAACCTACAGCAATGACCACCAGGTCACAGGGAACCTGCTGTTCCGTCTGCTCCCCGCAGGACGACAGCATTCCCATTCCGTTTTCTACCCGTTTCAGGGAAAATCCGGGGTACTGTCCGATCTTCTCATCTTCGATCTCATGCATCAGCTTCATCCGGCTGATATTATCCATATCCATAGCGATCTTTTCCCGCAGTTCAACAATCGCCACAGACTCCGCGCCGCCCTCTTTCATATATAAAGCGGACTCACATCCCACACTGCCGCCGCCGACTACAATCACATGGCGTCCGCGGAAGCTGTCAGCCGGCTCCGCCAGCACATCCCAGGCTGTTTTCGTAAACGTCTCTGCCCCTTCCACTGTCATCTGCCGGCTCTGCGCCCCGGCAGCAATGATGATATGGTCAAAGTCCGCCGCGTCATCCACCGTAAATCTCCGGTTCAGGTGGACTGTCACCTGACTCTCTGCCAGCTCTTCCTTCAGATAAGCAATATAATCGTAGATTTTATCCTTTCTTGGCGGAGCCGCCGCCAGAATCAGCTGTCCTCCCACCTCACCGGTTTCCTCAAACAACTCTACCTGATGTCCCCGGCGCTTCGCTGTCACTGCCGCCGTAATGCCTCCCGGGCCGGCACCTACCACAGCTACGCATTCCGGCCGGCATACAGGTTCCGGCACATGCTTCTCTCTTCCTGCCAGCGGATTAATCGCACACCGCAGAGGAAGGCTCTTTCCAATCCGCTCAAAGCAGGCATTGCATCCGATACACTTGGGGAAATGCCGGTCTCCCGCTTTCGCCTTGTTAGGCCACTGAGGCTCGCACAGCAGTTCCCGTCCGATCGCAACGAAATCCACTTTTCCGTCCCGGATGGCCTGATCCGCCAGTTCCGGCGTATGGATCACACCTACACCGAATACCGGTACATGGACAGCTTTTTTAATATTCTCTGCCAGATACAGCTTCCATCCTTCCGGATACTGAATCGGCTCGATCATGGTATCAATGGTTCCGTATACACCTGCCGACACATCAATGGCATCCACGCCGCCTGCCTCCAGCGCCTGGGCGAAGGCTGCCGCTTCCTCTTCCGTAATGCCGTTTTCGATAAAGTCGCTTCCGTTAATCCGGAATATTACCGGATAATCTTTTCTGGTGTTTTTCTTAATCGCCTCCAGCACTTCCAGGGCAAACCGGATCCGGTTCTCAAAGCTGCCGCCGTACTCATCCGTTCTCTGGTTTGTTGCCGCAGACACAAAGGAAGAAATCAGATAGCCATGAGAAGCATGGACACTGACTCCGTCATATCCGCAGAGCATGGCCCTGTGAGCCGCCTGGCCGAATTTATCCACCAGCCCATGAATTTCCTCCGCCGTCAGCGCCCTGGGAACAATACCGGTATTCGGATTCAGGATGGCAGAAGGCGCCACCGGGGTCTCTCCCATAAAAGCCCCCTTGTTAATTCCTGCGTGCCACAGCAGGGCAAAAGCCTTGGCACCGCATTCATGAATCCGCTCTGCCAGCTTTGCATGGCCGGGCATATAGCAGCTGTCATGAAAACGGACATGATTGGCATTGCCCACAGCCAGAGGATAGTCAATCCCCATTGCCTCAATACAGATGATGCCCGCCCCGCCCCGGGCTCTCTGAGAATAAAACTCGATCATATCATCTGTCACTGCACCGTTCTCCGTCGTCAGACGGGAACCAAGCGGCGCCATCATAATCCGGTTCTTTACATAAAGAGATCCTATTTTCCCAGGCGAAAAAAGATGTTTCAGTTCTTCCACTTTCATCACCCCATCATCATAATTTTTGTTTCCTGGTAAACAACATTATACATCACCCCCCCCCTTGTCAATTAGGCATTATAAGTTTTGCACATTTTTTCTTCGAAATATGAAAATTATCCACATAAAATGACGTATTCAGAAATGAATAAAATACAGAACTGTATAATTTTGTCATATAATTCAACAAAATTTGCCTATTTACATAATAGTTTCTCGAGAAACTATCATGGCGATTTGAGAGCATTTCATACAATTATGTTTTCCGTTCGGAGGTTTTCGCAGCCCGGACGGCCTCAACAGCCGCGGCAGAATGCCGGGTCCGAACAGCCATGCCCCTTAACGCCTTTGTTCCCGGCCTGCCTGGCTGCTTAGAATTTATAATCAGGCCTCCACATGGACATTAAGGGGCATGGCTGTTCGGACCCGGCATTCTGCCGCGGCTGTTGAGGCCTGTATACTGGCTGGGTAAAGAATAAAAATGGATGCTGCCTGCGCCGGATCTGCTGCACTGTATGGCCATTTTTATCCCGTAAATACAGACCAGAATGGAAAAAAGTGAATTTAAGCTGTAAAAATAGACGTGGTGTTACAGTTGAAAATGAAAAAATCTCTGTTTGGTCCGTACAATTACTCATGTGTATGCAGACCAAAACTAAAAAAATGAACTTTCGTCTGTATTTATAAAGGTATTTGTACGGTTATAAATGATAAAATCCACATTTAATCCGTATTCATATGCAAATTTGTACGGACAAAAATAGAAAAAACTCAATTCCGTCTGTTTTCATTTACATAATACATCGTCCCCGGTCAGCAGCACTGTGTTTACGTTCCCTGCAGCAGCCAACATTCAGGAAAAGTGAACCGCAAAGGGTATCGGAAACCGATCGCCGGCATCTGTCTCTGCGGAGGCGGGGACGGATACAGGCATGTGAAGACCTGATTACAAATACTTAAAAATAGAAAGCCGCTTTTACAGACAGAAATGAGCACTCAACGCTCATTTATGAGGGCTTAATGAAGAAAAATCATCAGGATTTTTCTTCATGTAAGACCGGTTCTGTAAAAGCGGCTTTCTATTTTTATAGTATTTGTTCAGGTCGGGAACCAGGTCTGTATCCGTCCCCGCTACCGCAGAGGCAGATGCCGGCCGATCGGTTTCCGATACCCTTTGCGGTTCACTTTTCCGTCCTATTCCTGCTCCTCTGCCGGCTCTTCCTTTTTCACCCGCACTATCGCGTCTACAATCTTATGGTTCTCTACCGCGTTGACATGGATCACCATGCCATTGGCCTCGCAGGTAAACTGGCTTCCGTCTTTTGGTATCTGATCGATGATACTGTAGATAAACCCATTAAATGTATCATATTCCTCTTCTGATATCTCAATTCCCAGCGCTTTGCTGACGTCATCCAGCTCCGCGTCCCCCTTGACACACCAGGTATCAGAAGACAGCTGACGGATTTTCTCCTCATCTGTCTCATCTTCCTCATAAATTTCCCCCACCAGCTCTTCCACCAGATCGTGAAGGGTTACGATACCAGCCATCTCTCCGTATTCATTTACCAGTATGGAGAAATAATTCCGGGTTTTTTTCATTTCGCTGAACAATTTGGTAGCCTTTATATTTTCCGGCACGAAGAAAGCCGGCTTGATGGCGTTTTCCGCGATATTTTCCATCGTCTTGTCTTCCAGGCGGAAGTAGTCCTTGGTATCCAGGATGCCGATGATATTTTCCTTCGAATCCTTATACACCGGATAAAAGCTGTACCGGTTGCCATAAATGATCTCTTTCCAGTTCTCCGCCGTATCATCCGCGTCCAGAATGATCACATCCGACCTGTGGGTACAGATCTGCTCCGCCGTATTGTCATTGAACTCAAATACATTCTGGATAAACTCATTCTCCTGGGTGTCGATAATTCCCTGCTCGTTGCCCTCCATCAGCATCATCTGGATCTCTTCCTTCGTAATCTGCTCTTCCTCATCGGTTGGGTTGACGCCGAACAGCCGGAGCAGCCCGTTGGCGGAAACCGTCAGCAGGGAGACAATAGGGGAAAACACACGGGAAATGCTGTACAGCATGGACGCCAGCGCCATGGACAGCTTCTCCGGGTTTTTCATGGCGATCCGCTTGGGAACCAGCTCGCCCAGCACGATGCTGATATAAGACAGCAGAACCGTCACCAGCAGGACGGCGATGGAATTCAGGGTGCTGGCCGGGATGGGAACCCCCGCCGCCAGCAGTGCATCCACGATGACGCTGGCAAAATTGTCTGAGGCGAAGGCACTGTTTAAGAAACCTGACAGCGTGATTGCCACCTGGATGGTCGCCAGGAAACGGGAAGGCTGCTCTACCAGGGCAGACAGCTTTTTCGCCCGTTTGTTGCCCTCCTCTGTCAGATGCTTCAGGCGGGCCTCCTTCATGGAAATCACCGCGATTTCCGCGCTGGCGAAGATCGCATTCAAAAATGTAAATATGATAATCAGTAAAATGGAACCTAACATAATGAACGTAAAAATCCTTTCTGTAAATAAATTATAGCAAACATTATCATTTAATTTGGGGGTTTCATATGCGCAAAAAGGTATAGCCGGTAAAGATTTCTTTGCCAGCTATACCTCTATCTATTCATAATCCTGTATGCAGAAAGATCTCGTTCGTATCAATTCACGGCAGATCATACACATATGTCCGTCATCTGGGTCGTCTTCCATGCAAAATTCACATCCTTTCTCTGCTATATTAAATAGCATATTTCCCATCCGCTGTCAATAGCGGTGCCAGACGTGATTTCCGCCAGTGTATTCCCGCCGCCCCGCCCGGGATTATTTGTGATGCCTGATCAGGCCCACTGCCTTTGACAGCTCCATTACCACCAGCGGCACCAGAATCAGCGCCAGGCCGGCCAGGTAGAGCCGTCCGGGCAGGATCACCAGGCCGAAAGCGATACGGACCGGCGTAAACATCACCAGAGCCATTAACAGAACAGACACCAGGGCCGCCCGGTTCAGCTGCCGGTTGGTGAATGGGCCGATCTTAAACAGGGAATGCTCAGACCGCATATTAAAGGCCTGAAGCACCTGGGACAGAGCCAGCACCATAAAGGCCAGCGTCTGGCCACCTTCCAGCTGTCCGGTGCCTCTCTCGCCGATCCAGAATGCCGCCAGGGCCAGGATACCGAACATAAAGCCCTGCAGGACGATCCGCAGGCCGAAGCCGTGGGCAAACAGGCTCTCATCCTTCGGCTTGGGCTTCTGCTCCATCACATCATCCTCCACCGCTTCCATGCCCAGAGCAATGGCGGGCAGGCTGTCGGTTACCAGATTGATCCACAGCAGCTGCATCGACAGCAGCGGAGTCTTATGCCACAGCAGCATGGCGATAAATACCGCGATCACCTCTCCGATATTGGTTCCCAGCAGGAAGCCTACCACCTTCTTAATATTGGCGTAAATACCCCGGCCCTCACGAACCGCATCCACAATTGTTGCGAAATTATCATCGGTCAAGGTCATATCCGCCGCCCCTTTGGCTACATCGGTGCCGGTGATGCCCATGGCACAGCCGATATCAGCCGCTTTCAGTGCAGGGGCATCGTTCACGCCGTCGCCAGTCATGGAAACCACCTGACCTTTTTTCTGCCATGCTTTCACGATACGTATCTTGTTCTCCGGGGAAACCCGGGCATAAACAGAAATATGCTCTACCTGACTGTCCAGCTCCTCGTCTGTCATGGCATCCAGCTGGGCACCGGTAATTGCCCGGTCTCCTTCTTCCAGAATGCCCAGCGCCTTTGCGATAGCGGAAGCTGTCACCACATGATCACCGGTAATCATCACCGGCTTAATGCCGGCCTTCCGGCAGACAGCCACTGCCTCCTTCGCCTCGGGACGGGGCGGATCAATCATTCCCACCAGACCCATGAAAGTCAGATCCTTTTCCATTTCCTCAGAAGTGGGATTTTCCGGCACCATATCGATGGTTTTATATCCGATGGCCAGCACCCGCAGAGCGTTTGCGCTCATCTCTTCCACCAGTCTGCCTGCCGTCACCGTGTCTCCGGCCACGCACCGGGGCGCCAGCATATCGAAAGCGCCCTTTACAATCACCACGTAACGGCCGTCCACACGGTTTATGGTGGTCATCAGCTTCCGGTCTGAATCAAAGGGAATTTCCGCCAGACGGGGATAATTCTCATTCAGGTTTTCCTTGGGCATCCCGTTCTGATAAGCAGCCAGGACGATGGCGGTCTCCGTGGGATCGCCGATGTGCTGCTCTTCTGTGCCGTGAAAAACCACCGAACCGTCACAGCACAGCGTACCGTAACAGAGAAGCTTCTTTACAGCCTCTGAATTATGGGTGCTGATCTCTTCCGGCTCTGGCTGACCGTCTGCATATGCCTTCACCAGCGTCATCCGGTTCTGTGTCAGAGTTCCTGTCTTATCAGAACAGATCACTGAAGCGCTCCCCAGTGTTTCCACAGCGGGCAGCCGGCGAATCAGAGCATTTTTCTTCACCATTCGCTGAACACCGATGGAAAGCACCACGGTCACAATAGCCGGAAGCCCCTCAGGAATGGCTGAAACAGCCAGCGACACAGCTGTCATAAAAATTTCCATAACGGGAATCCCGTTCATCAGGCCTACCACGAAGATAATGGCACAGGCCGCCAGCGCAAGGATACCCAGATATTTGCCCAGCTGTGCCAGTTTTTTCTGGAGAGGCGTCTGACTCTCCCCTTCTCCCTCCAGCATGCCGGCGATCTTTCCCATCTCCGTATCCATACCGGTGGCGGTCACGATGGCAGTGGCAGTTCCATAGGTAATGCTGCAGCCGGAAAACACCATATTTTCCCGGTCTCCCAGAGAGGCCTTCTCCTCCACCTGGGCATCAGCATTCTTTTCTGAGGGCACCGACTCGCCGGTCAGGGCAGACTCTTCGCTCTTTAAACCGGCGCTGTGCAGCAGTCTGGCATCTGCCGGAACAAAATCTCCGGCTTCCAGCCGGATAATATCCCCCGGAACCAGCAGGGCGGCGTCAATTACTTTCTCCTCTCCATCCCGGATCACCCGGGCGTGGGGCGCGGACATATTTTTCAGAGCGTCCAGCGCCTTCTCCGCCTTGCTCTCCTGCATCATTCCCATAAATGCGTTCAGAATGACAATCAGCAGGATCAGCACCGGCTCGAAGAATTCCATCGGATCCCCTTCTACACAGGCGATGCCGAAGGATACCGCCGCCGCCGCGATCAGAATCAGGATCATCACATCCTTAAACTGCTCAAAAAAACGCTGCACATTGGTTTTCTTTTTCTTCTCCCGCAGCCGGTTCTCCCCGAACTGGGCTCTCTTTTCCTGAACCTGGGCCTCACTCAGGCCCGCAGCCGGATCAGCGCCGAGGGCTTTCACCACATCTTCCCTGGTTTTATGATGGCATATCAAGATTCGTCTCCTCCTTTACTCAACCTTCAGAGATATTACAACAGGCATTCCGCCATGAATGCCCATGATATACTATATGTATTATAGAACAGAATAAAAAAATCCATACCACACTCATCTTTTAGATTTTCATTCAGGGGGCTGTCGCCTGCCCGGACGGAAAAGGAGGCGCCGGGACAGGGGGATGGGCAAACGGGCTATCGTCTCCGGCAAGCTAAGTCCCAAGACGCACCAGGTTCATCGGCAGAGGGCCTCTTCACCAGGTGCTTTCTAGGGACTGGATCTTGCCTCCGACTTAAAACAGCCCTGGATTGTTTGCCCATCCCCCTGTCCCGGTGCCTCCTTTTCCTGTTAACTGGCCAGGTGAAGGAACGAAAGTTGGCCAATTCCCGTATTTTCGTTCTTCCGCTGCCAGTATTCAGGAGAAGGCCCAGGCAGACCGGCAGCTTTAAGCAAACAGTCAGGGGCTGTTTTTAGTGGAGGTGAGATCCAGCCCTTAGACATTCTTAGCGAAGAGGCCCTCCGCCGATGAGCTTAGAATGTCTTAGGGATTAGCTCACCGGAACGGTAGCCCCGTTTGCGTAAGCTGCCGGTCTGCCTGGGCCTTCTCCGTCCGGGCTGCGGAACCCCCTGAACGAAAATCTTTATTTGGATCCGAAGACGGTCCGGTACAGCCCGTCCTGCTCCGGCAGATGGGTTATGTATCCCACTGGAATCTTTCCCTCTGTCGCCCGGATCACCTGCCGGGCCCCCTCCGGACCGAATGCGCCGCACAGCTCAATGCAGCCGATTCCTTCCTCCAGCAGGTTTTTCGCCTCTGCGCAGGCTTCCTCCACGCTGGCCACCCCAACAATCCGGGCACTGCCCTCGTGGATCACGGCACTGTCCTGATCAGTGTCAAAATCCCCCATAATCATAAACGCAAATTTCATAACATCCTCCTGGTATTTTTTGTTCCTGACGCCATTATATCCCCTCCGGCATCAGCTGTAAAGCAGATACGTTTTTCAAAGCATCCCCGCCAGAATCTCCGCGCATTTCTCAAGCCCCAGCTTGCCGCTGTCCAGGATCAGATGATAATTGCTGATATCATTCCATTTCCTGGCGGTGCAGGTATGGTAGTAACCTGCGCGCCGTTTGTCGCAGCGGCGCAGCACTGTTTCCGCCGATGCCCGATCCACGCCGTACTCTGATACAGCCCGTTCCACCCGGAAGGGCATATCCGCGTGAATAAACACTTTCAGGACACCCTTCTTATCCTCCAGCGCCGAGGCGGCGCACCGCCCCACAAAAATCGCCGGGCCCTCAGCGGCCAGATCCCGGATGACGGCCTGCTCAGCCATGTAAACCTTTCCTTCGCCTGATACCATGTCCCCATCTCCCGCATGCATCTTTCCTACCATGTACAGAGAATACATCAGGCTGTTGCTGGCCTTTTCCTCCATATCCTCGATCTGCACTGCAGGCAGGTTCAGATTCCGGGCCGCCTCCTCCAGAATCTCTCTCCCATAGCAGGGAATCCCCGCGGCCTGCGCCGTCTGGCGGGCGATTTCACGCCCGCCGCTTCCATATTCACGCTCCATAGCGATGTACCGATACTTCATCCTTCTGCCCCCTTTTTCATTCTTATAAGTCAGTTTCAAAACCTTTCGGCTGTGTGACCTGTTCCATGCCTGCTCAGGAAGCCTGTTCGAACTGGCTGTTATACAGTTCTGCATAGAATCCATTCTTCTCCAGCAGCTGCTCATGGGTTCCGCTCTCGATGACATCCCCGTCCTTCAGCACCAGAATCAGATCTGCGTTTTTAATCGTGGATAACCTGTGAGCTATGACGAAGGATGTGCGGTTCTCCATCAGCCGATCCATCGCCCTCTGAATCTGCTGCTCTGTCCTGGTGTCCACAGAGCTGGTCGCCTCATCCAGTATCAGCATCGGCTTATCCGCAATCATAGCTCTGGCGATAGTGAGCTGCTGCTTCTGGCCCTGGGAGAGATTCAGTTCTTCATTCAAAACAGTATCATATCCCTTTGGCAGGGTACGGATAAAATGGTCCAGCCCAACCGCCCTGCAGGCTGCGCGCATTTTCTCATCATCCGCATTTTCTGTGCAGTAGATCAGATTTTCTCTGACGGTTCCTTCAAAAAGCCAGGTATCCTGCAGTACCATGCAGAACTGGTCATGCACCGCTTCCCTGGTCATGTCTCTGGCGGAAATCCCATCGATCCGGATATCGCCGCCCTGGATTTCATAAAACCGCATCAGCAGGTTTACCAGGGTTGTTTTCCCTGCCCCGGTAGGGCCTACGATGGCGATTTTCTGTCCTGGTTCCGCCCTGGCGGAAAAATCATGGATAATCACCTTTCCCCCTTCTTCATAGCTGAACTTCACATGATCAAACTCTACGCACCCTTTCACATTGTCCAGCTTCTCTGTCTTACCTGCCTCATCCTCCATTTCTTCCGCTTCCAGAAATTCAAACACACGCTCTCCTGCTGCCGCAGCTGACTGGAGAGACTGAACAGCCTGGGCCATCTGAGACAAAGGCTGGGTAAAATAGCGGACATACATCATAAAAGCGACAATCACTTCAAAGCCAATGTTTCCGTTCATAGCCAGGACAGCGCCGACCACGCAGACTGCCACATATCCCAGGTTTCCGATAAAGCCCATCAGCGGCTGCATCAGCCCTGCCATGCTTTGAGCCCGGAACGCGCTCTCCCTCAGCTGACCATTCATCCGGTCAAAGGTACGGCGGGCTTCTTCTTCACCATTATAAGCTTTTACTACCGTATGCCCGGCATATACCTCCTCAATATGACCATTCAGCGCTCCAAGATGTTTCTGTTGCCTGGTGAAATATCTCTGGGACCGGGATGTAATCAGAAGCATCAGCCCGAACCCCAGAGCTGTTGCTGCCACAGCAGTCAATGCCATCGGCACATTTGTGATCATCATCATAAGCAGAGAACCGGCAAAAAGAGTAATGGCCGATACCATGTTCCCGATACTCTGATTCAGAGACTGAGAAATCATGTCTACATCATTGGTTACTCTGGACAATACATCGCCGGTAGAGGTTCTGCTGTAATAGGACATGGGCAGCCGGTTAATTTTCGCAGATATATCGCTGCGCAGTTGCCGTGTGATGGTCTGGGTAACGGTGGATAAAATAAAATGCTGAATAAAAGACAGCACAGCCCCGCACACATAAAGGGCAGCCAGCGTCATCCCGATCCGCCCCACAGCCTCCAGATCAATGGACGTTGCCAGGCCTTCTGTGATAATCGCCGTCAGATCAGACAGTTTATCCGGGCCGATCAGGATCATCACTGTCCCGCCGGCAGCGCACAGAAGGGCAATTATCACCGCCGGCAGATATTTCCGGCTGTAGCGGATAATTTTCCTCCAGGTTCCTTTAAAATCTCTGGCCTTCTCACTGCCTCTCATTCCCATGGCGCCAGCTCTTCCACGATACTGTTTTCTTTCCATTATGCCAATTCCTCCTTTGACAGCTGAGAATACGCAATTTGCCGGTATACCTCGCAGTTCTTCATCAGTTCCTCATGGGTGCCCATCCCGGCGATCCTGCCCTCCTCCAGGACAATGATCCGGTCTGCGTCCCGGATGGTTCCGATCCGCTGGGCCACGATCAGCCGGGTGGCATCTGCACATTCTCTGTCCAGCGTCTTTCTGAGAATGCGGTCTGTCTTATAGTCCAGAGCTGAAAAAGAATCATCGAAAATCAGAATCTCCGGCCGCCTGCACAGCGCTCTGGCAATGGAAAGCCGCTGCTTCTGTCCGCCTGACAGATTAGATCCGCCCTGAGAGATATATCCGTCATACTGGTCCGTCATCTTCTCCACAAACTCTTCTGCCTGAGCAGTCTGCACCGACCAGGCCACATCCCCATCTGTACACTGTCCCTGGCCGTTATCGCCAAAAGCGATGTTTGACCGAACCGTACCGGAGAAAAGCGTCGCCTTCTGAGACACGTAGCCGATCTTGCGCCGCAGCGCCTTCTGATCATATTGGCGCACATCCACGCCATCTACCAGCACCTCTCCCTCTGTCGTATCGTAAAACCGGGGAATCAGGTTAATCACTGTACTTTTTCCGCAGCCGGTGGCGCCGATCAGAGCCACCGTCTCTCCCTTATGTGCAGAAAATGTAATATGCTCCAGCACATGATTCTCACCGTCAGGATAGCGGAAGCTGACATCCCGGAACTCCACCTCGCCGGTCATTCCAGGCAGACCCTCTGTCACGTCTCCATTCTCAATGGAAGGCTCTGTATCCAGTACTTCATTGATACGCTTCGCGGAAACAGACGCCCTGGGCAGCAGTACAAAAATCATCACCAGCATCATAAAGGACATCACAATCTGCACCGCATACTGGGAAAAGACAATCATATCAGAAAACAGCGGCAGTTTCTCCGTCATGCCCGCATTCTGGATCAGATAGGCGCCGACCCAGTAAACCGCCAGCGACAGGCCGCTCATGACCAGCTGAATACCCGGCATCAGCGGCGTCATCACCCGGTTGGCAAACAGCTGGGTGTCCTTTAATTCGCTGTTGGCTTTCTCGAATTTTTGTTTCTGATATTCCTCTGCGTTATAAGCCCGCACCACATTCAGACCGGTCAGATTTTCTCTGGTTACCCGGTTCAGATTATCTGTCAGAATCTGCAGCTTTTTAAATTTCGGCATCGCAAAGGCGATACAGAAGGAAACCAGCAGCAGCAGAACCACCACTGCCACGGAAGTAACTATTGTCCACTGCCATGCCTTTCCGGATATTTTAATGATCGCCCATACCGCTGTAACCGGTGCCCGCAGCAGCACCTCCAGGCCCATGACAATCAGCATCTGCACCTGAGTGATATCATTGGTCGTCCGGGTTATCAGACTGGAATCTGAAAATCTTCCGATCTCTTCCATGGAAAATGCCTGCACCCGGTTAAAAACCTGGCTGCGCAGGCTGGCAGAAAAGTTCGCTGAAATCCGCGCCGCGCACACCGCTGTCAGCGCAGCCGCAGCCAGGGCGCCCAAAGCACACAGCAGCATTTTGCCGCCAGCTGCCAGGATCTCACTCATCTCACTGCCCTCAGTCTGTACCAGAGTGGTAATCTCCGACATATAATCGGGCATCGTTAAATTCATCCATACCTGAAACAGGATCAGCAAAAACGCGACGCCTGCCAATGCCCATTCCTTTTTCGTCAGTTTTTTCAGCAGTTTCAGCATGACATGCAATTCTCCTTTCGCTTTATCAGCACTCTTATCAATCGAGTGCTGTTAATTCGCCTAAAAAATATGCTTCCTGTGAAGCATATTATATAGTTCATTTTCGAACTGTTTGTTTTCAAACCATTATACCTTATAGAATCTCCATGTCAATAGACTTTACTCTTTTTTAAGAATCAGCCGGAATTGTTTCGATAATTCTAAAAAAAATTTTCTGATTCTTACGTTTTTTCCCTTTTCTTCTCCACCGCCAGAATGTCCTCGATCGCCACCTGAAATACTGCCGCCAGCACCACCAGGTTGTCCACTGTGGGCATAGCCGTCCCATGCTGCCACTTGTAGATCGCCTGGGGCGTGGCAAAGCCGAATATTTCCTGCAGATCTTTTACCGACAGTCCCCGCTTCTTCCGCAGAGAGACGATATTCTGCCCGGTTCTGGCCATATTAATCACAGGAATCCCCTTCATTTTTCCTCCTTCCTGACACGTCTGTGCCATTCTTAACACCCGCTGCGCCGTCAGGCAGATTTGAACACCTGCGTCCAGACAATTCTGCCTGTCTGCCCATCCATTTGCCTGATCGTCCGTCCGTCTGCCTGCCTCCTATCCGTCTGCCTGCCGCCCGTCCGTCTGCCTGACCACCGGCGGACCGGAGGAAAATCCTCCGGCTCACTCTGCCTTAAAATTATAAATCGGCTTCATAATATCGATAATGTCTGTCGTCTCATGAATCACATCAATGATATCCTCCAGGGATTTGTACGCCATCGGCGCCTCATCCAGTGTGCCCTCGCTGACAGATGTGGTGTACACCCCGGCCATCTCCCTGCGGTACTCCTCCATGGTCAGCTGGCTTTTCGCCTGGGTCCTGGACATCAGCCGGCCTGCTCCGTGGGGCGCCGACTGGTTCCACGCAGGATTTCCCTTTCCCACCGCCAGTACACTCCCGTCCCGCATATTAATGGGAATCAGCACCTTCTCCCCCTTACGGGCGGCGATAGCGCCCTTGCGCAGCATCAGCACCCTGCTGCCGGAAGTCTCAGCGTTTTTTTCCCTATCCGTCCCGCCTGCCGCAGAGGCAGATGACCCGGCCTCCGGCGCGCCGTCTGTCCGGCCCGTCTCAGCAGGCTGCTCCTGAGGAAACTCCTCTGCCTCGATATAATTATGAACAGTATGGAAACCATCCGTCCCAGTCATCCCGGTCTGCTCCAGCAGCACCTGGGCGATCCGCTCCCGGTTCCGTCTGGCAAACTGCTGGCAGATCTCCACATCATGGAGATAATCCTCCATATAGCTGCCGTACAGATAGCACAGATCCTCCGGCATATCCGCCTCCCGCTCCTGCCATGCCAGAGCCTTCAGCGCCGCCTGGATCTCCTTCCTTCTTCCCTGCTCCTTATAGACACGGATGATTTCATCCCGCTGCCGGAAATAGGTTTCCTTTCCCTTATGAAGCTCCACCGCCAGCCGCTGATACAGGTCAGCCACCTGCTTTCCCAGGTTTCTGCTGCCTGTATGGATCACCAGATACCGGGTTCCGTCCCCGGCCTGATCCACCTCGATAAAATGATTGCCGCCGCCCAGAGTGCCCAGGCTCCTCTCCAGCCATTTTGTGTTTTTCAGGCTCCGGTAACAGCGCAGCGCTTCCAGGTCAAAACGCTCCTGCCGTCCCTCCCAGATACGCATTCCTGACGGAATATAATGAGCTGCCTGATCCAGCCGCTCCATGTCGATCTGCTGCTTTCCCAGGCAGACCGTATACATCCCGCAGCCGATATCCACTCCGACGATATTGGGCACCACCTTATCCGTCACCGTCATCGTCGTGCCGATGGTGCAGCCCTTTCCCGCATGGACATCCGGCATAATGCGGATCCTGCTGTTCTCTGTAAACTCATAGTCACACATTCTGCGGATCTGGTCAATCGCCTCCTGCTCCACTACCGTTCCGTAGCAGACCGCCGTATTCACCTTTCCCTTAATCTCAAACATTGCCTCACTCCTCCAACTCTTTAAAAATAAAAAACCGCCTGTCTCTGCGCATACAAGACAAGCGGTTCCCGAAACCTTTTTCATCCCGAAAATCTGCTGACAGCAGCCCTTCGGCTCTAAAGATATCCCTGACGCCGGCAATCCTTCCGGAGCTGCCGCCGGTTCTGTTCCCCTTCAGTCTGTGATACGCACACCAAAAACAAGCCCTGTTTTCCTTCCAGCGCCCTGTCACGACATTCACATTTTAGACTGAAACAATATACGGCAGCGTTCATCACTCCGACATCCTTTCCCCAGGCCGTCCGGCCCGGCATCTTTCCTGTTTCCTACTATAACACACAAATCCACCTTTGTCATTATACCGGTAGTATATATTTTCATTCCTCAAATTGAAATAAACCGACGAAATTTCACTTTTTCTGCTTCTGCCGGACAATACCCTGCTCACCCAGAACGGACAGTCCCTTCAGGCGGACGGTGTCCTGTCCTTTCAGGAAGAGGCCGCTCTGGGCGCCCGCATCTGAGAGAGGACAGGTCATTCCTCGCCGCCGCAATATTTTTTCCAGATGGTTTCCTGGTAACCGGCCACCTTATCCCGCTTCATAGCCAGGAGGATTTCCTCCAGGCCGGGATCACTGATATGGGAGAGCATTTTCAGCCTTTTGTCAGATATCCTTTCCTGAGATTTGCTCTCCTCATAGTTTTCCGCTGTCATCTGCCAGTAGCAGAAGCTTCCTCCGTAATACCGCTTCAGTTTCCAGGCGATCAACAGCCCTTCCGGGTCAAAATCTCCGGCATAATATACCGTAATTCCGGCCTGGGCCAGCAGATCCAGCAGGAGCAGGGCGCTGAGGCGGGGCTGGCCGTTCATACACATACAGGCTCTTTTCCCCCTCCATTTTCCACAAAACATGGCATACACAGAAGGATTTTCCACAATGAATATCCTGCCGCCGGGGCAGGCTACCCGCCCCCAGCCGGCGATGACTGCCAGGGGAACCTGGGCCATATCCCCTTCCTGAAAGAACCCTTCCATCCCCTGGTGGAGGCTTCCGTCCTTTTTCCAGGCGCGCAGGCCGCAGACCATGGCATAATTGGAAATGTCGTCCCGCAGAATACCTGCCTCCAGATAAAGCCGCTGTTTTTTCATGGCAGGGAATATGTCCCCTCTGCCGGAGCTGTCAGGGATGTCTCTCTTTTCCTTTCCGGCCTCCCACCGGATCAGCTGCCACAGCAACTGCCCCTCTCTGGAACCGTCGTCAAAGGCGTGGGGATTGCCGGTGACCATGGCGGAGAAAACAGCCAGATAAACACTCTCGCCCCGGCGGCAGGGCAGGCGGTTGAGAATCTCTGCCGCCAGCGTCAGAAGCCTTCTGCCCTCCTCCGGCTTCTCACCCTGTTCCCGGTACCGCTTCATCACCCAGAGCCATGACGGGTCAGCCCCGCGCCCCTTTTCCTCCCCGCCCTCTTTCAGCCATATCTCTGCCGGGGTGCCGGCGCAGGCAGCGGTGATTTCTTCCAGCATCCGCCGCCAGGCCTCCTCTTTTTCCTCCCGCAGCTCCCGTTTCCCGGTCATGGCCTCATGAAAATAGGCCTCCAGCACAGCTTTCGGCTCCGCGCCGCTGAAACGGCTGTGCTCCAGTGCCTTCCGGAACCTGTCGGCAGAGATGGAGACGGATTCCTGGCCGTGATAATTTTTCTGAAAAAATCCCTCCAGCGCTTCCCGCTCTTCCGCGGCGATATCCCGCAGGACCACCGTCCCGGCAAATGTTCCGTAGGAGGCATATTTCTCCCGGAATCCTCTCAGCATCCGGTCAAACACCGGCGCGCTTCTGAAATACGCCGCGCACTCAGCGGCCGGCGAGCTGTCCGGCCCGCTCTTCCACCTCTCCTTCACGCTCCAGCATCTCCCTTCCTTTTCCGTTCCACAGATAGGGCATCACCATCACAAACCTGGCATTTTCCGGGCGGGCCAGCTGATAGATCGCCAGGGCATCCACCGTATCGCAGTCTCCCCACAGCACCTGGGAATTCATCATATAATTAAATCCGAACTCTGTCATCAGCCGGAACATATCCCGGATATTGCGGCTGTCCACACCGGCGAAGGCCTCATCCAGGGCAATCAGCCTGGGGGCGTCCGCCCGGCCTCCCTCATACTTGGCCGCCACCGCTGAAAAGAGGGGCACATACATGGCCATCGCCTTCTCACCGCCGCTGAAGGTGCCGAACACACTGTTGGTCAGTTCCTTCTGGCGTTCCCCGGTTTTCTGGGAAAACAGCTGAAATTCAAACCATTTCCGGTAATCCAGCGTCTCCTTCATCACCTGGTAGAAGGAGATCATACCGCCGCTGTCCGCGGCCCGCCTCCTGGCCTCCTCCACCTTCGAGCGGAAATGGCGGGACAGACGCTCCGCCTCCTCCGGCAGCATGAGACGGTAATCCTTCTTCAGCAGCTCCACCAGCTCCCGGGTATCCAGCTGGTTCTCCGTCTCCGCCGTCCTGCTCCGCCACCGCAGGCTCAGGCGCAGGCCGCTGGATGTATTCATGCCCTTCATCAGGCTGTTCATCTTATCCACCCAGCTGTTAGAGCTGTTGATCTTCCCCCGGATCTTCCGGCTGACTGTATTGGCCAGGATATCCTCGAACAGCTCCCGGTCCCCGTCCTTAATCAGCTCCTGCAGGCGGAGAATTTCCTCCTCCAGATGGGCGGTCAGCTGATGGAAGGGGATCTTCACCCCCTGATACCGGGCCTGGATATCCAGCCGCTTCGCCGGCGGATCGCCGGGGCATCCCTCTGCCTCCAGTTCCCCGAACAGCTCCGTCTGAGAAGGCTGATAATCATTGAGAAACCCTCTGTTTTCAAAATAGACCTGGTTCAGGCTCTGAATCACACTGTTTCTCTGCACCCGCGATGCCTCCGGGGAGAGAAAGGCTTTCACTGCCCCGGCGCCGGCTGTACCCTGGCCGCGCAGATTTTCCGGCAGCTCCACATAGCCCAGGGCCAGTTCTCCCTCATAGCAGCGGCCCAGGTATTCCTTCTTCCTGGCAGCCTCCCGGATCAGCTCCTCTCCCGCCTCTATCTGGCCCCGCAGGTTTTTCACCTGCTCCAGCCTGCCGGCCTGCTGCTCCACACAGTTTTTCAGGCGGAGGGGATATTCGCCCAGCCATCTGACGCAGGCATCCAGCCGCTCCCGGACGGCCTCATAATCTGTCAGCTTCAGCTGCTCCTGAACGGACTGGTATTCCTCCCGGTTCCGCTTCAGTCCCCGCTCTGTCCTGCCCATATCATAGCGGATCTGATCCATATCCGCCTCCAGCTCCTCCATCCGCCGGCCCAGCTCCTCCAGGACGGCAGACAGCTGGAGATAAACCTCATGGCCGGAGCGGAGCTGATAGAATTTATTCTGATAGGCCCGGGCAGCCCTGCCGGCTTTCTCAAAGACATCAAAGCGGCAGGCCAGGTACAGCTTTTCAGCGATCTGAAGGGCCCGGGCGCGCAGCTCCTTCAGCGCCTGGGCCATTTCCCGGATCTGTTCCTCCAGCTTTCTCGCCCGGGCCTGCATCTGGCCGAGCTCCTCCGCGGCATTCCGCAGCATCTGCCAGTTTACCCGCAGATCCTGGTCTCCGGGCAGGCCGTCATACTCTTCCCTCAGACAGCCGATCCGCCTCTCCAGTTTCTTTCCTTCCTGCTCCAGCTCCCGGCGCCGGCTGTCCAGCTCCGCCATGGCCCGGCGGCATTCCGCTATCCTGGCCAGCCGGTTCCGCTC
This sequence comes from Candidatus Paralachnospira sangeri, assembly GCA_904397815.1. Classification (GTDB taxonomy): domain Bacteria; phylum Bacillota; class Clostridia; order Lachnospirales; family Lachnospiraceae; genus Paralachnospira_A; species Paralachnospira_A sangeri. The sequence continues at coordinate 63,595 of CAJFOT010000053.1, forward strand.
TCTGGCCCGGCTGCCCAGGAAGCCTGCCTCATGCTCCCCCGTGACAGTACCTGACAGAACGCCGATCTGGTAGGTTCCGTCGGCGGCTACAGCTGTGATGCCTGGGCCCTCATAGGCGATATTTTCCAGGACGGCTGTGATCCTCTGGTTCGAGAAAATGTCATTGACCGTATCGTTCAGATCCAGAACGTCCAGCAGGCTTCTCTCCGCCCGCTGTCTCTGCATGAAGAGATAGCGGTCACTGCAGCCGGGCGTCAGTTTCAGCACCTGCTCCCTGTACTGCTCCTCCACCACCAGGGCGTCCAGGATCCCCATCTCCAGAAGGGCCTCTTCCAGACGGCCGCAGGCCTCCTGATCCAGTTCCGGGCCGAATTCCAGCATTTTATAGAATTCCCGGAAGGGGATTCCCAGCTCCCGCAGCCGTTCCCTGCTGCGGATCACGCTGTCGCTCCTGGGCGGCTCCGGCTCCCGGTGGTTTTCCCACTCCTCCAGCTGCCGCCGCTGCTCCTCATATTCTGCCGCCAGCTCCTCCAGACTGGCATTGGTCTGGCTCAGCAGCTGGGTCAGCTGGTTTTTCCGGTTCAGCCAGACATCTCCCACAGCATCCCGCACTCTGGTGAAATCAGACTGCTCTCCATATTCCTCCGCAAACTGCGACAGCCGACGCAGCAGTTCCGGTTCCAGGACCAGCTCCTGATTTTTCCCGTTCCAGCTGTACAGCGCCTCCTTCCACTCATTACGGGTCTGGGTCAGCAGCCCTTCCAGCTCCGCCACTTTTTTCTGGGCGCTGTCGATCTGCCGCTGCTCCCGTTCCCGCTCCAGCATCCGCTCGTCCATCTGGCGCTGCCGGCTCTCTGCCTCACGCAGCAGCTCCGTTCCCTTTTCGATGGCCTGGCTGGTCCGGTCCAGCAGCTGCTGATGGGACTGGAAATCGCAGGCGGACTGGAAGCGCTCTTTCAGTTCCGCGCTGAAAAAGGCATGATCCTCAAAGGCCATCTCCTCCGCGTCCTCTGCCATCTCATCCAGGAGTCCGTACAGCTCCTCCTGTTTCTGATCCCGGCGCTGCTCCGTTTCTTTCTGCCGGCGGGCCGTATCACGGCCGGCCTCTTCCTTCAGCCCCAGCTGGCCTGTCTTTTCCTCCAGAATCTTTTCTTTCTCCCGGATCTCCGCCTCCAGCTCCAGCTCTTTCTGCTTCAGTCCCACCGCGTCGCTCTGGCTCAGAGAATCCCGCTCCTTCTCCATCGCCTCCCGGCGGGCGTCCAGGCTGACCCGTTCTTCCTCCAGGCGGGCCGCTTCCGCTTCCCCTTCCCGGATCATCTCCTGCCGCCCGGCCCGCTCGCTTTCCAGCGATTCCAGACGGAGGCGGGCCTCCTCATAGTTGGATGCCTTCTCATACAGCACCAGGCTGTTGTACTGGTTCAGCACTCTGCTGATCTTCTCCGCAGCCTGCTTTCCCTCCTGCCTGTCCCTCAGGTTCATATTCATGGCGTCCATATTTTCAATGGCCTCAGACATGGGCCTGAGATCTTCGTCCGAAAGAGGCTGGAGAGAATCGCTGAGGATCTCGTTGATGACAGAGGGTTTAAAATCCCTGGACAGCTTCGGCGTGCGCAGCTGAATCAGCAGGTCGATCAGCTCCTCGTACTCCTCTGCTGTCTCGAATCCGAACACCTGCCGGTTTACATATTCCATATAATCTGCCTGCCGTTCAAAGACCATGCCGCCGTCCTGGATCCGGTTTTCAAGCTCCTTTTTCGACAGCGGGATCTTCTCGCCCGTTTCCCTGTACAGGAAAAAGTCCCGGCCTACCCGCCTGCCGTCGCTCAGGCTGAAATACCACTTATCCAGCGGCTTTCCTTTTCTGGCCCGGATTCCCATCCCCACGGTGAGATAGGTATCGCTCTCCTCCCGCCTGAATTCCAGATAGAGATATCCGGTCCGCTCCTCCCGGTCGTCCTCCTCATCCAGCAGGTAGCTGATCATCTTCCGGTCCCTGGAGCGGAAGGGATCCAGGCGCTCCGGGCTCATATTCCCGTCCAGCAGCAGGGGGATGATACTCTGCATCGTCACCGATTTTCCCGAGCCGTTGGCGCCCCGCAGCAGCATCCGTCCCTTTGCGAAAGGAAATTCCTGCTCATCATAATACCAGAAATTGATTAAACCGATTTTATTCGCCTGCCATCTGCTGTTCACTGCCTGTTCCTCCTTTGTAATCCCCGGGATACCGTCCTGTCATCTTCCCCGCCAGCGGATAGACGGTCACCTGGCCTTCCGCCCTGTTCCGGCGGATAAAGGTCAGACGCTCCATCGCCTCCGTCACCTCCCGGATAAATTCCCCCTCCGGCTGTTCCCGGTAATTTTTCGTAAAGCCGGAGCCGAACCGCTCTCTGGTGCCCCGCAGCATCTGCTCGAAGGTGACCAGATCCACCTGGATGGTCTCATCACTGCGCACCTGCCACTCTCCTGACTCCGCCTTCTGACGGATCTGGCCGCAGCACAGGAGGATAATGTCCGATATGGCGTTGTTCCCCGGAAACCTGTCCCCCATATGGCAGTCCGGCCCTGTCAGCAGAAAGGCGCTGCCTCTGTGGATATGTACCTGGCAGGAGAAGGCCCGCTCCAGATCCTCCGCCAGCCGCCGGCCATAATATTTCAGATATTCAAAGTCCTCCTCCGGCCCTTCCTCCCGGTACATGCCGGGAGAAAACAGCAGCCGCTTATAGACCCGGTGCCTTCTGGCGATGCCCCGGTCCTCATCGATGGCAAACCAGTCGCTCTCGCGGAAGTCCTCCGGCCGGGAGTAGTCCCCAATGTCCCTGGGAAAGTTCCTGGTAAAATACCGGGATGCTCCTGTGTTTTCGTAGAGCACTTCGCCTGTCTCCTGATCCATGAACAGATCGTCGCTGCCGTCCGTCACCCGCAGCAGCCCCTGGGACACGGCATAGCGCAGCACCTTCACCAGCTTCCGCCTGCTGCCGAACAGGGTCCAGTCCACCGCCTGCCCCGGCATGTTCCCGCTGATATATTCCGTCAGCTGGGAGAGGATAAACTGTTCCTCCGGCTCCCTGTCCTCCAGAAACATCAGCAGTACGCAGAGAAAGGCATACTCTTCCCTGGATGTAAACTCCGGTATCCCCATAAAAGGCTGGGGAATCGCCGGGATTTTCTCCAGCTTCACCAGCAGGGAATTCTCGATCACCTGGCATCCCAGCTTATCCATGGCAAAAGGGCGGATCTCGCCGATGGCGTCCCGCACCTGATAGTACAGCTCCTTATCCTCTGATTTCAGTATCCATCTCCGGTTCAGCAGAAGCTCCAGCTCCTTCATCCCCTGTCCGTCATCTCCCATGGGCTCCGCCTCCTGTCCTTCTCTTTTCTTCTGTCATTTCCGGGCCTCCTGAAATACGATGGACAGCCTGGGCATGGTAAAATTCCCGTCCAGGCAGCGCACCACGCACCGCTCCTCTGCCTGGCTCAGATCCAGCACATACGGCCTGCCGTCTTCGGTCCTCCCGGTGTAGTCTCCGTTCTCCATGGCGTCTGACAGCCATTTCAGCAGGATTTCCCGCACCCGGGGCTCAATCACCGGCAGGCAGGCGAAATCGATCCGGCCCTCCTGTTCCAGCCGGCTCACCTGCTCCCGGTCCGCCCGCAGCCGCGCCAGCATGTCCGCCCTGGCTGCTGCCTTCTCTCTGCCGGTATCGGCGATGGCGCTGCGGGCCGACTTCTCACGGTAGGTCCGGACTCTGGGCTTCAGCACCAGCTCCTCGGCCCGCTCCTCATAGACGCCCCGGTTCATGCTGTCTGTCTCCCGGGACCGGTCGCTCTGCAGGTGGACCGGGCGCTCCAGGCCGAATACCATCGCCGCCATCTCATGGGCCTGCTCCATGGTCTCGCATTTCAGGAAAATCTCCGCCATTTTCCGGTATTCCTCCCGCCGGTTGGCGCCCAGGGCATTTTTCTCGCTGAGCTGGGCTCCGTAGCGGGTGATCCGGCGGATAATCTCGTTGGTCGCGTCAAACAGCTTTCCCGCCTCGTTATCCTGTCCGCCCTCCGCCACAAACCAGCTCCGGATGCTCTCATACCGCCCTCTGGTTTTCTCCTCGATCAGCTCCGGGGAAACCTCCGCGTCCATCCGGGGAATCGACAGCTCATACTGATTCACCTTCTGAAAAATCGCCTCCAGATCTTCCGGCGCGGCCATCCGGAGGTTCTCCTCGATCACGCCCACATTTTTCTGCAGCCCCTTGATAAAATTCCGCAGGTACTCCACCAGCTTATCCTTAAACACCAGGAACTCCCTGGTATGCATCATCTCCTCCGCCTTCACACTGTTCAGGTCCCGGATATAATCCTGATAATTCTGATTCAGGCGGATAAAATCATTGTTCAGGTCATTCCACCAGGTATAGACCGTGTCCCTGTCGGCGGCAGCCATCTGCGGCAGCCGGCCGGTCTCCCGCCGTATCCGTTCCAGCAGCGTCGGCTCCAGGGATGCTCCCTCGATGAAGAGATTCTCCAGGCGGACCACCAGCCGCTCGATCTCCACGCTGTACTCCGACATCTGGTAACGGTATTTTTTATTTTTGAATTCCTCCAGGGTAGCCACCTTCCTGGTGTCCTGGATGGCCGTCAGGTTCTTCCACTCTGTCAGGGACGCCAGATCCTGCTGGCACTGATCCATCCGGTAGCCGGCGAAGTAGGGATCGCGGATCATCTCCCCGTAGACCTCCTCCTGGTACAGCCAGTAATCCAGTTTTTCATAATGTTCAAAAAAAATGCGCATAATGCTTCTGTATCTGTCTGCATTATCCGCATTTAAGTATTTCGCCTCTGTCAGCGGCCTGGTCAGTTTCTCTGTTACCTCCATCCGGCTCCTGCTCTCCCTTTCTGCCGCGGTCCCGCGCGTCCACAGCGCCGGAATCCGCCTTTTCCCCTGCACGCTCCACATGCAGCGTCTCTGCAGCGGCTGTCAGGACAGTTATGTCCGTTCCAGCGCGCTCTCCATAATATAAGTGTTAAATTCCTCCAGCCGTTTCAGAATCAGATGGTAGAGATCCTCATACTCACCCCGCAGGTCCCCGATCTCACCGCTCAGACTTCCCCGGTGAATCACCGTCTGCTTATGGGTTCTCACATAGGAAGTGCTGTTCAGATTCAGCTTCGGGTATTCCTCCGGGCTGACCTCCACATCATAATAATCGTCTATGTTTTCTTTTTTCGAAATCCTGGAAATCGGCAGAACGGTATAGTCATTGTTTCTCGGGCCGGAAATGATTAAAACAGGGCGTTTTTTAAATTTATTCTGCCCTGTCTTAATATCATAGTACGGCGTTAAAGATGAATAAATTTTTCCTATCATTCAGGCTCCTCAGCATCGTCAAACTCGTCATAATACATATCCCACACATAATCATAAGGGCGCACCTTTCTGGCATCCTCCCGGATATCATCTAATGACAGCTTTTTCGTACACTCTTCCCCATCTTTCAGCCCCTGTCTGGCATTCAGCCACGATTTTTCTCTGTAAGACAGCTCACACAGCTTGGCCGCCGCCATAGAACCATACTCCAGTATTACATTATTTACCAGGTAACGGCATTCCTCTGATACATCATCCGCCACCTTTTTCAGACCTTCCTGCCTGAAGCAGTGCCAGATCTCCCGGCAGATCGGGCCGTATTTCCACCCCTCAAAGTCGCCGGCAAACAGAGGCTCATTTAAAATAGCCAGGGATTCCCTCTGGGCAAAATAAAGGAGCTTATGCAGCTTCATCTCGTCAATCTGCTCGCCAATCATATTCTTGTAGGCAGTACATAAATACTGGGCCACATCGATAATTTTCTCCATCTTTCCGCCATCCTCCGGTTTCTTTCCCTATGCCTGCAGCGGCAGGGAAATCTTCCCGCCGCTGCCTCCCGGCTGTTATTTCAGCATTTCATCTTTTTTCGATAAAATCGCTTCTGCCGCGGCGCATGCCGGACAGTCACAGTACTTCGCTCCCGCTGCCTTCAGCTCCTGGCCATGCTTTGCGAGGCCGGCCGCCATCTCAGCACCGAATTTATTTTTTCCTGCTTCAGAACCTGCAAAAGCGATCAGTCCGTCCACCGTGATAATATCCTCTTCCAGCTCCGCAATATATTTTCCAGTCTCTTCGGCTTCCTTCTCCGTACCCACAGCGTTCAGCCATGCCTGGGCAGCGTCCTTTGCCTCCTGGCAGCAGGAGGAAGCAGCCATCAGCTCCTTTGTTTTTTCCTGTACATAGGCTAATACATCTTTGTTCATCCCCACTTCTCCTTTCCTGAAAATCTGCCTTTATTCTATCACAGAACACCCGGCGTCTCAAGCATTTTGCGCAATCTGCGCGAAAAAAGCCGGGGCGGCCCTTTTCCCGGCCTGCCTCGGCTGTATTACAGAGAATGTTCCGGTTTCGATTACTTCAGTCTGCCATATTCCTCGTCGGACACAGCTCTCCGACTTCTTTCTCCCACAGGAAAAATGTTTACTTCCTCCGATTTCATTTCTCCCATTCCTCCTTCACATTTCCTTTTCATGCTTACTTACCGCACCATTCCTTCAGATCATTCTCAGCACTTTTTACGCTGCTGCCCCGGATAGCCAGTCCTTTTTCCACCTTTGCCCCGGGACAGATCCGGCGGATATCCTGTTCACTGTGTCCCATGCCGCTGCCTTCATGGGTGCAGAAGGGACGGATGGTCTTTCCCGTAAAATCAAAATGCTCCAGGAAAGTGAATACCGGCATGGGCATCGTCCCCCAGTAGTTGGGATAACCCAGATAAATGGTGTCATAGTCCTCCAGGCTGGCAGGGTATTCCTTCAGTTCCGGCCTGGCATCCCGCTGCTGGTCCTCCTGGGCCTGGGCGATGCAGGTATTGTAATCCCTGGCGTAGGGCTGGATAGGTTCGATCTTAAACAGATCCGCTCCTGTCAGCTTCGCCAGTGTCTCCGCGGCGACCTCTGTATTTCCTTTCTCCACCATCCGCAGCGCGCCGCCGAAATAATTTTCATCTGCTCTGGAAAAATATGCAATCAACTGTGCCATAAACAGCCTCCTGTCTTATTCATTTATATTTTCTGCATGGCTGAACTGTTACGATCTGTTATTCCATCACTTCTGCCACCTGGCTGAGCAGCTCCCGGATGGGCAGACGCTGAGGGCAGTTCTTCTCGCATCTGCCGCACTTTACGCAGTCAGAGGCTTTTCCGTGTACAGCCGTCAGATTGTGGTAATACACCTTCTGGTTATACATATAGCTGGTATTTTCCAGCCTGCGGTAATTGTTATACAGGCTGAAATACTCCGGGATGGCGATGGATTTGGGGCATTCCGCTGTACAGTACCGGCAGCCGGTGCAGGCGACAGCTGTATTTGCCTGGATGATTTCTGCCGCCTGGCTGAGAATTTTCTGCTCTTCCTGCGTCAGCGGCTGAAAGGACGTCATATAGGAGGTATTGTCCTGTACCTGTTCCTCCGCAGACATACCGCTGAGCACCATACAGACACCCTCCAGGCCTGCGGCGAACCGGATCGCCCAGGATGCCAGACTGGCCTGAGGCGCCGCTTCCTTCAGCAGCTTTTCCGCCTCTGAGGGAAGATTCACCAGGGTTCCTCCCTTCACCGGCTCCATCACCAGTATCTTACATCCGTATTTTCTGGCAGTCTCATAACATTTCCGCGCCTGAATCGCTCCGTCATCCCAGTCCAGATAATTGATCTGCAGCTGGACGAATTCCGTATCGGGATGCCGCCGCAGCACCTCCTCCAGCACATCCGCCGTCCCGTGGAAGGAAAATCCCGTGTGTCTGGCATAGCCCTCTTCCTTCATCCGGCGAACAAAATCAAAGGTTCCCAGCTTTTCAAAAGCTTCCAGCGAGGACTGGCCCACATTGTGAATCAGATAAAGGTCAAAATAGTCCACCCCGCACAGCTCCAGCTGCCGCCGGATAAAAGGTTCCTGATCCTCCGGCTTTTTGATATAATTCAGAGTAATCTTATCTGTCAGCCAGAACCGGTCCCTGTCGTACCGCTCCGCCAGAGCCTGCCGCAGGGCAGGCTCACTGGCCTCGTCATTGTACCGGTGGGCGGTGTCAAAATAGCCGAATCCCCGGGACATATAGATGTCAACCATCTTTTTGACACGCGCAATATCTACTGTGGACCGGTCATTCTCGTCGAAAACCGGCAGCCGCATAAAGCCAAAGCCCAGAGGCGGCAGCATTTTTCCATTTTTTAAAGATAAACATTCCATTTTATTTTCCCAACCCTGTTAAAAACTCTACGGTCTCCGGATCATAATGGGAGAAGAAGAGGCTCTCGCCCTCATCCAGCTTCCGGATCGCCGCCATATCCTCCTCTGACAGTGTAAAATCAAAGACATTGAAATTCTGCTCCATACGGTCTTTATGAGTAGACTTGGGAATCACCACCACATCACTCTGGAGCAGGAACCGCAGAGCGGTCTGAGCGGCAGATTTTCCATATTTCCCGCCGATCTCATTCAGCACCGGATTATTGAAGAAATCCTTCCGGCCCTCCGCGAAGGGGCCCCAGGATTCGTGCTGTACGCCGTATTTCTTCATATATTCATGGGCCTTTGCCTGCTGCTGGAATACATGGGTCTCCACCTGGTTTACCGCCGGTGTCACCTCCGCAAACTGGCACAGGTCAATCAGACGGTCGGGGTAGAAATTGGACACACCGATGGCCCGCAGCTTTCCGGCCTTATACGCTTCCTCCATCGCCCGGTAGCTGCCGTAATAGTCGTTGAAAGGCTGATGAATCAGCATCAGGTCAATGTAGTCTGTTTTCAGCTTCTTCAGAGACGCGTCGATGGACGCTTTCGCCTTCTCATAGCCGGCATTGGAGATCCATACCTTGGTGGTGATAAACAGCTGATCCCTGGGAACGCCGCACTTTGCCATGGCCTCTCCCACACCCTCTTCATTGTTGTAAGCCTGAGCGGTATCGATCGAACGGTATCCCACGCTGATAGCATCCAGCACACAGCGCTCCGTCTCAGCGGCATCTACCTGATAAACTCCGTATCCCAGCATTGGCATCTTTACGCCATTATTGAGTGTTACATATTCCATTTCCAATTCCTCCTAACTAAAAAATATCATGACTTCTGTTTGCCGCAGTGTTTTTGCCCTGTATCTGTCTTAATTGTATCCCTTCCGCTCTTGACATGGAAGAACAGATCATGTAACATCGTATTAACTAAAAGTTAATGCAGAATGGAGGGAATTTCCATGTTCAATCCACAGCTGACTGTCTTTGTCAAAGCCGCCGACTGCGGCAGTTTCAATAAAGCCGCTGAACTGCTCTATCTCTCACCACCCTCGGTTATGAAGCAGATCAATGGCCTGGAAAAACATCTGGGCATGAAATTATTTGACCGGACCAACCAGGGCATCCGCCTGACACCGGCAGGGCAGGTGATCTACCGTCACGCGAAATTTCTCTTCGACTATTCTGCCAAGGCCGTCGAGGAAGCCCGGGCACAGGAGACGGCAGTCCAAACCACCTTTTACATCGGCAGTTCCCTGCTCAACCCCTGCAAGCCTTTTATGGACATCTGGTATCAGGTCAACCGGGCATTTCCCGGATACAAGCTCCACATCGTCCCTTTCGAGGACGACCATCACGGCATCCTGTCCGAAGTCAGCGCCCTGGGAGATAAATACGACTTTCTTGTAGCCGCCTGTGACTCAGCTGAATGGCTGAATCTCTGTGAATTCTATTCTCTGGGTACCTACCGTCACTGCCTCGCCGTATCCAGGGAACATCCTCTGGCCGGAAAAGAAAAGCTGTCCATCACAGACCTTTATAGAGAAACAGTTATGCTGGTAAAGGAAGGAGACTCCGCATCCGTAGACCGTGTCCGGACAGAGCTGCGCCGACACCCCGCCATCCGCCTGGAGGACACGCCCCAGTTCTACGACATTGAAGTCTTCAACCGCTGCGCCCAGACCAGAAACATCATGCTCACCCTGGAATGCTGGACAGAAGTACACCCCGCCCTCGTCACACTGCCGGTGGAGGGGTGGGAATTCACCATTCCCTACGGACTGCTGTACGCAAAAAACGCCCCGGAAGACGTGCGGCAATTTGTGTCGCTGATTTCAAAGGGAAGGTGAGGGGGACAAAAGTTATGTTTTCATTCGGGCGGGGTTTGCGCAGCCCGGACGGTATCAAGAGCCGACGCAGAACACTGTGCCCGGACAGCATTCTGCGTCGGCTCTTAATGCCTGCATACTGGCTGCGAAAAAAACAAAAACATCTTGTTTCTGCCGGTCTGCTGCGCTGTATGGCCCTCTCTGTTCCGCAAATACAGACCAAAAAAGAAAACGGTAAATTTAGGCTGTAAAAATAAATGCGGTATTACAGTTGAAAATGATAAAATCCCAATATAGTCTGTGTATTTATTCGTGTGTGTACAGACTGAAGTTGAAAAAAAGAGAATTCGTCTGTATTTATGAGGGTATTTGTACGGTTATAAACGATAGAATCCCCATTTAGTCCGTATTCATAACCATATTTACACGGACTGAAATGGAAAAATACTGATTTAAACTGTACAGATGCCCATATTTGTACAGTGCAATACGGAAAAAGTAAAATTTAGTCGGTTTATTTCCATTTGCATCGTATTTTTGTTTCGCTTTTCCACCCATCCAGCCAGTTATCCAGTGTTTTCGTTCAGTAGCAGGCGGTTCTGAATACCGGCTACAGAAGTGAAAGACATGCATTTCATCAGGTGGCAGGCTGATTGACAACGCCGTGTTTTAGTTCCTTCACACACACAGTCAACAGGAAAGGTCAGCCATGTAACGGCTCCGGGAACTGCCGGTCAGCATTGGCCTGTGCAGGGACGGGGAGGGGGACAGACATGTGGAGACCTGATTACAAATCCTTAGAAAATATCAGCCTGCTTTTGCAGACAGAAATGAGCGCTCAACGCTCATTTCTGAGGGATTAATGAAGAAAAATCATCAGGATTTTTCTTCATGTAAGACCGGTTCTGTAA
>CAJFOT010000054.1 GCA_904397815.1 Candidatus Paralachnospira sangeri
ATCAGGCTGATTATCAATATAGAAGCCCAGAACCGGTTCCATCCGGGATATCCGCTGCTGAAACGTGCGATCTATCAGATAGGGGAGTCCTTCCCCTATCTGATAAACGCTCCGCAGAGATGCGCAGGGATTCGGAGATGTATGATGCCGGTTAAAGCCGCCCCGAATCCCGCGCCAAGACTCGCAAGCGAGTCTTGAATATTGCAGCCGTATGATTTCAGCCCAGTATGGCCAGGAATTTACGAAGTCGGAATACGGCAAGATCAAAAAGGTATACAGCATATGGGTCTGTATGAATCCGTCAGAGGAATACAAAAATACCATCACGCAGTATTCCATCCGAGAGCGCCAGCTGGCAGGCCATGCGTCGGCGGATGTGAGGGATTATGATCTGCTGAGCGTGATGATGATCTGCCTGGGGACAGAAGGGGACGGAAACAGTGACGGTCTGCTCCAGTTCCTGGAGGTGCTTTTGTCAGAACAGAGAAGCGCCGCAGAGAAAAAGGAGATTTTAGAGAGTGAGTTTCACTTGGCAATGACACAGGAAATAGAAAGCGAGGTGCTGGAAATGTGTAATTTAAGCCAGGGAATATTGGAAAGGGGTATTGAGCAGGGCCTCGAAAAGGGTATTGAGCAGGGTATCGAAAAAGGCATTGAGCAGGGAATCAAGCAGGGCCTCGAAAGGGGCATTGAGCAGGGAGAAAGGAATGCTCAGAGAAAAGTCGTCTTGAACCTGGCCAGAAGAGGCATGCTGACAGCAGATATTGCCGAAGCGGTTATGGTGTCGGAGCAGCAGGTCAAAGAATGGCTTGCAGGACAAACAGATGAGTGAATAAGAGATTTACGTTTGGCAATGACACAGGAAGTAGAAAGCGAGGTGCCGGAAATGTGTAATTTAGGCCATGGAATATTGGAAAGGGGTATTCTTGGTAAAAGGACAAATGAGACGTAATGTCTCTGTCGTTTCCGGATTCATCAGCTGTGCGTAGGCATTTTAATTTATTTTTTATTATTTTAAGAGACTGCAGGTAGTTGGTTCATCTGATCAACGGCAGCCTCTTTCTATATTTCTTTATGATATCCGAACTTTTATATCTTCGATTTCGGTGGAACATTCTCGGGGAAACATAGGATATTTAAGGCAGGTATTGATCAGGAATAATAACCTTACGATGCAAGAAATCCATATGACGAAATATGTATCTGTGGTATAATGTTCACGGAGTGGACATTATACCTGCGCCGATTTGCGCTGACCGGAGGGAAGCATATACCCCGGCGAATCGTGTGCATCTCCCGGAGAGAGCATGTCCGAAGGACATGGTATAATGTTCACGGAGTGGACATTATACCTGCGCATAGAGCGGTTTCTGCGGAACCGCAGAAATCCGCTGCGCATCCACCGGAGGCTCATGGCTGCGTTAGCGGGCATGGTATAATGTTTACTGTAAAGTAATATCGAACAGAAGATATACATGAACAGCGAAAGCAGGTGAAATCATGGATACCAGAAAACTGGACAGCTGGGCCGATTTGCTTCTGGATACGGGCAAGAGGAACCAGCTGATTCATTTCAGAGATACCAGATTTTCGACAGTGGAAATTTTGCTGCCGTCGGCAGAGGAATTGTTTGACCGGATAGATGGAGCAGCTTCTTTCGAGATTTTTCATCCCGGATTGGAAGAGGATGAGGATCTGGCGGAGGAACAGAGCGGGCGGGGTCAGCAGAAAGCGGAGTCAGGGCCGGAGAGGCAGGAAATCCGGAAAATGTCGGCAGAACAGGGGAATCAGGCGGGACAGGAGGCGCCGGCAGGACAGGAGAACCAGACAGATCAGGAGGCGCCGGCAGAACAGAAAAACCAGTCAGGTCAGGAATTGTTGGAAAAACATGAAACGCAGGCGGAGCAGGATGTACCGGCAGAACAGAAAGTTTATGCAGAGGAGGCGGCCAGCCAGGCGAAAGAAACGGAAACGGATGAAACTGACGGGCGTGCTGCCTGGCTGGCGAAGTATTCCTCACGGATCAGAAAAAAGAACCAGCTGCTTGTATATAACCGGCTGGCCAATCCGATGGCAGCTGTCAGAAATATCGGGAAAAAGGCCAGGGAATTTACAGAGGAGACTGGCGTCAATGTGGCGTATGCGGCGTTCGGTTTTATTCACTGGACGGAGAAGGAGTCTTCCGGCCAGGTTTACCGGGCGCCGGTTCTGCTGGCGCCGGTCCGTTTGGAGCAGGAATCTGCGATTGCGCCCTATTATCTCAGAACCTCTGAGGATGAGATCATTGTCAATCCCACCTTTTCCTATAAAATCGAAGGTGAATACGGGATCAGGCTGCCGGAGTATGAGGATGAGGGACTGGAAGGGTATCTGGAGAAAGTCAGAAAAATGGTGGGAAAGCTCCACTGGCAGGTTACCTGTGAGTCCAGACTGGGAATCTTCTCATTCCTGAAAATCAATATGTACCGGGATTTGAAGGAGAATGGAGAGCAGATTCTGAAACATGCCAATATCCGCCGGCTGCTGGGAGAGGCTTCGGAGGAGGATGGCCGGGAGTTTTTGTCCGGCGGGGCAGAGGCTGCAGAGGCGTCCGGGGATGCGGACCCGCTGATTTCCCTTCACAGTGTGGTGGATGCGGATTCCAGCCAGATGGACGCCATTGAAATGGCGAAATCCGGCCGGAGTTTTGTCCTCCAGGGGCCTCCCGGGACGGGAAAAAGCCAGACCATTACCAATATCATTGCGGAATGTCTCAGTGATGGAAAGAAAGTGCTGTTTGTTTCGGAGAAGCAGGCGGCTTTAAATGTGGTTTATGATAAGCTGAAGGCGGCGGGACTGTCGGAGTTCTGTCTGGAACTGCACAGCTATAAAGCCGGCAAGCAGGCCGTGATCGCGGATATCTGCCATACCCTCCGGCTGGGCAGGCGGGGCGTATCCGCCCGGGCTGAAGAAGAAATCGCCATAAAGGAAAAGGCCCGGCGGCAGCTGGACGCTTATGCGGCAGAGCTTCATCAGCTCCGGCCTGTAATTGAAAAAAGCCTGTACCAGCTGTATAGCCTTCACGCCTCTCTCCGTCATGTGCCGGATGTGGAGTGGGCAGTGCCTGAGCTGAAAACCAGAGGGGAAGGTTTTCTGGCTGAGGTATGTTCTCTGCTGGAGCAGTATGCCGACTATGTCCCTATCGTGGGATATCAGTACCGGAACAATCCGTGGTATGGCTATACAGGCCAGGATACCTCTTATCAGACCAGGCTTCGGCTGAAAGAGGATCTGACAGCGGCTGTCGGCTTGCTTCAGCCTCTGATTCAGACAAGGGGAGAGATGAGGGATCGCTGGGAGATTTCATGCGGCAGTCTGGAGGAGGCCGGGAGGTGGCAGCGTTTCTTTCAGACAGCAGCAAATTCAGAACTGATTACGCCTGCTTTTCTGCAGAAGGATCGATTTGAGACGGCAGACGCGGCGCTGAGGATTCTGGCGGAAAAGAGCGGGGAGATCCGGGAAATTCAGTCAGAGCTGGACACCGTTTATGACAGTGAAATCTATCAGATCAGCGGCGGGGAATGCCATAAAAAGCTGACCCGGATGTTTGGCAGCTTTTTCTCCCGGCTGTTTAACCGGGAGTATCAGCAGCTGGTGGGAGAACTGCGGATGTGCAAAAAGGATGGGAAGGGGATTTCCTATCGGCAGGCGGTTTCTCTGACGGAAAAAATATCCCGCTTCCAGCAGCTGACAGAGGAATATCAGGAAGCGGAGGAGCCGGTGAAAAGCTGGCTGGGGCCGGGATATGCCGGAATGGATACGGACTGGAAGGATGTCCTGGGGCAGATGGATGTCCTGCGGGAAATGTTTGAAAAAGGGATGACCTTCGGGAAACTGGCGGAGGACCATTATGAAGGTCTGACGGAGGAATGTTCCGAAGGTCTGGAAGAGAACCGTTCCGAAGATCTGGCAGATGAGCGGCAGACGGAGCTGGAATCTTTTGCTGTCCGGCTGGAGGGCTGCGGTCTTTCCGGAAATGAGGCGCTGTCCAGGCTGGCCGGCCTGTTCCGGGAGGATGTGATACAAATTCCCGCTGCTTCTTTGGAGGGGATGCTGGAGAAGTTTGCAGGCTGTCTGGAGGAGATGGACCGGCTGGATAACTGGTGTCATTTCCGCAGTCTGCTCTCTGATCTGGAAAGACATCAGTCCCTGTCCTTCCTGGATCAGGCCATTAGCCGGAATCTTGAGGCGGAAGATATTTCGAAGGCTTTTCGGAAACTGTTTTATGCTCAGTGGATTGACACTGTTTTGTCAGCGTCGCCGGTGCTGTCTGCCTTCAGCCGGGGTGTGCAGGACCGGGCAGTGGATTTGTTTGCCCGGAAGGACCGGGAACAGTTTGCCATCAACAGAGCGAGAATCCGGGCGGAGCTGTCAGCGGACAGGCCGTCCATGGATATCATTGCTTCCGGCAGCCCTCTGTCTGTTCTGCTTCGGGAAGGGGAGAAAAAGCGGAGGCAGAAAAGCATCCGCACCCTGCTGGCAGAGACCGGAGAACTGGTGCAGCGGGTGAAGCCCTGTTTTCTGATGTCGCCGCTGAGTGTCAGCACCTTTCTGACGCCGGACGCTGTTCATTTTGATGTGGTGATTTTCGACGAGGCTTCCCAGATTTTTCCCCAGGATGCCATTGGCGCCATTTACAGGGGCGACCAGCTGATTGTGGTGGGAGATTCCAGGCAGATGCCGCCCAGTAATTTTTTCAGTGCCTCTATAGAGAACGAGGATGTAGATGAGGAAAAGGACGATCTCTCGGCTTTTGAGTCGGTTCTGGACCTGTGCGCTGCTGTCATGCCTCAGCTGCGGCTGCGCTGGCATTACCGGAGTAGATGCGAAGGGCTGATTGCCTTTTCCAATCAGAACTTTTATGACAATGAGCTGATCACCTTTCCCTCTGCCAGAGAGGAAGGCTCCGGGAATGGGGTGGAATATTTTTACGCTGACGGGGTATTTGACCGGAAGAGCCATACCAACCGGAAAGAGGCAGAGCTGGCGGTGGAGCTGATTTACCGCCATATCGCAGAGCACCCGGAGCGCAGTCTGGGCGTGGTAGCCTTCAGCGCTGCCCAGCAGGATCTGATTGACCGGCTGCTGGCCCGGCGGCGGCAGTCCGCGCCGGAATGGGAGTTTTTCTTCAGAGAAGACGGAAAGGAGCCGTTTTTCATTAAAAATCTGGAAACCGTTCAGGGCGATGAGCGGGATACCATTATTTTCAGTATCGCTTACGGGAAGGATGCTCAGGGACGGCTTCTCCATAATTTCGGCCCTCTTAACCGGGCCGGCGGAGAGCGGCGGCTGAATGTGGCTGTAACCCGGGCAAAGTACCAGATTCAGGTGATTTCTTCTATGCATGCTGCAGATATTGACCTGAAACGGACCTCTGCGGAGGGTGCCCGTCTGCTGCGGGCTTATCTGGACTATGCGGAAAACGGACATCAGGCGCTGGTCCGTACTCTGACAGTCAGTCCTTTTGAGCAGTTCGATTCTGATTTTGAGATGGAGGTGTGTGAATTTCTGCGGAAAAAGGGATATGCGGTAGATACCCAGGTGGGCTGTTCCGGCTTTCGGATTGATATGGGACTGAAACGTCCGGACAGTTCGGATTATGTCCTGGCCATCGAATGTGACGGCGCTTCCTACCATTCCTCGAAAAATGCCCGGGACAGAGACCGGCTGCGCCAGGAGATTCTGGAGGGGATGGGATGGAAATTTTACCGGATCTGGTCCACCGACTGGTTCCGGAACAGAGCTGTGGAACAGAACCGTCTGCTGGCAGCCGCGGAGGCTGCGGTCCGAAATCCCCGTCAGGAGCAGGAAGAGGGTTCCGGGCAGCGTGAAAAGGAAGATGCTTTCGAGGAAGTCCTTCCTGATACCCATTTCGCCTTTCCCAGATATCGGGCCGCAGATCTGGAGGCGCTGGAGAAGCGGTACCTGCCTCATGATTTTCAGGGCCTGGTGCGGGCTGTCCTGGAAACGGAGGCTCCTCTTTCCGAGAGCCTGCTGCTGAAACGGATTGTGGGATTTTTCGGGCGGGAAAAGGTTACTTCCGCGGTGCAGCGGGCATATGAGGAGGCAATAGATGGATGCGGGAGCCAGGGAATTTTGCGGAAAGATGGATTTCTGTATCTGAAGGGAAAACGGATCCGGTTTCGGACGCCGGGGGATCTGGAACGGGAGATCCGGCAGATTGCGCCGGAGGAGCTGGCTGCCGGCATGCTGGACATTCTCCGGCAGAATATTGCTGCTGACCGGAGCGGACTGTATCATTCCCTGGCCCTTCAGTGCGGTGTAACCCGGGTTGGAAAGGCCGCCGGAGAATGTTTTGATAAGGCGCTGGCCTGTCTGAAAGACAGGGTGGAGATTGACGGTGAGATGATTTCGCTGCGTGAGGAAACCATCTGACCGGAGCAGGAAACAGGGGACGGAACACCGTCCTCCTGTTTGATCAGACAGCCGAAAAACTCTCAGGTGAGTTTTTTGTTCCATAAATTTCCTCTTGACGCCAGAACATATATTCGTCATAATGAAAGAAAAGGAGGCGAACATAAGTTTGGATAAAAAGAGGAATGTAATCTTTCATGTTGATGTGAATTCTGCGTTTTTGTCATGGGAGGCAGTGTATCGTCTCCGTCATCTGGGGGTCCGGCAGGATCTGCGGGAGGAGATTTCCGCTGTGGGCGGGGATATGGCGCTGCGCCACGGCATCATCTTGGCGAAATCCATTCCGGCCAAACAGTATCATATTCAGACAGGAGAAACGATTTTGGAGGCATTGGGAAAATGTCCGGGACTGATTCTGGTGCCGCCTAATTATGGATTGTATGAGAAATGCTCCCGGGCTCTTATGGATATTCTGCGGCAGTATTCTCCGGTTGTGGAGCCCTATTCCATTGATGAGGCCTTTGTGGACATGAGCGGAACGGAAGGGCTGTGGGGAGATCCGCTGACGGCGGCGGTCCGGATCAAAGATCATATCAGGGACACACTGGGATTTACGGTGAATATCGGGATTTCTGAAAACAAGCTGCTGGCGAAAATGGCCTCTGATTTCCGCAAGCCAGATCGGGTGCACACCCTCTGGAGAGAAGAAATACAGGAGAAAATGTGGCCTCTGACAGTCAGCGATCTGTTTTTTGTGGGCCGGGCTACTGCCGCCAGGCTGTCCCGCCTGGGTATCCGAACCATCGGAGAACTGGCGCAGACAGACCCGTCGCTGCTGAAAATCCATCTGAAAAAACATGGCCAGGTGATCTGGGCTTTTGCCAATGGGCTGGATGCCTCTGTGGTCCAGCCGGAGCCTCCTGCCAATAAAGGTTATGGGAATTCTGCGACCATTGCCTTTGATGTGACAGACCCTTCCACAGCGAAACTGGTTCTGCTGTCGCTGGCAGAAACGGTAAGTGCCAGGCTGCGGGCTGCCGGCGTGAGAGCGGAGGTGATCGGGGTGGGAATCAAGTCCTGGGATCTGTGTTATGCCGGTCATCAGATGACGCTGGAAAATGCCACGAACATTACGGCGGAGATTCACCGGTATGCCTGTCAGCTTTTCGATGAGCTGTGGAACGGCGCTCCTATCCGCCATCTGGGCATCCATACCAGCCGTATCCGGCAGGGCTTCTGCATGCGTCAGCTGGATCTGTTTGACCGGACAGATTATGAGAAGCTGGAAAAAATGGACAGTGCAGTGGATCGGATACGGGGAAGATATGGCATCGATTCTGTTATGCGGGCAGCTTTTGCCGGGAGCCCTGTGGATCATATGAGCGGCGGAATCAGACGGGAAAAAAGAACCTGCATGGGAGTGTAAGTGCTGTTTGCCTGTCAGACGCATGCGGATTTGTGATAAAAATGGAACGATCAGGCTATCATATTCACAGGGTGAGCAGTTATGAACATGGGAATCGGAATCAATACCCAAAAACCGGATGAGGGACAGTTAAGCAGGAAACTGGAGGAAGTCGCCTGCGGCGTATGGTTTACCAGCAGAGGGACGGCAATGCCCCAGCTGATCAAATATCAGGATCAGGATGGGCTGATCCACAGTATCAGCCAGATCCGTGTGATTACCCGGGAGAAAAAATATTACTGCGGCATTCCCATTCAGGAATATCGATGCAGCGCCCGGGCAGAGGGGCGGGTGTATTCATTCCGGCTGTACTATTATATGGAAACAAACTGCTGGAAAATCAGCTGGGAAGACGGGTGAGGAACAATGTGCGGCAGATATTATATAGATGAGGAAACGGAACGGGAAATCAGAAAACTGGTGGGTGATGTGGACCAGACATTGGGCGCTATGGCGGCAGGAGATGTCCGCCCTTCCCAGAGCGCTGCTGTCGTCAGAGGAGATTGCAGACGTCTGGCTGCGGGGCAGATGATCTGGGGCTTTCCCCGTTTTGACGGAAAAGGGCTGCTGATCAATGCCCGGGCAGAGACAGCCCTGGAAAAGCGAAGCTTTCGGGAGAGTGTGCGGTACAGACGCTGTGTTATTCCCGCCAGAGGCTTTTACGAGTGGAACAGCCGGAAAGAAAAATATACCTTCGAATATCCCGGTTCTCCGGTGATTTTTATGGCAGGGTGTTATAACATGTTTGATGGTCAGAACCGTTTTGTCATTCTGACCACTGATGCCAATCCTTCCGTGGAGCCGGTTCACAGCAGGATGCCGCTGGTTCTGGACAGGACAGAGCTGGAGGACTGGGTGCTGAACGATGCGGCGGCAGAGGGGATGCTGCATAAGGTGCCGGGGATGCTGGAGGCCCGGGCGGAATATGAACAGTTGGGGTTTTTCTGAAATCGTATGTGTTTTCATTCAGGGGGCTTGCGCGACTCGGACGGCATCGGCGGTCATAGCGGGAAGCGGCAGCCAGACAGTCCTTCCCCATAACGCCTTTGTTCCCGGTCTGAATAAATTCTAA
>CAJFOT010000055.1 GCA_904397815.1 Candidatus Paralachnospira sangeri
GAACTCGGGTATTATGATGATCCAGATGAGAACAAATGATGACTGCAATTAGCGTTGAGGGTTAAAAAACTCAGGAAGTTAAGGTTACTATGAATGCAAGCAGACCACCGAAATGAACAATACAGACAGTTTGGCTGTATTGACAGGAGAACTTTACCATTTCCCCAAACCGGCATTTTCAAGTATGGAAATGCTTTTGGATTTTCTTTTCCGGCAAAGCCAGAATGAACCCCTGGTTCTCGTTCTGGATGAGTATCCCTATCTGCGCGAGGCAGTCACCGGCCTTGACAGTATCCTTCAGTCACTGAGCGACCGGTATCGTGACTGCTCCGCCCTGAAGCTGATCCTCTGCGGCTCTTATGTGGATATTATGAAATCACTGCTGGAAAGCCAGAACCCCCTTTATGGCCGGGTAGATCTGACCATTGATCTGAAACCGATGGACTACTATGAATCCGCTATGTTTTACCCTTCATTTTCTGATGAGGATAAAGTGCGCCTCTACAGTGTATTTGGGGGGATTCCCTATTACAATAAGCTGATTGATGACAGTCTGTCTGTCCGTGAAAATATCCGGGAACTGATCGCGTCTCCCGGTGCCAGGCTGGAAAATGAAGTCTCTATGTACCTTCATTCAGAGATCTCTAAAATTACCAACGCCAATGAAGTATTTGAGGCTCTCGCCAGGGGATATTCGAAATACAGCGACCTGCTCTCCCAGTCTCACGTAAGCAGCGGCCCTACTCTGGTGGATGTTCTGAACCGGTTGATCCGTATGGAGGTCGTTCAGAGAGAGGCCCCCATCAATGATGAAAAAAACAAAAGAAAAACAGGGTATCATATTACAGATAATCTGTCCCTGTTTTACTATCGCTATATTTTCCGTTTTTCCTCACAAATGAATGTCATGGAGCCAAATATATTTTATGACCGTTATATCAGCGCGGATTTTGAGTCCCAGTATGTCCCCCGGGCCTTTGAAAGAATCTGCCGCCAGTATCTGATCCGCCGGAACCGGGCCGGTCTCATCCCGGAGCCTTTTGAAAAAATCGGAAAATATTATTATGATGACCCTGCCAGCCGGACCAACGGCGAATTTGACATTGTGACAATAGACGCAAAAGGTTATATCTTTTATAAAGCCAAATTCCGCCAGGAGCCTGTCAGCATAAGCATGATTGAAAATGAAATCCGCCAGGTGAAAGCAACCGGCCTGAACTGCTACAAATATGGCTTTATTTCAAGATCCGGTTTTGCTGCGGAACCGGCGGAGAACATGATCTTCATTCCTCTGAGAGAACTGTATGAGGGTATATCTGAGAGCGAGAGCCCTTGAGGCCAGAAAGTGATTGCCGGCAGTCAGCCTCCTGATGCCAGCAATCACTTTCTGTGTGCTGCCCTTTATCTTCTTTTCATGAAAATATATTATGCACATTCGACAAAATGATACTTCATGATCAATTCATCCGGGATGATCTGGTATGCTTTGGAACTGTCCACTTTAGACCATGGAGAACCGTCACGGTGTGTGCGCGCAACAAGCTCTCCGGCAGTATATTTTCCATATGTTTCGATTGTCCGGTCAATGGAGCGAAGTTTTTCTGGCCCATTTTTAGCAAATAAAATACGGCTTTTTGCGGGCATTTCATTCACATCAGTCTGGATTGCGCCATCATATCCATGCTCTAATGGTTCGACATAACGGTCCCCGCTCCGCTTATATGTTTCATATACACTGGCTATAACCGGGCCACGTACAAAAGCATAAATAGTATCTTCAAATAAACGGGCGGATTTGTCACACAGATAATCCGCATACGCAAAATACACAAGTTTTTCCAAAGACAGATGTGTGCATTTAACTTTTGAAAGGATATAAGTTGCTACATCCAGCCCTGATAAAACTCTGCTCTTTTTAATTTTTTCTGAAAATTCTGCTACCGATTTTACACATACGACATCCGCAAAAAACGGGTCATATTCCGCAACCGATGACCACATGTCAGTCTCCGTCTCAAGCAGATGTGTTGAAAGAGGAACATCTTCACCACAGCTGCGCTTAATATCCTGAATTATTTCCGTGATCGTCTGACTGTTCAGTAAACTGCCATCCGTAATATCCAATGCAATACGGGTTCCATCCGTATAAGAACTGCTCATAATGATATAATGCTTAACCATTGATAATTCCTCCTTCCTTGCTTTCTTTTTCCCATGTAGTATATTCTTGTTTATATTTCTTATGCGACGCAAAATTGCTTTCAACATCATCTTTGTTCCAGATCTGCAGCTCCCATGGAAAAGACTGATTATTCTCTCTGAAATATAAATGAACAGCTTTATAATCATTTTTCGAAGAGTCTATACACCTATACCTGCCTTGATACGTTTCTTCAACAAATGCATAAATCTGTCCGAACGTTAGCGGAAACTCTAAGATAATTCTAACTCCAAATAAATCATTCATACATTTATTGATAGGGACTCTTCCAAACTCATGCCGTTCTGTTTTATAATTCTGAATTTTATACTCAATTGAATTTTGTGCTTTTACACGAGCTGTAACTTTATATGAACAAACCAGGGAAAGTTTTAATATTATTTCCGCACTCCGTTCATTCAGCAATTGCACATATTCCATTATACTCTTATAAATATCCCCATCCACATCAATATCTGAAACCTGAGATTTCTTCAAATTAATTTTTCTGCTTTCGCAACATTTCCATTCATCCGTTATCTCAGTATATACTGATTGAATATAGTCAATTAATTCTCTAAGTTCGTCGAAAATATTCCTCATATATTACCTCAATATTATTATATCCTTATTAATAATCTTAGTCAATCACAGGGATACAGAATTGGAATTTTCTGGTATGAATACAATATTGGAATGGATCTGCCTGTATTTGAACATGCAAAGGGCAGCCCTTCCGTTCCCTATACTGGCTGCCCTGTCTGCTTATACCCGATCGTCAGTGCACCATCGCGCTGGCCGGCCACACGCCGGTTTCTTTATACTCTATGATCAGCTTCCCTGCCAGCTTCATCTCATCCACCCGATCCTGGCAGTATGGGGGCAGCTGTACGGTGGATACATTGCAGAATTCTGTCTTGGCGATCCGGAAGCTGCCTTTCATCTCTTTTTCCTTCGTCAGGTCTGTGTAGCGGTAGATGACGCAGCGGTCGTCTTCTGATTCTTTTTCACATTTCAGCCATTTCATCATCGAGTCCTTTCCTCCGCTTCTGTTACTATTTCCGACAGGATTTCCTTTACCCGAGCAGGATCCCCCTTTATCCGGGCGGGATTCTGTATCCAGCCCGGATATTTTTATCTGGACAGGATTTCGTTCAGCAGCTGGTTCACCATCTGGGGGTTGGCCTTGCCGCCCATGGCTTTCATGGTCTGACCCACCAGGAAGCCGATGGCTTTTTTCTTGCCGTTATGGAAGTCCTCCACTGACTGGGGATTTTCCTGAACCACCTTTTCCACAGCAGCCCGCAGGGCGCCCTCGTCATTAACCGCGGCCAGCCCCTTTTCTTCCACATAGCGGACGGGGTCCACATCCTCCCGGAAGATTGCCTCAAACACTTCCTTGCCCACTGTACCGTTGATGGTGCCGGCATCGATCAGGTCGATCAGCTTCGCCAGGTTTTCCGGGGAGAAGGAAATGTCCTGGGCTTCCATCTCCTGCTCTTTCAGCAGCCGCATGGTCTCCACCATCAGCCAGTTGGACACCTTTTTCGGTTTGTGGCAGATGGCGGTCGCCGCTTCGAAGATGTCAGCCATCTTCTTGGATTCGGTGATAATCTTTGCGTCATATTCGGGGATGTCATATTCTTCCTTATAGCGGGCCAGCTTTTCTGTCCGCAGCTCCGGCTGGCGGGCTTTGATCTCCATCAGCCATTCATCGCTGATATGGATAGGGGGCAGATCCGGCTCCGGGAAGTAACGGTAGTCCTTGGCATCCTCCTTGGAGCGCATGGCGTAGGAATGCTCTTTGTTGTCATCCCACCTTCTGGTTTCCTGGATTACCGTTTTTCCTTCCTCCAGCAGCTCGATCTGGCGCCGCTTCTCCCCTTCGATGGC
Source organism: Candidatus Paralachnospira sangeri (assembly GCA_904397815.1). Taxonomy (GTDB): domain Bacteria; phylum Bacillota; class Clostridia; order Lachnospirales; family Lachnospiraceae; genus Paralachnospira_A; species Paralachnospira_A sangeri. The sequence continues at coordinate 4,094 of CAJFOT010000055.1, forward strand.
TCTGGCGATGGCCTTGAAGGAGTTGAGGTTTTTCATCTCTGTCCTGGTGCCGAAGGCCTCTGTCCCCGCCTCCCTCACGGACAGGTTTACATCGGCACGCATGGAGCCTTCCTGGAGCTTGCAGTCGGAGGCGCCCAGGTACTGGATAATCAGCCGCAGCTTCTCCAGATAGGCGATCACTTCCTCTGCGCTGCGCATATCCGGCTCGGAGACGATCTCGATCAGCGGCACGCCGGAACGGTTGAAATCCACCAGGGAGCAGTCCTCCCACTCGTCATGAACCAGCTTTCCCGCGTCTTCTTCCATATGGATTTCATGGATTCCGACGATTTTTTTGCCCCGCTCGGTTTCGATCTCGATGCCGCCGTTGACACAGATGGGCTGGTACAGCTGGGAGATCTGATAGTTCTGCGGATTATCGGGATAGAAGTAATTCTTCCGGTCAAATTTGCAGTGCTGGTTAATAGTGCAGTTGGTGGCCAGGCCTACGGCTACGGCATATTCCACTACCTGTTTGTTCAGCACCGGAAGAGAGCCGGGCATACCGGTGCACACCGGACAGGTGTGGGTGTTGGGGGCTCCGCCGAACTGGGTGCTGCACCCGCAGAAGATTTTTGTTTTTGTGGCCAGCTCCACATGAACCTCCAGACCGATGACGGTCTCATATTCTCTGCTCATTCTTCCTCTCCTCCTTGCTTTGAAAAATCCGCCGCCGACAGAGGGCATCTGATATATTCTTTTGACTGTTCGAAGGCATAGGCCGCCCGCAGAATCTTTTTCTCTTCAAAACAGTTGCCGATCAGCTGGGCGCCGATGGGGAGCCCGCTGTGATCTGTGCCGCAGGGAACGGTGATGCCCGGCAGCCCTGCCAGATTGACAGAGATCGTATAGATATCGCCCAGATACATCTGGATGGGATCGCTCAGGCTCTCTCCCAGCTTCGGCGCTGTGGTGGGCGCAGCGGGGGCCAGAATCATGTCGAACCGCTCAAAGGCTCTGTCGAAAGCCTGCTTAATCAGGGCCTTGGTGCGCAGCGCTTTCAGGTAGTAGGCGTCATAATAACCGGAGCTTAACACGAAGGAGCCCAGCATAATCCGCCGCTTTACCTCAGGGCCGAAGCCCTCGGAACGGGTTTTCTTGTACATATTGTGCAGGTCTGTGTACTCTGCCGTCCGGTAGCCATACTTCACGCCGTCGAACCGGGCCAGGTTGGAGCTGGCCTCTGCGGAGGCGATGACATAATAGGCCGGAATGGCGTACTGCACCAGGCTCAGGTCGAACTCCTCCGCCACAGCCCCTTTCTCTTCCAGCACCCTGGCCACATGGAGGACAGCCTCCTTCACCTCCGGATTCAGCCCTTCCCCGAAATAATCTCTGGGAATGCCGATCCTAAGCCCCTTCACGTCATCCTGCAGGGCGCCGGTAAAATCATAGCTGTCCCGCTTTACCGATGTACTGTCCTTGGGGTCATAAGAAGCAATGGCTTCCAGCACAGCGGCGCAGTCTGTCACATCCTTTGCCACCGGCCCGATCTGGTCCAGAGAGGAACCATAGGCAATCAGGCCGTACCGGGATACAGTCCCATAGGTAGGCTTGATGCCGGTCACGCCGCAGAAGGAACTGGGCTGGCGGATGGAGCCGCCGGTGTCAGAGCCCAGAGAAAAGCTGACCTCCTCTGCCGCCACAGCGGCGCAGGAGCCGCCGGAGGAACCGCCGGGCACATGCTCCAGGTTCCATGGATTGCGGGTCACGCCGAAGGCTGATGTCTCTGTGGTGCTGCCCATGGCAAATTCATCCATATTGGTCTTGCCGATGATGACAGCCCCTGCCCGCTCCAGATTTTCCACTGCCTGAGCGGAATAGGGCGGCACAAAATTCTCCAGAATCCGGGAACTGCATGTGGTTTTGATTCCCTTCGTACACATATTGTCCTTAATCGCCACCGGCACCCCTGCCAGCGGGCCGGTCAGGGTTCCGTCTGCGATCTGCTTCTGCACCTGCTCTGCCCGTTCCAGCGCATAGTCCGGATTCAGGGACACATAGGCATGCACACTGCTTTCCTTCGCCTCCGCCTGGGCCAGGGCTTCCTTTACCGCCTCTGTCACTGAAACCTCTCCGGCCCGGATCTTTTTCCCCAGCTCTACGGCGGTCAAACTCATTAAACTCATCTCAAACCTCCTTCCGGCCTACTCCACTGTCTTCGGCACCTTAAACGCGCCGTCCTTGCTCTCCGGCGCATTGGCCAGCATCTCATCTCTGTCATCCCCGTTGGTCACCACATCCTCCCGGAATACATTCTCCACCGGAAATACGTGGGACATCGGTTCCACCCCAGAGGTATCCAGCTCATTCAGCTGGTCGATATAATCCAGCATCCTGCCCATATCCTGCTTCGCCTGCTCCTTCTCCTCATCAGAGAGCTCCAGCTTCGCCAGGATGCCCACATACTCTATCATCTCATCACTGATCACATTCGCCATATCGGTTTTCCTCCTGCCGTTCTATCCTTACTCTATGATTCTCCTCTGTTATTTTTCTCTGTCACGCTTCCCCCTGCGTTCCTGCCGTCCTACGGCTCCAGCCGGTTCACATCCCGGGGATACATGGTGGTCTCACGCACATTCTGTTCGCCCAGCAGCCGCATGGTCAGCCGCTCCAGCCCCATGCCCAGGCCGCCGTGAGGGGGCATGCCGTATTTGAAAATCGCCAGATAAGACTCGATCGCCTCCGGGTCCATGCCCCTGGATGCCATCTTATCCAGTATCATCTGATAATCGTGGATTCTCTGCCCGCCGGTGGTTACCTCCAGCCCCCGGAAAAGCAGGTCAAAGCTCAGGGTCACCCTGGGGTCTGCCGGGTCGTCCATCGCGTAAAAGGGACGTTTCCTGGAAGGATAATGGGTCACGAACACGAAGTCCGCGCCATACTCCTCCTGGAAGTACCGGCTGATCAGCTGCTCCTCCTCCGGCTCCAGGTCATTGGGGTTTTTCATCCGGCGGTTATATTTCTCAGCCACCAGCTCCTTGGCCTGGTCGAAACGGACTGTGGGGATCTGCTCCACATTGGGCAGCACCACATTCAGCAGCTTTAACTCCTTATCATATTCCTCCTGCAGCAGCTTCATCACATACTGGAGCATCCCGGTCTCCATGGCCATCACATCCTCAAAGCTGTCGATGAAGCCCATCTCGAAATCCATGCTGGTATATTCATTGAGATGGCGGGTGGTGTTGTGCTTCTCCGCCCGGAAAACCGGCGCCACCTCAAATACCCGGTCATAAACCCCCACCAGCGCCTGCTTGTAAAACTGAGGGCTCTGGGCCAGCTCCGCCTTCTTGTTAAAATACTCCAGCCGGAATATATTGGCGCCGCCCTCCGCGCCTTTGGCCACGATCTTCGGCGTCCGCACCTCGGTAAAGCCCTGGCTGTGGAGAAAATCCCGGAATCCTCTGACGATTCCCTCCTGAATCTTAAAAATCGCCCGCTCCCGCACATTCCGCAGGGCAATGCTGCGCAGATTCAGCTTCGTCTCCAGAGAGGTATTCAGCTTCCACTTCGCCACCGGGATGGGCAGCGGCGCCGCCGGCTCCGACAGCACCCGGAGGGTGTCCAGACGGATCTCAAACCCGTGGGGCGCCCGCTCCTCCGGCTTCACAGTGCCTTCCGCCTCTACCGCTGACTCCTCCTTCAGCGATTTCAGGTCAAAGGCTGTCACACCTTCCTCATAGACACACTGTACCAGCCCTTCTGCCCTGCGCAGCACCACGAAGGCCACATCGCCCATATCCCGGACCGTATGCACCGTTCCTCTGACCTTTACCTTTTTTCCCGCGTAATCTCCCGTCAGGATCTCCCCGATCCCCACGGTATCCTTCTGTTTTACACCTGTCAGCATTTCCATAATCTTAACTCCTTTTCATGGCAAAGTTTTCCTGCAGTCACAAACCTGTATGCGCCCGGCTGCAGACATACAGCCGAATCAGAAAAATCCGGCAAGCGCATGGGCATCCCCGCGGAGCATTTTATGTCACAGAGAACGCAGCTGCCCATGAAACAAAAAAGGATCCGGCTGCGGAGTGTTTTTATCTGACAGGGAACGCAGTTTCCTGTTAAATAAAAAACGCCCACAGAACGCACTGATGCATTCCGGGGCGAATTCAATCAAAAAAATCCGCGGTACCACCCGCTTCAAGACCGCCTTTGGTCTCCTCCTGTATTTAACGCATACAACGGATATCCCTACTGTCTCAGCGCTGTGCCGTCCGGTCTGTCCGACTTCATCCGGCCCTTGCGCGGTTCAGAATACCTGCTCCCAAGTGTTCCCAACCCTCCTTCCCCCATGAGGCTGCTCTCAGTCGGTGACATCCTCTTCCTGTCGGCTTCTGTGAAGGGCGAGTCTTGTTCTTCGCATTTCATAGTTCGGTTTTAATTTTGTTTTACATGTTATCACACTTTGGGGAACATTGCAAGGGATAAAAGAAAAAAATTCCCATTCCATTGATTCTATTATCCCTCACTGAACTGCCACCGCCTGACAATTTTTCCTGACGTCAGCTCCCGGACGGAGCTGAATATCGCAGTCTGGTTTCTCCACAGCTCCAGATCCGCATGAAAATGGCCGAAGTACCACCTCTGATATGCCGTTCTTTTCTGGACAGAATCCAGAAAACCGGTCAATGGAAACTCCTCAGCCCCGTCATTTTTGATTCCCAGCTTCTGAATCGTGGAAAGATAATATACGGACTCGGAGGGAGCCGTGTGGGTGATGATATAATCCACTTTATCATTTATCCGCCGGAGATTTCTTTCCCCATTCCGGTATTCTTCTTCAGACGGCATCTCTCTGGCCCACCAGGACACATGCTCCTGCCGCATGTATCGGTCAAAGGAGTGTCCGCCTCCGAATACGAAGACAGCCTTGCCTTCCATGTCATAGACCTCGCCCCGCATAAGATGGATCAGATTATGGCGTATCTTATGAACCCTGCCGCCGTTCCACATCTCGACCGGATAGCTTTCCAGCCTGTCAAAGTTCTCATGGTTCCCGTCTGCAAACAAAACCGAAAATTTCTGTTGGCTGATGTGATCAAAGAATCCTTCTTCAGACCAGTAAGGGCCATTCCAGAAACCTATTCCAAAATCACCGCTCACGATCAGCATATCGCCCGGCGCAAGCACCGGCTCGATCTGTTCCATCCATTTCGACTGATTGCCATGGGTGTCTCCTGTGCAATAAATCATATGTCCTCCGTATTGCGCATTTAATTTTCCGGTAAATCGGGATTGTGAACCCCATGTCTGACCTCTTTAGAAATCGGAAAGATCAACCGCCTCCACTACATTGCATTTCTTGAAATTGGCAATCGCCCTGTCCATATCGCTCAGAGTTCTTGCAGAGATAGACTCCGGAACGTTCAATTCTCTCGGCTCCAGAATAATGCAGCCATTCCTGTACTCTTTTACATTATAATACTGGTATGCCGCGCCACGAATTGTTACACATTTCTTACTGTCAACATGAACCGTATAATTTTTTACTACTTCCATTGTCGTCACCTCCGATTGAGAAAAGCGGGATTTTCCCATACGGAGGCAGCTTTCCTTTGCCGAGAGTACCATCTCTGTCTGTCATATAAACCGGATCGAAGCGTCCTTCGGCAGGGCCATCTTACACTCTGCCTCGATACACTTGATAATCCCGGCGATCACCGGGCAGGCCGCATGGGGGCAGTGTTTCGCCGCCGCCTCATACAGCGCCCCTGTCCCCGGCTTCTGGAAGCAGATGTCATAAGCGTCCAGTTCATCGCCCACTTCCTCCATCACTTTTCTGATTCCGCCGCACTGGGTCTCCACTGTCACCTTCGCCTCCATACCGTCCTCCGATTCCGCTGTCACCAGAGCCGTCAGGCCGCAGACACCAGGCATAATTTCAACTTTTGTCATTCGCAAATCCTCCTTATCTTCTCCCTTGCAGTTCGTATTGCCAGATCTTTAAGGGAAAAAAGTAGCCGCCAACTACCGGCATAGTTGACGGCCAAACCAAAACGATTCCACTCGGGCAGGCCATATGTCTCTGGCTTTCCCTTTCTTTACTCTTACTATATCACATTTCTTTCATCCGCGCAATCACAGTTTTTTGATCCGCTCCACTGCCTCGATGGTATTTTCCCTGGTGCCGAAGCCGGTGAGACGGAAATACCCTTCGCCGCTTGGCCCAAAGCCTGAACCGGGGGTTCCCACCACATTGGCGTTCTCCAGCAGATAGTCGAAGAATTCCCAGGAGTTCATGGAGCCTGAGATTTTCAGCCATACATAAGGGGAATTAACGCCGCCGTATACGGAATAGCCGGCCTCTTTCAGGCCGTTGTAGATGGTCTTTGCGTTTTCCATATAGTAGGCCACCTGCGCCATGGTCTGAGCCCTGCCTTCTGCTGTATAGACAGCCTCCCCTGCCTTCTGGATGATATAGGGGGCGCCGTTATACTTGGTTCCATGCCGTCTGGCCCACATGGAATGAAGGGTGACATCGCCGCATTTCAGATCTTTCGGGATGACGGTATAGCCCAGGCGGACACCGGTAAAACCGGCGTTTTTCGAGAAGCTGTGGAACTCGATGGCGCAGGTTCTGGCTCCCTCACACTCATAGATAGAGTGGGGGATGTCCGGTTCTGAGATGTATGCCTCATAGGCAGCGTCGTAGAGAATCACCGCTCCCACCCGGTTGGCGTAATCCACCCATTCCTGCAGCTGGGCCTTCGTGATGGCAGAACCGGTGGGATTGTTGGGAAAGCACAGATAAATCAGGTCGGGAGTTTCCTTCGGCAGTTCCGGCACGAACTGATTGCCCTCGGTACAGGGCATATAAATTACATCGCTCCATGTCTCTGTCTTCGGGTCATAGGTGCCTGTCCTGCCTGCCATCACATTGGAATCCACATATACCGGGTAGACAGGGTCGCACACTGCAACCTTATTGTCCAGGGAAAACAGTTCCTGGATATTGCCGCAGTCACATTTTGCGCCGTCGCTGACAAAGATTTCATCTGGCTGGATATCGCAGCCTCTGGAAGCGAAGTCTCCTTCTACAATCGCCTTTCTCAAAAACTCATAGCCCAGATCCGGGGCATAGCCTTTGAAGGTTTCTGCCGACGCCATCTCATCCACAGCGCCGTGAAGGGCTGTGATCACAGCCGGCGCCAGGGGCTGGGTCACATCGCCGATGCCCAGGCTGATTACCTTTTTGTCAGGATGGGCGGCGCTGTACTCCCGCACTTTTTTTCCGATCGCCGCAAACAGATAGCTGCCCGGCAGTTTCTGATAATTTGTGTTGATTTTAAACATACATTCTGTCCTCCGCTTTATTTATATTCAGATATCAATCTCCCCATGAAACACCTCTGCCGCCGGACCTGTCATCATCATATGGCCGTTGTCCTGATTCCAGGAAAAGTTCAGAGTGCCGCCCAGCAGTTTTACCTGGGCTTCCGGCTCCGCCAGTCCGGCCAGCACTGCCGCGGCCACACTGGCTGTCGCGCCGGTGCCGCAGGCCATGGTCTCTCCTGAGCCCCGCTCCCATACACGCATCTTCAGATATTCCGGGCTGACCACCTGGATAAATTCCGTATTGGTACGGTCCGGGAACCTGCTGTGACATTCAAACAAGGGACCGATCTGCTCTATCGGAATGGTATCTGTCTCCTCCACAAATACGATTGCGTGGGGATTGCCGACAGAGATGGCGATCATCTCATATTCTCTGCCTCCTACGGTGATAGATTCCCAGATCTGCTCTTTTGTCAGCCCAGACCGGCCGGCAGCATCCAAAAGGACTGACAGACCGTTGGAGGTCAGCTCCGGGATGCCCATATCCACTGCTACCATGGCTACCCGTCCATCCTGCACAGTCAGTTCCAGGGCTTTAATCCCCGCGTCTGTCTCTACTGTGATTGCTGTCATATTCGTCAGACCATGGTCATAGACATACTTTGCTACACAGCGGATTCCATTGCCGCACATCGCACCCCTGGAACCGTCTGCGTTATACATTTCCATACGGAAATCTGCTTTGTCAGAAGGTCCGATCAGGATAAGACCGTCTGAACCTATCCCAAAATGGCGGCTGCTGACCAGTTCTGCCACTCTGGATGGCTCATCTATCTTTTCCTGAAAGCAATTGACGTATACATAATCATTTCCGATCCCATGCATTTTTGTAAATTTCATATGTTTTCCTTTCCGGCCGCCAAGGGCCGCAGTGATTTTAGCCATCGCTGTTATGTGCCGTTCATAATGCTGATGATCATCCGGGCTGTCTCCGCCATATCATTGCCGCTGTCCATACTGCATTTCTGTATGTACCGGTGGGCCTCATTCTCGCTCATATTGTTCCGCTCCATCAGGATGGATTTGGCCTCGGATATGGCAGCCCGGTCCTCCGGGCTCCTGACAGCAGGCTTTTGTCTGCGCTGCCGTCTTTTCCGGGCCATGTTCTCTTCCATCATGTTCAGCGTGGAAACCAGCTCATGGACCTTCAGGGGCATAGGCACACAGATGATACCCTCCTGCCGCCCGTCTCCCCACCGGGTTCTGGACGCCACCAGCAGCAGCTCAAAATATCTGGGCAGATTCTCATACAGCTCTGAATACAGCATATCTGCCAGGCGGTAGCCGCACACTATGATCCCGCTGTTCAGGCTGTCTGCCTGATTCAGAACCTGTGCGCCTGTGGTGCAGACCGAGCTTACCTGGAACCCGTTCCGCATCAATATATTTTTAATATTTCTCCCATCCTCTATCTTCGGAAAGGCTACGATTATGCCGGCCACACCGCTCACCTCCTGCATTAGCTGTTATCTGTCAGAACCGTCTCAGATACCGTTTCAGCTCCCATTCATCCACATGAGCACAGTATTCATTCCATTCCTGCCGCTTCGCCTCCGCATACTTCTTCATCACATGCTCTCCCAGCACCCGGCGCACCAGTTCATCCTCCTCCATTGCATCCAGGGCATCGCCCAGGTTGGAGGGAAGCTTTCGGATGCCCAATTCTTTCCGCTCAGCATCTGTCATGTTATAAACATTCCGATTTATGCTGGGCGGCGGTGTCAGCTGCCGCTTCATGCCGTCCAGACCTGCCTCCAGACAGAGAGCCAGCGCCAGATAAGGGTTGGCGCAGGGATCAGGAGAACGCAGTTCCAGCCTGGTCTGACGCCCTCTGGTAGAAGGAATCCGGATCAGCGGACTTCTGTTGCTGGAGGACCAGGAGAGATATACCGGCGCGTCAAAACCGGATACCAGCCGTTTATAGGAGTTGACCAGCGGATTGGTCACCGCGGTCATCCCGTTGATGTGCTCCAGTATCCCCGCCATAAAGTGGTATGCCTGGGGACTCAGCCCCTCAGGATCCCCCTCATTAGCAAACAGATTATTGCCCTCCAGATCAGTCAGCGACATATTGATATGCATCCCGGAACCGTTTACCCCATACAGAGGCTTGGGCATAAAAGTAGCGTGCAGTCCGTGACGCTGGGCAATGATCTTCACCACCATCTTAAAGGTCATAATATCGTCCGCCATAGACAGCGCGTCGCTGTAGTGGAAATCAATCTCATGCTGACCGGCAGCGATCTCATGGTGAGAACTTTCGATATCAAATCCCATCTCTTCCAGAGTCAGCATAATATCCCGGCGGACATTTTCTGCCTGATCCAGAGGACTGACATCGAAGAAGCCGGCCTGCTCATGGGTGATGGTGGTCGGGTTGCCGTGATCGTCCAGGTGAAAAAGGAAAAACTCACACTCCAGTCCCACATCCAGGATAAATCCCATCCGCCGGGCATCCTCCACCGCCCGCCTTAAAATATACCGGGGCGATCCCTCAAAGGGCGCGCCGTCCGGCCAGTACACATCGCAGATCAGCCGGGCTACTTTTCCCTGCTGCGGACGCCAGGGGAAAATCTGAAAACTGTCCAGCTGAGGATAAAGATACATATCTGATTCCTCAATCCGCACAAATCCCTCGATACTGGAACCGTCAAACATACATTGATTGTTCAGCGCCTTCTCCAGCTGACTGGAGGTAATGGCGATATTTTTCAGCATGCCCTGAAGGTCTGTAAACTGCAGACGGATAAATTCCACATCCTCCTCCTGAGCCATCCGCAGCACATCCTCCTTTGTATAATGACACATAGAAGCTTCACTCCTTTCACTGCAGGCCTGTTATGAACCGCCATTCATAAATTTCTTCACTTCCCGGATCAGCTCCTGAATCCCTTCTATCATGGAATCAAAAACGCCGGCTTTATAAATTTCAATCAGCATCAGACCCACAGGCACTGCCAGAATCATACCGCCGATGCCTCCCACCCGAAAGCCGATATACAGCAGAATCAATGTCAGCAGTGGAGGCAGTCCCATGCTGTCTCCCACCAGTTTCGGCTGAATCAGCTGGCGCACCAGCTGGCTGACAAAATAAAGCACCAGCAGTCCTGCTCCGGTATAAAACTGTCTGTTGAAAAACATGATCACAGCCCATGGTATAAGCACCGTCCCTGTCCCAAATACCGGCAGGAAATCCAGAAGTGCAATCAAAACAGCCCACAAACCGCTGTAGCTTACATCCAGAACCAGAAAACCGACAGTCAGAATCACTGCCACTACCAGCATAATTTTAAATTGGGCAGCAAAATAGCCTCCTACAGCCCGCTTCAGATTCCGTCGGATAATACCCATATAGTGAACCACTGGCTGAGGCACCATATTTTTCACTGCCACTGTAATATGATCGCTGTCTGCAATAAAGAAATACGAAGACAGTACTGTGATAATAGTGTATACAAAGGCATTGGGGATTCTTCTGGCAAAATTTCCCGCAGCCTGAACTGTAGGCTGTCCAATGTAAGATACCAGCTGGTTTACATACTCCTCCAGGTTATTGATGATCTTCACCAGCTCATTGCGCAAAGGCTCAGGAAGAATACTCCCATCCCCTACCAGAGCAGCGATAAAAGACTGAATCTGTCTCTGCACAGCTTCGGCCATCTGGGGAGCATCCTCCATAAAGTTGGATATTTCTGTTATCAGCCGGCTGATTAATGCATAACCGCCCAGAATAATCAGAGCCAGCACACCGGCTACCAGCAGAAAAGACCCTGCCTTTCTGACAATTTTCAGTTTCCGCTCCAAATACCGGACGATCGGATTGCCGATCATGGCAATCACCCATCCGATCACAAAAGGCATAAAGAAAACAGCGCCTTTCCATATAACCCATACCGTCAGCAGAAAGCCCGCTGCCGGTATGAAAATTTTCAGCAGAATTCTCAGATATTTTTTAAATGTTTCCATACAACGCACTCTCCAGAACCTGGTACAGCCGCTTCATCTCCTCATCTGTACCGATGGTAATCCGCAGATACTGGTCGATTCTGGGGCTGTTGAAATACCGGACATAGACGCCATGGTCTCTCAAATATTGAAATAACTTTCCTCCGTCACAGGAGGGGTGAGCGGCGAAGATGAAATTGGCACTGGAATCCAGCCACCGGAAACCCATCTGTGTCAGCCGCTCTGCCGCCTCCTGTCTGGTAGCGATAATCTTCCTGAGCACTGACTGGAAATAATTCTCATCCAACAGCGCGGCTGTCCCCAGTTCCAGAGCAGTCTGATCCATCGTATAGGAATTATAGGAATATTTCACATCATTCAGCGCCTGAATCAGCTCCGGGTTTCCCATGGCGTAGCCGATCCGCATTCCCGCCATGGAACGGGATTTTGAATAAGTTCTCACCACCAGAAGGTTCTCATATTCTTTCAGCAGCGGCAGGGCCGTTTCCCCGCCGAAATCAATATATGCCTCATCCACCACCACGATGACATCCTGATTGTGATCCAGGATATCCCGGATAAAATCCAGCGGCCGGGCGATGCCTGTAGGCGCATTGGGATTGGGAAAGATGACGCCGCCATTCTCCCGGTAATAATCCTCGGCCCGGATCTGAAAATCCTCGTCCAGCGCCGGCGTTTTGAAAGGAATCTTCAGCAGATCTGCCCACACCTGATAAAAGGAGTAAGTGATATCAGGAAAGAGGATGGGCTTCTCTGAATTAAAGAATGTCATAAAAGCCATGGCCAGAACATCATCGGAACCCACACCCACAAAGATCTGCCCGGCATCCAGGCCGTGGTAAGATGCCAGCCCGTTTACCAGCATCCGGCAGGAAGGATCGGGATAAAGCCGCATCCTGCCCGGGTCAATCCGCTTCATCGCCTCATAGACAGACGGGGACGGCGGATAGGGATTCTCATTGGTATTCAGTTTAATAATATCCTGCTGCTTTGGCTGTTCCCCCGGTACATAGGGAACTACCTTTCTGATGTTTTTCTTCCATTCCTTCATATGCTGTTTTTGCTCCTCACCTTGATACCGGTCCCTTCAGGCCGGATTGATTTTATTTTTCAAAAAAGGGGACACTTCCACCCTGAAAATGTCCCCTTTGACAATCAACGCTTTTATTTGGTTAAATGGTACTCCTCAGCCAGCCTGCGGAAACCAGGCAGAGAGTTTTTAATCGTATCATAAGATACGCAGTAAGCAATCCGCACATAACCGGGGCAGGCAAAGGATCTGCCCGGCACAAAAAGGATATTGTACTTCTTGGCCGCCTCACAGAACTGGTTCTCATCTTCCACAGGAGATTTCACGAACAGATAAAAGGCTCCCTCCGGCTTCACACAGGTAAAGCCGCACTCTGTCAGTCCTTCATACAGCAGCTTCCTGTTTTTGTCATAGGCCTCCAGATTCACCTCCGCGTCAATGCAGCGGATCAGCATCCTCTGCATCAGGGAAGGGGCATTTACATGGCCCAGCACCCGGTTGGCGATGGTGGCGGCGGTAAACAGACTCTCCGCGTCGTCCGCCTCATCGGGGATGACCACATAGCCGATCCGCTCCCCCGGCAGGGAGAGAGACTTGCTGAAGGAATACACCACGATGGTATCCTCATAGTACTTCGTCACAAAGGGAACCTTCGCGCCGTCATAGACCAGCTCTCTGTAAGGCTCATCGGAAATCAGATAGATGGCATGGCCATACTCCTTTTCCTTCTCTTTCATTACCGCAGCCATCCCCCGGATAGTCTCCTCGCTGTATACCACGCCTGTGGGGTTATGGGGATTATTGATCAGGACACCCCTGGTCTTTTCTGTGATCTTCGCCCGCAGCCCATCCAGATCCGGCTGGAATGTGGTCGTGTCAGGGGCTACCTCCACCAGCACGCCGCCGTAATTGCCCACATAATTTTTATATTCCAGGAAATAGGGAGCGAAAGTTACCACTTCATCGCCGGGGTCGAGGATCGACTTGAATACCGCGTTCAGGCCGTCCGCCGCGCCGGAAATCATCAGGATATTCCGCTCTCCGAAGCTGGTGCCGAACCGTCTGTTCAGGGAAGACGCCACCGCCTCTCTGGTATCTGAAAATCCCGCGTTGCTCATATAGCCGTGAACCATCACGGAATCCTCTTCCTTCAGCACGTCAATGATGGCCTGGTTCACACAGTCCGGCGCAGGCACATTGGGATTGCCCAGGCTGAAATCGTATACATTCTCTCTGCCGTAGAGCTTCGCCAGACGGTTGCCCTCTTCAAACATTACCCGAACCGCTGAATTGCCGTTTACCAGCGGCTTCATACTCTGTGAAATCATATCTTACACTCCTCCTGTTCCTGTTGTTGATTCAGCTTCTCATTTATTCAGCTTCATGTCCTTTTTTCTTAATAACATCGATCACCTGATCCACATAGCGGGCGCACAGCTCATCTGTTTTCGCCTCTACCATCACCCGGATTACAGGCTCTGTGCCGCTCTCCCGTACCAAAATCCGGCCGTCGCTGCCCAGCTCCTGCTCCACCTGCGCCACTGCTGCCATCACATCCGGGTCCTGTCTGGCCTCCGGCTTGCTCTTCACCCGGATATTTTTCAGAACCTGGGGATAAATATCCACCGGCTCGATCAGCCGTCCCAGGGTCTGTTTCTTCTCCAGCATCACTTCCATCAATTTCAGGGATGTCAGGATCCCGTCACCTGTGGAGGCAAACTTGCTGAAAATAATATGTCCTGACTGCTCACCGCCCAGACAGTGGCCGTTCTGAGCCATATTTTCATATACATATTTATCGCCCACCGCCGTTTTCTCATAGCGGATGCCGGCAATGTCAAAAGCCTTGTACAGTCCCAGATTGGACATCACAGTGGTAACCACTGTATTGGTGTCCAGCATCCCCCGCTCCTTCATGTACAGGCCGCACACATACAGGATCAGGTCGCCGTCCACGATCTTGCCGTTCTCATCCACAGCCAGGCAGCGGTCCGCGTCGCCGTCGTAGGCAAATCCCACATCCAGGCCATTTTCCTTTACGAACTGCTGAAGCACCTCGATATGGGTGGAGCCGCAGTTCATATTAATATTAGTTCCGTCCGGCTCATTGTTGATCACATAGGTCTTTGCGCCCAGAGCGTCGAAAATGCTCTTCGCCATCATCCAGGAACTGCCGTTGGCACAGTCCAGCCCCACCTTCATTCCCTTAAAAGAACGGGTGGCCAGGGAAATCAGATAGCCGATATACCGGTTTCTGCCCATCACATAATCTGTGGTGCGCCCGATCTTCTCCTTCACCGCAAAAGGAATTTCCCCTGTCTTTCCATCCAGATATTCCTCGATCTTTACAATCACATCCTCAGACAGCTTCTCGCCCCTGTCATTGATGATCTTAATGCCATTGTCATAAAAAGGATTGTGGCTGGCGGAAATCATAATGCCGCAGTCAAAGTCCTCCGTCCGCGCCACATAAGAGACGCTGGGCGTGGTGGTCACGTGCAGGAGATAGGCATCCGCGCCGGAAGCCGTCAGTCCTGATGCCAGGGCATACTCGAACATATAGCTGCTGCGCCTGGTATCCTTGCCGATCACCACCTTGCATTTATGATCCTGGCCGTAATACCAGCCCAGGAAACGGCCCACCTTGTAAGCATGCTCTACTGTCAGATCCACATTGGCCTCGCCGCGGAAGCCGTCCGTTCCGAAATATTTTCCCATTTCTCTTATTTTCCTCCTTATACCTCGCCCGATTCCTTCAGATAACGGGACAGGGCATCCTGCCAGGACGGCAGTCTGTCAAATCCATTCTGATCCAGTTTGTCCTTATTCATCCTGCTGTTCATGGGCCGCTTCGCCTTCGCGGCATATTCCGCGGATGTCACCGGCGTTACCTCCACAGAAAGACCAGCCTGGCGGAAAATTTCCACCGCAAACTCATACCAGCTGCACAGTCCCTCATTGGTAGCGTGGTAACGGCCGTATTTGTCCGTTTGAATCATGTCCACCAGCAGTCTGGCCAGGTCATAAGTATAGGTGGGGGAGCCGATCTGGTCATTCACCACGCTCACCTTTCCCCGCTCCCGGCCCAGACGGAGCATCGTCCTGACAAAATTCTTTCCATTCACGCCGAATACCCAGGCGATCCTGACAACAAAATATTTTTTCAGCCACTTCTCCACTGCCAGCTCGCCCTCATATTTGGCCTCCCCGTACACATTCAGAGGCTCCCTCGGGTCGTCCGGCTCCCAGGGACGTTCTCCCTGGCCGTTAAACACATAATCAGTGCTGATATACATCATCGGGATATCCAGACGGGCACATACCTTCGCGATATTCTCCGTCCCCTCTCCGTTGATTTTCTTACAGAGCTCCGGATTGTCCTCCGCCGCGTCCACCGCTGTATAGGCAGCGCAGTGGATCACTGCGTCCGCGCCGGAAGCGCCCAGCACCCGGTCTACAGCCCCGGGGTCTGTAATGTCCATCTCCTCCACATCCACGCCGACAGCATCAATTTTCCGCTTCGCCATCTCATTCATCAGATCGTGGCCCAGCTGGCCCTTCGCCCCCGTTACCAATACTCTCATATTTACCAAAACCTCCAAAGATTTCTGTTCAGATATATCGAGACTCAAAATAATCATTATTACTATAACACAGGGGAAAAAAATATACAATAAATGATCTCAGATTTTCCAGTTTCCGGCTGCTCCGGTTTTCCTGCGCCCTTTACATTTTCCTCTAAGATTGATATGATAGAGGTATCTTAACATTTGATTAAAGGAGACAGGGTATGAAGAAAAAAACAGTACGAAAAGCAGTCATTCCCGCCGCAGGTCTGGGCACCCGGTTCCTGCCGGCTACAAAAGCCCTCCCCAAGGAAATGCTGCCGATTGTTGACATCCCTACGGTACAGTACATCGTAGAGGAAGCTGTCAAAAGCGGAATAGAAGAAGTGCTGATCATCACCAATTCCAACAAGCACTGTATGGAGAACCACTTTGATAAATCCTACGAGCTGGAGGACCGCCTGACCGCTTCCGGCAAGATGAAGGAAGTGGAGATGATCAACCGGATCGCCAACCTGGCCAATATCTACTATGTGCGCCAGAAGGAGCCCCGCGGGCTGGGCCACGCTATCCTCTGCGCCAAATCATTTATCGGCAATGAGCCCTTCGCCATCCTGCTGGGAGACGACGTGGTGGTGAACAAGGAAGGGGATCCCGCCCTGCTGCAGCTGATCAAGGCTTATAACCAGGTGAACGCCTCTATCGTCGGCGTGCAGACGGTAGCCGAGGATCAGGTGAGCAAGTACGGCATCGTAGCTCCCTCAGAATATGACAACAGCCAGGGGCGGCTGAAAAAGCTGGATGATATGGTGGAAAAGCCCAAACAGGAAGAAGCTCCCAGTCGTCTGGCCGTCCTGGGCCGGTATGTGCTGACCCCCGAGATCTTTGACCTGCTGGAAAACCAGACTCCCGGCGCCGGCGGAGAAATCCAGCTGACTGACGCCATCAAACGGCTGATGACCTCCCAGGCCGTGTATTCCTACGATTTCGAGGGAACCCGGTACGATGTGGGCGATAAGTTCGGATTTATCAAAGCCACCATCGATTTCGCCCTGGACAGGGCGGATCTGCACGACTCTGTGGCGGCTTATATCAAAGAGATCGCGCCGAAGCTGTAAAGAAGATTGATATGAATACTTGTCAGAGCTGCTGCATGTCCCGATGGAGCAGCTCTTCTTTTCTGTGATTTTGCCCACATCCATTTCTGTCCCGCCGGCACAACGGCATAAAATATCACAATCCCATCCCCTGTTTTTACGGTTTTTCAAAAAAATTGTCTGAACGGTTTTATGAATGAAATTCCATAAACGGTCATATTCTGTGCAAATCAGCAGAAATTCCGATCATAAATATACCATTTTCACAAAAAGCCACAAAAACCTTGTGCCCAATTACGATTGAATGTGAATGAATGTGAAAGTATAATGAATCCAACAAAACGGCCCGTTTTTATAAATCGAAGGGGAGGTGGTGAAGGCTATGGTCTATACAGTCACGCTGAATGCGTCTCTGGACTATATCATATCAGTAGATGACTTCCGATGGGGATATACGAACCGCACCGCGGCGGAACAGATTCTGCCTGGCGGAAAAGGAATCAATGTCTCCATTGTCCTCCATGCCCTGGGCGTGGAAAATATCGCGTTGGGATTTATAGCCGGATTCATCGGAGAAGAAATCAAAAGAATGGTGGAGCAGTCAGGCTGCCGCCAGGATTTTATCACACTGCCGGACGGCCTGTCCCGCATTAATATCAAAATGAAGTTCCGGGACGGCACTGAAATCAATGGACAGGGGCCCGGAATCAGCCTGGCTGCTCTGGAACAGTTAATGGAACAGTTAAAGCAGCTGGTTCGCAGCTGGCGATCCCCCACGCAAAGGTAAAAGGACTGAAAGAACCGATGATTGCCATATTCCGTTTCACAGAAGGGATAGACTGGAATTCCATGGACGGACAGCCTGTCAAAATCGCGGTGGCCCTGATTATGCCCGATGGGGACGGTGACAACACCCACCTGAAGGTTCTGTCGAAGCTGTCCCGGAAAATGGTCCATCAGGAATTTATGGAAACTTTACTGAATACTGAAGATCCCCAGGCATTGTATTCATTTATGTTATATGATCCCCTTTGTGGCTGCCGGCGGCATCCTGATCGCCATCTCTTATATGTTCGGCATCGACGCCTCCGGCGTGGAGGGTTCTCTGCCCTATTATCTGAACGCCATCGGCCAGAAAGCTTTCAGCGTGATGATTCCCATTATGTCCGGTTTCATCGCCTACTCCATGGCTGACCGTCCCGGCATCGCCCCCGGTCTGACCGCAGGCCTGATCGCCACCTTCATCATCGGAATGCTGATGTATCTCGTTGTGGCGCCGCCCTGCGTATGGATTCAGACCGCTATGACCAACTGGCTGACAAATATGTCCGATGGTTCCGGCATTCTGCTGGGCGCTGTCATCGGCGCGATGCTGGCCTTCGATTTAGGCGGCCCGGTAAATAAAGTGGCCTATATGTTCGGCGTAGGCCTGATGGCCGAAGGAATTTACGGCCCCCAGGCAGCCAGCATGGCTTCCGGCATGGTTCCTTCTCTGGCTATGGCGCTGGCCACTGTGTTAAAGCCCAGCCTGTATACACCGGCAGAGCGGGAAAGCGGAAAGAGCGCATGGCTGCTGGGCCGCTTCCTTTATCGCAGAGGGAGCGATCCCCTTCGCCGGCGCGGACCCGCTCCGCGTCATCCCTTCCCTGATGGCAGGCGGCGCGGTGGCCGGCGGCATGGCGATGGCCTTTCACCTGACCTTACAGGCGCCCCACGGCGGAATCTTCGTGCTGGGACTGGTAAATAAACCTCTGCTGTTCCTGCTGTGTACTGCAGTGGGCACCGTCGTAGGCGCGTTAATGGTAAATTTCTTAAAGAGCACAGTCCGTAAAGGAGGCAAAAAAGCATGACATCAAAAGAACGGGTACTGGCAGCAATCAACCATCAGAAAACAGACCGCATTCCCATCGACCTGGGAGGCTCTGCGTGCAGTCTGGTAGACAGGGCATACTTCGCCCTGCGGGACTATATGGGAATCAGGGGAGATATTGAACCCTACAGAAAAGGCTCCAATGTAAGCTATTATGATGAGCGGATCTATGATGCCCTGGACATCGATGTGCGCCGGGTCTACGCAAAACAGTCCGGCCTCTATCCGAAGCATCATCCCGACGGAACCTTCTCCAATGAATGGGGACTGGTACAGCGAGATACCGGGCTCTATGTGGAAACCGTAAAAAATCCTCTGGCAGAAGCCTCCATCGCAGATCTGGACACCTATGAATGGCCGGAGAAGGAAAAAGTCCTGGATATCAGCGGCATGAAAGAACGGGCAAAGCAGCTGTATGAAGAAAACCAGTACGCCATCTCCATGCGAATGCCCTGCAACGGTATTTTTGAGATCGCCTGCTGGCTGCGGGGCATGCAGAACTTCATGATCGACACCATCGCAGACCCGGAATTCGCCCACAAACTGATTGACAAAATCCTGGAAAAACAGATGGAAATGTACAGCTATATGCTGGATGAAGTAGGGGAATATGTGGATATCGTGGAGAGCGGCGATGATTACGGCAGCCAGAAAAGCCTGCTGATGTCGCCATTATATGAAAGGGGATGTCGGTTAATACCGAATTTTAACCGACATCCCCTCGCAGAAGAATTTTCCGCCGGAAAATTCCCCGATACATTTCATTCCAACCGCTTTTATCAGGAATACCATCTACAGCAAATCCCGGTACTGCGCCCTGTCCTTTTCAGAAAGCCCCAACAGTCCCATCGCTTCCTCCGCTGACAGATCCAGTTTTTCCATCAGGCTCCGTACCGCTTCCGTCATCTGCTGACAGCTTCTCTCCCGTTCTTCCCTGCGGCCTTCCTCGCGGCCCTCTTCACGCAGTGTCTTTTCATGCAGTTTTTCATTGTATTCTGTCAAGATCATTCCTGTCACCTCCGCCTTATGCTTGATCAGATAGTCTCTCAGAATGTTCCTCTCGATACAAGTATCAATTGCAGTCGCAGCCGCTTCTGCGATCTCCTTTCCTGCCTCCTGCTCCCGGCGGATCAGCGCGATCAATGTGGTATAGCCCTTCAGCGGCTCACATTTGTCCAGCAGCTCTGGGTTATTGCCCGGATTAATGTTAAGCACACGGACCGTCCATTCGCAGCCTTCCGCAGGAGCAGCGAAAGCGTCAGACAGGCGGTATGTGCTCTGCTCCGGCATCTGTTCTGTCCCATTATACAGAACATAATACTGCGGCGCCGGTATCCGCACCAGTGCTTTTCCATAGATATCCTTCTGATTCTTTGCCAGCCATCCTTCATACTCCCTGGCAAAATAGAGCAAGCCCCGCAGGGGCATGTTGGGGTTAATGGTAGACTGCTGCTCAAACAGTCCCATCTGGTCATAAATACAAACAGCCAGATCATTGTGCATCGTCAGATACACCACATCTTTCAGCGTGATGATCTCAAGGGCATCCACATCAGAATAATCGGTGCCATTAATCGCATTAAACAGAGACAGGGCGTTCTGTTTGTTAGAGAACAGGTCGCAGAACAGCCGGTCTTTGTGGTCTCGTCTGACATGCGGGCCGGCATCGGAAGCCTCAGGATGTTTTGATTTCCGGATTTTTCGACTGTTCTGATGCCGTTTGCTCTGATTTGTGTCATGACGCATACTCATCATCTTCCCTTCTTAAATTTTATCATGGATTTTCTGATAATACAATTATCTCATAAATGATAAAATTTTTGGTGCCGGGAGAACGCCACTTAATACAAAAGGCGTGCCAGTTTTCGGCCAGTTTCCGTCAGAAGCCGGTTTAGCAGATTATGAGGCGTTTTTTCAGGCGGAAATCGGTTTACAAAACCGATTTTCGAGGACTTCCTGAGGGAAAAGCATCAGGCTTTTCCCGAAGATAAGTCCGGTCCTGAAAAAACGCCTCATAATCTGCTTAGTACCTGTTCGGGCCGGGAATCAAGCGGCAGAATGTCACGCCCCTATGGCGCTGCCTCCCCGTCCGGCGGTTCGTACCTCCCGCCTGTGAGTGAAAATGTTCTCTTTTATCTGGTCTTTAAATAATCTGAATATGTCTTTAATGTTTCGGAAGGTTCATAATCCGTAATACCCAGGCCTTCTCTCCACTCTGTAATTGTAGCTTCCATATCATCCGGCACCAGATAATAGGTTCCGTTGATTTTCTTTCCAGTGGCGTTGTCATTGCTGAACAACAGCACATTTTCCATGGAATCCAGTCCCATTCCCATCACATCCGTAGCCAGACTGATACAGTCAGCCAAAGAAGCATCTGTATACATATAATCGTAGATCGTCTTTAAAAGACTGGGATACTGGGTCACTGACATCTCTTTCGCTTTGTCATACAGTGCCATCAGCACTTTGTACTGTCTCTCTGTCCGTTGGAAATCGCTGTCGATCATACGGATACGGCAGTAAGTCAGCGCCTGAATACCCGTCAGATTATTTTCACCTGCATGGGTTCCGGGTACGCCGAAGAAATCACGGATATTATCACTCTCCGCCTGCGTCAGCGTCATTGGAATGCCGCCCACCAGATCTACCAGTTCTTCCATACCTTCAAAGTTAATGGTAAAATAATGCTCAATATCAATATCAAAGTTATTTTCAATGGTTTCCATCGTCAGTTTTGCCTGACCATAAGCATAGGCATGGGTAATCTTATCGTAACCCTTTCCTTCGATATAGACATAAGTATCTCTGGGAATCGATGTAATGACCAGACGTCCATCGTTTTCATTGATGGAAACAATCATAATCGCATCGCTTCTTTTGCCTTTAAATCCCGACTCTATTCCGTCTACACCCAGTAAAAGATAATGTTTATAACCTTTATCCTTTGTCAGACTGCTGTCCAGTCCTTCCAGAGCAGCGATTGGATCCTCCGCCGCCGTGATATCTTCTATGCCCTCTTCTGTCTGCGCCGGGTCCGATCCTTCCTCCGGCTCCAGAGTTATATCAAAATCATATCCCTCGTTGGGCTCCGGCTTACTCCGGGTCAGCAGAAAAATGATTGCACCGCAGAGAACCAGGATCACGATCAGCGCAATTACCAGTCCTTTATGCCGGTTCATAAATCTGGCAAAAGGAGATTCATTGCGGTGAATCAGTTCTTCCCGTCTTCTTCTGCCCTCGTTTCGTTTATTGCTCATTTGTTGCCTCCATATTCAACATGCATTTTCTAATGAATGTTATCATTATACCCGATTATTCATCCGTAATCAATGAAAGAAACCTGTCATTTTCCTTACAGTCGTCCGCCAGCTGCCGAATATTTGCCGGATCTGATGCAAAATGGTCCGGTTTTGTCTGTCGTTTCCTATAGTATGGCTGAAATCTCTTTCCGGAATTCTGCCACTTCCATACAGGCCCGCACCACACAGCTGCCTATGATCAGATTCAGACAGCTTCATTCATTTTTGCCAGTTTTGCCGCCTGGTCAGCGGCAATCAGACTGTCGATAATCTCAAAGAGATCTCCATCCATAATCGCGTCGATTTTATACAGAGTCAGCTTGATTCTATGTTCTGTCACTCTCCCCTGAGGAAAATTATAGGTACGGATTTTTTCCGAACGGTCGCCGGTTCCGATCTGACTGCGCCGTTCTTCTGCCTCTGCGCTCTGTTTTTTCGCCAGTTCCAGATCATAAAGTCTGGAACGAAGAACCTTCAGCGCTTTTTCTTTATTTTTCAGCTGGGACTTCTCATCCTGGCAGGAGATTACAATACCGGTAGGGATATGAGTCAGACGCACCGCGGAATCTGTGGTGTTGACACACTGCCCGCCGTTTCCGGAAGCCCGAAACACATCAAATTTGCAGTCATTCAGATCCAGTTCCACATCTACTTCTTCTGCTTCCGGCATTATGGCCACCGTACTGGTGGATGTATGAATTCTTCCTCCTGATTCTGTAGCGGGAACACGCTGCACCCGATGGACGCCGCTCTCATATTTCAGTTTGGAATAAGCACCCTGCCCGGTGATCATAAACACCACTTCCTTAAAACCGCCGATACCATTTTCACTGACACTGACCAGTTCTGTTTTCCACCGGTTTCGCTCAGCGAACCGACAATACATTCGGTATAGTTCCGCGGCAAACAAAGCAGCCTCATCACCGCCGGCGCCGGCCCGGATTTCTACTACCACATTTTTGTCATCATTGGGGTCTTTTGGCAGGAGCAGAACCTTCAGCCGGTGCTCCAATGTCTCGATCCGGGTTCTGGCATCGGACAGTTCTTCTTTTGCCAGCTGACGCATCTCTTCATCGCTCTCTTCCTCCAGCAGCGCCAGACTGTCCTCTGCGTCCTGCTTGGCCCCTTTGTATTTCTGATACGTCTCCACGATGGGCTGCAGATCCGCCTGTTCCTTCATCAGTTTCCGGAATCTGACCTGATTTTCCACTACTGAAGGGTTATTCAGTTCTTCTACGATTTCCTCAAAACGCTTCACGATATCATCCAGACGGTCAAACATGATTACCTCCTTTTTATAATCCGGCTATCTCACATCCGGCCCCGAAACAGCCGGCAGCAATGCCGCTGCCGCCCGATCCAGCCCGGCCATATCCTTCAGAATCTCTACATCACTGTATCCGCCGTCTTCCAGCAGCGTTTTCACCGCCGCCCCCTGGTCATACCCGATCTCGAAGCAGATGCGGCCGCCCGGTTTCAAATATCGGCAGCTTTCCTTTGCCAGCCGGCGGTAAAAATACAGGCCGTCCTCCCTGCCGTCCAGGGCCAGATGGGGCTCATGATCCCGTACTTCCGGCATCAGCTTATTAATCTCTTCTGACGGGATATAAGGGGGATTGGATACAATCCAGTCAAAATTTCTATCCCCAACCTCATCGAACAGATCGCTCTGTGTCCAGCGGATCTGCTGGCATCCCAGCAGTCTTCCATTTTCCTCCGCAATTCGGAGGGCTTCCCGGGAAATATCCGCCGCCTGCACCCGGGCGCCGCCCAACAGAGCCAGGCTGATTCCAATGCAGCCGGAACCGGTGCACAGGTCCAGCACCATGTCCCCCGGCCTGAGTTTTTTCAGCACATATTCCACCAGCGTTTCGGTATCCTGCCGGGGGATCAGCACTGCAGGGGTTACGTGAAAATCCAGACCCATAAACTGCTGAATACCTGTAATATACTGCAGTGGCTCTCTGTCTGCCCTTCGTCTGAGCCATTCCCGGTACTGCGCCTCTGCCGTCGGATCTGTCCACTCCCGGCCGGGCTCCATATAATACACTGCTCTGCTGACGCCGGCAGCCTGGGAAAATAAATACCAGGCGTCCAGTCCTGCCTCAGGCACACCGGCCTCCTCCAGCTGCGCAGCCCCCGCGGACAGCGCTTCCTGATATGTCATAGCATCACCTGATTTTGATTTCTTACAGCATCAGAAATTTTCAGCCAGAAAATTTCTCCAGTCAAATACTGCTTCTACCGCCATGATCGCCACCTGTACCATCGTCTCATCCGGCTCTTTGGTGGTCAGTTTCTGCAGCCACAGCCCCGGTTTGCTCAGGGCATTGACCCAGCCGGTATCCCTCGTACCGGCCAAACGGATAAACTCATAGGATACGCCGGCGATCAGCGGCACCAGCAGGATCCTGGTCAGAATACGCAGCCACAGATTTTCCACTCTGATAAACATAAAAAAGACCACGCTGATCAGCATGACAATCAGCAGAAAACTGGTGCCGCACCGTTTATGAAGACGGGAGCTTTTCATCACATTCTCCACCGTCAGTTCCATGCCATGCTCGATACAATTAATACATTTATGCTCTGCGCCGTGATACATAAACACCCGGCGGATATCCTCCATTCTGGAAATCAGCAGAACATACCCCAGGAAAATCAGGATTCTCACCACGCCTTCCAGAAAAGCGATGGCCGCCGAGGACTGGATAAAACGGCGGAAAAAGTTGGCCAGAACAACCGGCAGTACCATAAAGATGCCTATCGCCAGCACAAGGGATATTGCCACTGTTATGCCCAGCATCACCTTGTCTGCTCTTTCTTTCCGCTTCTGTGCTTCTATCTCTTCTTCACCGGGCGGCGGATCCCCGGCATGCTTCAGCACTTCTTCATCCGCAGGTTCTTCCTCCCCCGGCCCCTCTTCCATCAGACTGGCAGAATAAGTCAAAGTCTGAATACCCAGAACCATAGAATCCACAAAATTGAAAATTCCTCGCAAAATCGGTTTTTGAGCCCATTTTCTTGTGCTGGAAAACATATGGTATTCATCCACCCGCAGAGCCACCTGGCTCTCTGAGGTGCGCACAGCAACCGCATAGGAATCCCCATTTTTCATCATAATGCCTTCTAATACTGCCTGCCCCCCGATTCCTGAAGATTTCATATACGCCTCCGATCCGACTCTAATCAGCATTACATTTTAATTCAAAAATAGGTTGAGGCTTTAATGAACCAAACCTCAACCCAGTCTTTGCAGCAATCATTCAGATTATTTCATGCCATACTTACGATTGAATTTATCAATACGTCCGCGGGCAGCAGCAGCTTTCTGCTGACCTGTATAAAAAGGATGGCATTTGGAGCAGATTTCCACATGGATATCGCTCTTTGTAGATCCTGTTACAAATTCATTTCCACAGTTGCAGACAACCTTTGCCTGATAATACTTAGGATGGATTCCTTCTTTCATTTTATTCACCTCTCACATTTATTGGATGGTTTCCAACCATCCGGTTCGAATTACAGCTTTCAAAACAGCTTATTGATTATATCATATGACCGCAGGTTTTGCAAGCTAAAAACGGATTTTCTTCGCCATTTCAATGAACTCTTTATTATTCTTCGTGCGGGTGAACAGATCGAGAATACTTTCAGCCGCATCATTGGCTTTTGCTCCGCTGGTAGCCTTTCGGACTGCAGACACAGCCTCCTGTTCCTCCTTCGTCAGCAGCAGATCATCTCTTCTGGTACCGGATTTAAAAATGTCGATGGCAGGGAAAATACGGCGTTCTGACAGACGGCGGTCCAGAACCAGTTCCATGTTGCCGGTGCCCTTAAATTCCTCATATACCATATCATCCAGCCGGCTGCCGGTATCCACCAGGGCAGTAGCCAGAATCGTCAGACTGCCTCCTTCCCGCATATTCCTGGCAGCACCAAAAAATTTCTTCGGCATATGAAGGGCAGCCGGATCCAGGCCGCCTGACAGTGTTCTGCCGCTGGGCGCGACTGTCAGATTATAAGCCCGGGCCAGCCTGGTGATGCTGTCCAGCAGGATGGTGACATCCTTTCCATGCTCCACCAGCCGCTTCGCCCGCTCTAGCACCATCTCCGAAACCCGCTTATGATGCTCAGGCAGCTCATCGAACGTGGAATAAATCACTTCGGCGTTAGGGCCTTCAATAGACTCCTTGATATCCGTCACTTCTTCCGGACGCTCATCGATCAGCAGAATAATCACATGCATCTCCGGATGATTCCGCACAATGGAACGGGCAATCTGTTTCAGCAGGGTTGTCTTGCCCGCTTTCGGCGGGGAAACAATCATGCCTCTCTGTCCTTTTCCAATCGGGGAGAGGAGATCCACAATCCGCATCGCCACGCCGGCTCCCGCAGTTTCCAGGTGCAGCCGGCTGTTCGGAAAAACTGGCGTCAGATCCTCGAAATTCGGCCGCTTCACTGCCTCATCCGCAGGCATATCATTGATCTTATTGACATACAGCAGGGCGGCAAACTTCTCCTGCCCTGTTTTAATCCTTTTGGAACCATATACGATATCCCCGGTTTTCATATTAAACCGGCGGATCTGTGAAGGGGACACGTAGACATCATTCTCCCCCGGCAGATAATTCTCACACCGGATAAACCCGAATCCCTCCGGCATCACCTCCAGAATGCCGTCAGCAGGAACGCCGCTGTCCAGAGCTGCCATCTCCTCTGAGCGCATATTAGCAGGGCGAACCAGACCCTCCGGATTGCTCTCACGTCCTCTCTGACCATAATTTTCCTCTGACTCTTTCTTTCTGTGAATTTCCTTTTCTCTCGTCTCGCTGCCGCGTGTACTCCGTTTTGCCGGACGGTTCTCCCGCGAAGTGTTCTCTTTTTTCTCCCTGGCCGGAGTCGCTTCCTTCGTCTCAGCCGCGGGAACATACTCCTCAGCAGATTCCTGGGCCTGTTCTTCTTCCGCCAGCGCCACAAGTTTGTCCACCAGAGCAGACTTCCGCGTCGCGGCAATATTTTTAATTCCTTTTGCGCGCGCAATCTCTCTCAGTTCTGCCAATGGCAGAGATAATAATTTTTCTCTCATATCTGTCCTCCATATCATGCATTACATATCGCAATTTCTTACTGCTGTTTTCAGCGGTCTATCTTGATCGTAAGTCTGGAAAATTTGATGAACATCTAGAATTTCAGAATGTTGTTGGTTGGAAATTTATTTCATTATACACCATTTTGATGCTGTTGAGAAGGATAATTTTTCTTGATTTCATCACCTTTAACTGATAAAATGATGGCAGTATCACAGAACAGTGGAAGGAGGGATCAGAGAACATATGCTTTCAGAACCGCTGACCCTGTATAAGCTTATGATTCTCCATATGCTGAAACAGGTAAAATTCCCATTATCGAATTCACAGATGTCTGATTTCTTTCTTACAAAAGAATATACCACTTATTTCACTTTGCAGCAGGCTTTATCAGAACTGCTGGAATCCAATCTGATTAAAAAGGAACTGGTGAGAAACAGCTCGCGCTATCAGATCACCCGCGAAGGTGAAGAAACACTCGCCTTTTTCGGCAACCAGATTTCAGATGCGATCATTGAAGATATCCGCCAGTTTCTGAACGACAATAAAGTCCATCTGCGTGAAGAAGTAAGCCTGGTATCTGATTTCTATAAATCCACCAACCACGACTATATTGTCCACTGTGAAATACGGGAAGGCAGTTCTTCTCTGATCTCCATGGACATATCCGTACCTGGCAAGGATCAGGCAGAAGCCATGTGCCTGAACTGGTCACGCCACAATCAGGAAATCTATTCTTTTGTCATGAGCACACTGATGAAAGATGAAAATGATCACGAAAAATAATAGAATGGAGAATTACTGTTGATTATTAAATCTGTAAATCTGGAAACTGTATGCGGCATCACCAGCCGCCTGCCTGAAAACGCATATCCCGAATTTGCCTTTGCAGGAAAATCAAACGTAGGAAAATCATCTCTGATCAATGTGCTGATCAACCGCAAGTCCTACGCCCGTACATCGGCTCAGCCCGGAAAAACCCAAACCATAAATTATTACCGGATCACAGCCGCCCCCAGAATTTCGGCACAGGAGACTTCGGGCAATGAAGAGCTCTATTTCGTAGACCTGCCCGGATACGGATATGCCAAAGTATCTCAGGAAATCAAAGCAAAATGGGGAAAAATGATAGAAAAGTATCTTCATACCTCACGGCAGTTAAAATGTATTTTCCTGCTGGTGGACATCCGTCATGACCCATCTGCCAATGATGTCACTATGTATCAGTGGATCATCCATAACGGATTTCAGCCGGTGATTGTCGCCACGAAAGCAGATAAAATTAACCGCAGCCAGCTGCAGAAACATTTGAAAGCGATCCGCATGGGACTGAATCTGTCCGCCCAGGATATTCTGATTCCATTCTCCTCGCAGACGAAACAGGGAAAAGAAGAAATATATGAAATACTGAAACAATATCTGCCTGGGCAGCGCCATCCGTCTGCCGGAAACTAATGCACCAAATTTTATTTTTCAGTAAAAACTGCCGGGAGTCTGTTATCATCAGCTCCCGGCAATTTCTGTCTGTACAAATATATTACTGAGCCGCTGTCGTCTCTTCCGCTTCACCGCTGGTTTCAGCAGCAGCTTCTGTCTCTGCGGCACTGGTTTCTGCAGCAGCAGTGGTTGTCTCCTCTGCTGCTGTGGTTCCTGATGCAGCAGTGGTTGTCTCCTCTGCTGCCGCGGTTGTCTCCTCTGCTGCCGCGGTTGTCTCCTCTGCTGCTGTCGTCTCTGCCGCCGTTGTTGTCTCAGGCATCTCATATACGGGATTTCCGTCAAATTTTATTTCATCCCATACATCCTCATCTACTGTAAAGGTTTCCTTCTCCCAGCTTCCATAGACTTCACTGAACAGATCTGCCCGTCTCTGGGTGATGATGCTGTCCGCCTCCTGAGCTGTGGCCTCTTCATCATAATCCGTTGACAGATACACGGCATACCAGCCCACACTCTCGTTCTGGATCGCTCTGGCTTCGCCCACTTCCATTTCGATGGCAGCTGAACCGATTACATCATCTGTTTCCTCATATTTGGAGTAATGATTGGTGCCGCAGTAAAGCCCCATCTCATCCGCAATCGCCTCAATATCCTCTCCATTCTGAATCCGGCTGACAATTTCGTTTACAGCTGCCTCAGGATCTTCATAATCTTCATCGTCGTTTTGAATTAAAATATAACGAATTTCCACCTGCTGGGATTCTTCCAGGGACACTTCTGTATCCACATCTGCCACCACAGCCTGCCATACTTTATTTGCCAGAGCGTTTTTCTCATAAACCTGTTTTACCAGTTCATCCGTAGCTCCGGACATCTCGATCATTTTCTCATCCATTGTCTCAAAGAAGTCGTTGCAGGCTTGGTTTACTTTTTCCATATCCGCGTCTGTCAGAGAAACACCATATTCATCCGCATGGGAAATCAGCACTTCTGTCTGAAGAATCTGTGCCATGATTTCTTCTTTTACAGAATCCTCCATCGTCCTTCCATTATATTCCTGGCTCCACATACTGTCGCCAAAATAATTCATATAATACAGTTCATCCAGCCACTGGGTATAGCGAGCCATCAAATTGGCCTCATCTAAATAAATCTGCTTATCTCCATATGTGGCAACT
This sequence comes from Candidatus Paralachnospira sangeri, assembly GCA_904397815.1. GTDB lineage: Bacteria > Bacillota > Clostridia > Lachnospirales > Lachnospiraceae > Paralachnospira_A > Paralachnospira_A sangeri. Next base: position 34,013 of record CAJFOT010000055.1, read on the forward strand.
ACCATAGATGAATATTCTGATACATCTGCTGAACAGCCTGTCAGCACTGATACTGCCATCAAACCGGCCAACAGAAGAGCTGCCACTTTTCCTCTCATTTTTTTCATAGTATCCTCCTAATTGATTTCCGCTTGAACCTCTCATCTCTAAAGTGGGGCCCGCCTTTGTTATTATAGTACCTTTCTAATTTTCTAGCAACATCTTTATGTCATTTAACAGAACTTTCACGGTCATCAGCATCACTTCTGTATCCATCGTTTTTTTCCGCTTTTCTTCATAAATAAACTGAGGTGTCTCCCCGTTGGAAAACCGCAGCCTTCCCTGATACTTCCCGATCAGTTCCGGAATGCGGCCGGCCGCTACCGGCGCCTTCTGATACATGGAAAATGTCAGCCGCTGCCGGTTTCCTGACACTTCTGTCACAAAAGCATCATGGGCCTGTGCCTTCAGCAAAGCGGCTTTCAGCAGATGCTGCGCAGGCGCCGGCAGTTCTCCGAACCGATCTATCAGCTCATCCTGGATATCCATATATTCCTCTTCATTCTCCACACTGCTGATCCGTTTATAAATCTCCAGTTTCTGTCCCTCATTTGAAATATAATACGGCGGAATATAAGCGTCTATATCCAGATCAATCGAGGTGTCAAAGGTTTCCTCCGGAGCCTCTCCTTTCAGGGCTTTCACCGCAGTATTCAGCATCTTACAGTACAGATCATAGCCTACCGCCTCCATATGTCCATGCTGCTGAGCTCCCAAAATATTGCCTGCCCCCCGGATCTCAAGATCTCTCATCGCAATCTTGATGCCGGAGCCCAGTTCTGTAAAGTCCCGGATCGCCTGCAGCCGCTTCTCTGCCACTTCCTTCAGCAGCTTATTCCGCCGATACATCAGAAAAGCATAAGCAGTCCGGTTAGACCGTCCCACCCGGCCGCGCAGCTGATACAGCTGGGACAGGCCATACCGGTCTGAGTCATGTATGATAATGGTATTGACATTTGAGATGTCCAGACCAGTCTCAATGATGGTGGTCGTCACCAGCACATCGATATCCCCGTTGATGAAATCCAGCATAATCCGCTCAATCTGCCGCTCGCTCATCTGACCATGAATATAGGCTACTGATGCGTCCGGAACCAGTGCGGCAACTTTGGCCGTCATATCATCGATATCCTGCACACGGTTATATACATAGTATACCTGCCCGCCCCGGCCCAGTTCCCGGTTAATCGCCTCACGCACCATCTCCTCATCATATTCCATCACATAAGTCTGGATCGGCACCCGATCCAGAGGCGGCTCCTCCAGCACACTCATATCCCGAATTCCAATCATACTCATATGAAGCGTTCTGGGAATGGGAGTCGCTGTCAGCGTCAGTACATCCACATTCTCTTTCAGCATTTTGATTTTTTCCTTGTGAGCAACGCCAAACCGCTGCTCTTCATCGATAATCAAAAGCCCCAGATCTTTAAAGACCACATCTTTCGACAAAAGGCGGTGGGTACCGATCACCACATCCACAGTCCCCTTTTTCAGACCGGCAATTGCCGCCTTCTGCTGAGACTGCGTACGGAAGCGGCTCAGAAGTTCCACCTTAACAGGATATTCTTTCATCCGCTGGACGAAGGTATTATAATGCTGTTGAGCCAGAATCGTCGTCGGCACCAAATAGGCCACCTGCTTCCCATCCTGCACCGCCTTAAAGGCTGCCCGAATGGCAATCTCTGTTTTTCCAAAGCCCACATCGCCGCAGACCAGACGATCCATAATCTTCGGACTCTCCATGTCCTTTTTCGTGGCTTCAATAGCATCCAGCTGATCCTGGGTCTCCTCATAAGGAAACATTTCCTCAAATTCTCTTTGCCATACCGTATCCTCGCCAAAGGCAAACCCCGGCTGCCGCTGTCTGGCAGCGTACAGTTCCACCAGTTCTCTGGCAATCTCTTTTACTGCCGATTTTACCTTTGTCTTTGTCTGCCCCCATTCCTTGCCGCCCAGCCGGTTCAGCTTCGGTTTTTTATCCGCGTCCCCATCGGCATATTTCTGAATAATATCCATCTGTGTAACCGGGATATAAAGATTGCCGTTATTGGCGTACTCGATTTTCAGATAATCTTTTGTAACGCCGCCTACCTCAATTTTCTCTACACCTCGGTAGATGCCCATGCCATGACTCTCATGAATCACATAATCTCCTGGCGACAGATCAGAAAAGTATTGAATTTTCTTGCCTTCATAAGCATGTTTTTTTCGTTTTTTCTTCTGTGTCTTGCCGAAAATGTCACTCTCGGTAATTACAGTAAATTTAATCAGCGGATATTCATATCCTCTGGTCAGCTGGCCGGATGTTACCAGAATCCTCCCCGGCTCCACAGGCACGCCGGGGTCCTCGCTGTAAAAAGCGCCAAGTTCATATTCGCGCACCAGATCCTGCGCCAGACGCATGGCCCGCGTCCGGGAAGGAGAAATCAGAATCACGCGGTACCGTTCTTTTTTCCACCGGGCCAGATCTCCAATCAAATCCTCAAAATGATTCTGATAAGAGGCACCGTTTTTCACGGTCAGATGAAACCTGTTCTGAACCGGAAGCAATCCGGTCTTGGAATCCAGACCGGACAGCTGGATATGACGGACAGCACTGATTTTTCCGAAAAGCGTTTTCTCTTCCCACAGAATATCTGCCTGTCCTGGCAGCAGATATCCTTTTTCCAGCCGGTGAGACATACTCTCCAGGAATTCCTTTTTCACCACACGCCCTTTTTCCTCCAGGCGTGCCGGCTCATCCAGAACCAGACAGGTATCTGCCGGAAAGTAATCCAGAAATGACCGCACCTGGTCATAAAAATATCTGATAAACCGATCCAGGCCAGCAGTCAGCACCCCTTCTGCCAGTTCTTCTTTTACTTCCGCCAGCATCATTTCCAGCCGGGCAGCTTCCTCTGCCTTGCCCTGCTGCCGGAAGGCTTTCACCTCCGCCCTGGCATCCTTCTCCATCCTGGCCAGACCAGTGCTGATCCGTTCTTTTCCGGGGATCACCTCCGCCGCCGGGTAGATGATCAGTTCATCCATATTTTCAATGGAGCGCTGGCTTTCCGGGTCAAAGCCGCGGATAGAGTCGATCTCATCTCCCCACAGTTCAATACGCGCCGGCTCCGGCAGATTCAGCGGATAAATATCCAGGATACCGCCGCGAATCGAAAACTGGCCCGGCATCTCCACCTGGCCCATCCGCTCATATCCCATTGCGGACAGCAATCCTTTCCATTCTTCCAGATCAATGCTATCCCCGCACTGTATCCGTACCGCATGACCGGCCCATTCCTCCAGCGGCGGCAGCATATCCATCAGACCGTCGACCGTCGTAATGACAGTTCCTCCCTTTGCACGCAAGAGACGTTCCCAGACGGTGATTCTCTGTCGGGTCAGAAGATTTCCCTGCAGATCAGCCTGGAAAAAGAGCAGATCCTTCGCAGGATACAGCCACACATTCTGCTGAAAAAAGCTGAGGTCCTGATATAACTCTTTTGCGCGACCGTCACTGTAGGTAATCACCAGCCGCCAAGAAAAATTCTCTGTCAGCCCGTCCAGCAAATGCGCCTTTGCCGCATCCACGCATCCGCCGAAAGCAACAGAAGCATTCTGCCCCTGCAGACATTTTTTCCCTTCCTCATATTCCGTTAACTCGTCCAGATATCTGTTCCATATCCCGCTCAACCTTATGCCTCCATATTTCGTTCAGCCGGCCGTCACGCCTTTTATATTGATTTCTCCGGTTTTCTGTTAAACAAATTCATCGCAGCCGCTGTTCCATCTGATAATATGGTTTCTGCAGCCTGGGCAGCCCGCAGGAAGCTCTCTTCCATCACTGGCCGCTCCTCCTCTGTAAAACGCCCCAGCACATAATCTGCCAGATCCATTCTGGGCGGTTTCTCCCCGATACCGATCTTAATGCGTGGAAACACATCCGTTCCCAGACAGGCAATAATGTTTTTCATGCCATTATGCCCTCCGGCGCTCCCCTTCTCTCTGATCCGCAGCTGTCCGGGAGCCAGGCTGATATCATCATAAGCCACGATCAGCTCCTCCGGCGAAATCTTATAATAATCCGTCAGTTCCCGCACACTCTCGCCGCTGAGATTCATATATGTCTGCGGTTTTGCCAGAATCACTTTCTCCCCGCAGATGACACCCTTGCCTATTAACGCCCTGTGTTTTCGCAAAGATACATCAATGCGGTTTCGCTCCGCCAGCACGTCAATCATCCGAAAACCCGCGTTATGTCTGGTTTCCCTGTAACACAAATCAGGATTCCCCAATCCAACAATAACAATCATCTCAGCCTCCCTAGGATATTTTATGCTTAAATTTACAAAAAATCAGATGTTTTAATATTTTATCAAGTAAATCAGGGGTTGTAAAGAGGGGGAGGAGATATGAACCGTCGGGGGAGAGGCAATGTTTTGGGGCGCAGCCCGGACGACATCAACAGCCACGGCAGAATGCCGGACAGGGAGACAAAGCTTTGGGGCACAGCGCCATATGGGCGCCATACCCCAAAGCTTTGTCTCCCTGCCCGGCGGTTCGTACCTCCCGCCTGTACACGGAATGAAAACATATTTATAGATGGATAACAGTCCGCCGCTGTATCAGCGTTCTTCTATCCACTCTGTCAGCTTCTGCATCCCTGCCCGGCTGCCGCTGACGATCAGGATATCCTTTTCTCTGAACTGGTAATCAGGATTGACATTTTCAATCACCTGATCTCCGTTCTCAATTGCGATGATGTTCAGTCCCAGACGGGAACGAATATCAATGTCGGAGATAGTTCTCCCGACGATTTTGGCCGGAACCATTAATTTTGATATATTAATCTGCTCACTCAACTGCATGAAATCCAGGACGCCTGCATTTTCCAGACGGTTCGCCAGACGGATCGCCATATCCCGTTCCGGATATACCACTTCCGCTCCCAGCTTTTCCAGAATGATACCGTGTTCCGCACTGGTGGCCTTGGCGATTACTTTCGGGATTCCCATGCTGACCAGATTCAGCGTTGTCAGCACAGAATAGTCCATATGCTCTCCGATGCAGACCACCGCTACATCACAGTTCTGGATACCGGTTTCCATCAGTGTCTTTTTGTCCAGACTCTTGACCACATAAGCATTTTCCGTTATCTCACGGATTTCCTGAATCTTCTCTTCATCCTTATCAATTACCAGCAGCTCTGCGTCAGACTGAGACAGTCTGTCCGCCAGGGCATACCCGAAACGGCCCAGCCCCACAATTCCATATGATACTTTCTCAGCTCTCTTTCTAGACATCTTCTTTCTCCTTTACTCAATCTCCCAATCTTTGCGATTACCCGATCGCAATGTTACCTTCCGGATAGCTGACCTTCTCGCTCTTATTGCTGAAATACCACAGAGAAGCTACAGTCAGCGGACCAAGACGGCCGATATACATAATCAGAATCGATACAATCTTACTTGCGTCACTGAGATACCGGGTAATACCTGTGGACAGCCCTACTGTGCCGAAAGCACTGGTAATCTCGAATAAAGCATCTACCAGACGGATACCCGGCTCAAAAACAGTCAGCAGATATGTTCCTGTCAGCACCACTGTCGCCGCCAGCAGAGTAATAACAGCTGCCTTCTGGAACGCGTCTTTTGGAATGGCATAGTGAAAAGCCTTTCCGCTCTTATTGGTAGCGGCAGTCTTAATGCCGTGGATCAGCGCAAAAAAGGTACTGGTCTTAATACCGCCGCCGGTTGATCCCGGTGAAGCGCCGATAAACATCAGAACTGTCAGCACCAGCAGACCGGAGACCGAAAACTCACCCAGGTTATATGTAGAAAACCCGGCAGTTCTGGCCGATACACTGTGGAAAAAAGCACCCATCCAGGTTACGTCCTCAGTGCATTTAATCAATACCGCACCTGACACGATCAGAGCAGCGCTGACGGAAATAACAACCTTCGCATGCATAGACAGCTTCTTCCAGTTAAATTTTTTCGTCCACACTTCTCTGATTACCAGGAAGCCGATACCGCCAAAAATAATCAGGCCGCAGGTAACGAGATTCAGCAGTACATTATCCCTGTAGGGAATCAGGTTCTGATAATTGCCCAGAATATCAAATCCTGAGTTGTTAAAAGCGGCAACCGAGTGGAACAGGCTGATGCCCAGCGCTTTCAGCGGCGGATAATCCTGAACAAACACGATAAAACTGAGAGCCGCGCCTGTCAGTTCAAAGACAAGCGTGGTGAGAAAGATCGCCTTGACAAAATTTACGATTCCTTTTCCGGAGTCCAGGTTCATCGCCTCACGAACCATCACCCGTCCCCTCAGATCCAGTTTGCGTCCCATCGCCAGAATAATGCCTGCGCCGACAGAAGTCACGCCCAGACCGCCGATCTGAATCAGCATGGCCAGGATCGTCTGCCCCACAGGGGTAAAGGTATCTCCCGCATCAATGGCGATCAGCCCTGTCACACAGACAGCGCTGGTGGAAGTGTACAAAGTATCAATATACCGTACCTCCACGCCGTCCTGTACACTGAAGGGCATAATCAGCAATACAGAACCAGTCAGAATAACCAGGGCAAATCCCAGAGCTATAATACGCCCGGGGGACTGCCGTCTCAGAAACTTTCCCATACTATTCTATTTCCCTTCCTTTTTTTATTCGGCAACTAAAATGCGCTTTTAGGACAGCCCTTATAGCAGCCGTACAGTTCACATTTTCTCTCCATTATCCCCGTATTATAACATCAATGGAATAAAGATTCCGTAAAGATTTTAACTTTTTTCAAGAGATCGGATATTCGCAGGAAAAAGCATCCAAAAAGGAAGGCCCCGCAAACAGAAGGCCTCCCTTTTATCATGATTGTGATTTCAGCTTATTCTGCAGATTCTGCCAGAGCGTATTCGTATTTCTCCAGTACAATACTCTGAATCATATCTCTGGTGCCGGAGTTAATCGGATGGGCGATATCCCTGTACTCCCCATCAGTGGCTTTTCTGCTGGGCATTGCGATAAACAGCCCCTTTTCTCCTTCAATCACCTTAATATCATGTACTACAAACTCATTATCCAGCGTAATTGACACAATAGCTTTCATTTTTCCTTCTTTTGTGACCTTGCGCACCCGAACATCTGTAATCTGCATAATTTCCCTCCCTGCGGGAAAACGAACAGCATACACAGCCTGTCCGCCCTCCCCCTTATTTTTTTGATAACAAATTATCAGATCTGTGATGCCATCTTATGCTTACATTACAAATCTGTCATTCTGTTCTAATATAATCTTAATATTATCCGGCTCACCGATATAGGTCATGTTGGCCTTGATTGTATCTCTGCTCTCTACAATGCAGTTCTCGATTCTTGTATTGTCGCCGATATACACATCGTTCAGAACAATAGAATTTTTGATCACACAATTGTTGCCCACATAAACCTTCTTAAATAAGATGGAATTTTCGATCTCACCGTTAATGATACACCCGCTGGATACCAGACTGTTCCGCACAGAAGCACCGGGGTTATATTTCGCCGGCGGATTGTCATCCACCTTTGAGTACACTTCCGGATATGTACGGAAGAAATAATCGCGGATATCTTTCTCCAGGAAATCCATATTTGTCTTATAATAGGAATCTACAGAAGAAATATTGCTCCAGTAGCCGTCCATTTTATACGCATAAATCCGTTTTACATTCTTATAGCGGATTAAAATATCCGTCACGAAATCATAACGGTCATCTTCAGCACATTTCTCAATCAGCTCAATCAGCTGGCGGCGGCGGACGATATAAATACCACAGGATACCAGACTGGAGGTAGCTACCATCGGCTTCTCCTCGAATTCTGTAATCCGGCTGTCACTGTCTGTATGCACCAGACCGAAGCGAGTCACATCTGTCCCCACCGGCATCTCCTTGCACACTACTGTGATATCCGCCTTCTTTGCCACATGGTATTCCAATACCTTTGAATAATCCAGCTTATAAACGCCGTCTCCGGAAGCAATCACCACATAGGGTTCATGACTGCTCTTGAGGAAATTCAGATTCTGATAGATGGAGTCCGCCGTTCCTCTGTACCAGTCGCTGTTCTCTGCCGTAATCGTAGGTGTAAATACAAACAGTCCGCCCTGCTTGCGGCCGAAATCCCACCATTTGGACGAGTTCAGATGCTCATTCAAAGAGCGTGAATTGTACTGTGTGAACACTGCCACCTTTTTAATATGGGAATTCGTCATATTGCTCAATGCAAAATCAATACTTCTGTAGCTGCCCGCGATCGGCATTGCGGCTATGGCCCGCTTCAAGGACAATTCCTTCATTCTTTTGCTGTTTCCGCCTGCTAAGATAATTCCTATTGCCTTCATCGTGAACCACCTGCCTTTATAATGTAATCTCCGCTCTCCAGCTTGCCGTCATGATAATCCTCCGGCACTGTCACGCCGGATATCGCTGTATTCTTTCCTATTTTAACGTCTGGCGGAATCACAGAATTTTCACCCACTGTCACCAGATCGAACGCGTATACCTTCGGGTCCAGCTTGCTGGGAGCGTATTCACCTACACCCAATTCAGCCCGTTCGCCTATCGTAACGTTCTCCGCGATAATTGTCTTACTGAGGGAAGCACCGGCACGAATCACGCTGCCCTGCATTACAATCGAGTCACGCACAACAGCCCCCTGCTCAATGGTCACATTTGGCCCGATCACAGAGTTATGAACCTCACCATAAATATCAGCTCCCTCGCCGATGATGCACCGCTCAATCCTGGAGCTTTCAGCCAGATACTGAGGCGGAAGGGTATCGCACTTGGTATAGATTCTCCAATATTCCTCATACAGATTGAACACAGGAATAATGTCAATCAGTTCCATATTGGCTTCCCAATAAGAACCCAGAGTTCCCACATCCTTCCAGTATCCATTGTATTCATATGCGAATATCCTGTCATTTTTGGCATGACAGTAAGGAATGATATGCTTTCCGAAATCACATCCCGGCTCAGCTGACAGTTTCATCAGGGCTTCCTTCAGCACTGGCCAGCTGAATATGTATATGCCCATAGATGCCAGGTTGCTTCTCGGATTAGCCGGTTTCTCCTCAAACTCCGTAATTCTGCTGTTCTCATCGGTGATAACGATTCCAAAACGGCTTGCCTCCTCGATGGGCACCGGCATCGCCGCAATGGTCAGGTCTGCGTTATTAGCCTTATGGAATTCCAGCATGACCTCATAATCCATTTTATAAATATGATCCCCGGACAGAATCAGTACATAGTCAGGATTATACACATCAATGTAATCAATATTCTGATAGATTGCGTTGGCTGTACCAGTATACCACTCGCTGTTGGAGGATTTTTCATACGGCGGAAGTACGGTTACACCTCCCACATTCCGGTCCAAATCCCACGGAATTCCAATGCCGATATGGGTATTCAGACGCAGAGGCTGGTACTGAGTCAATACGCCTACTGTATCAATACCTGAATTGATACAGTTACTTAAAGGGAAGTCAATAATACGATATTTGCCGCCGAAGGCCACCGCGGGCTTTGCGACTTTGGCTGTTAATACGCCCAGACGGCTTCCCTGGCCGCCTGCTAAGAGCATGGCAATCATTTCTTTTTTTATCACGCTATCACCTCTTGCTGTACACTTAAATTTCTTTTTTATTATAGCATACATTTCTTATATTGTGAACAAAACTTCTCTTTGTTTTTCACTTTTTTTATCTATTTTTTACATTACATCTGACATGTTTTTCCGATCATCGGACATTTTTTTATGAATCCTGTCCAATGCCGTCATATAAAATTTTACAGACAGGAATCCTGTCAGCCACTCTCCAGGCCATTTTCCGCCTCCGGCATCCTTCCGTTCAGAAGCCGGCAAAGCTTTCTGATATATCGCAAACATCATAATTCATTCTATTATGGTGTTTGTCATAAATAAAACAGACAGGATATAACTGCGATCAGTATATCCTGTCCGTATGAAAATTATTCTTTCCGCAATATTTACATTCTGCTTTTATTCCGTCTCTACCGCCTGCTGTGTTACAAAGTCAATCGCCTTATTCCACAGCAGGTTTTCTCTGAGCAAATCTTCTCCCAAAGCGCTGATCACATCATCGGCAGTGAGCCCATAGCTGTCTGCCAGTTCCTGAGCTCCGGCCTGGAATTCTTCATCGGTCAGTTCCATCTGTTCTGAAGCGATAATGGCATTTAACAGCACGTCCTGACGGGCGTTACTCTCCACATTTTCCGCAGACATCTCGAGAAATTCCTCCTCTGTCATTCCATAGGCTGCCAGCAGGTTTTCGTAAGTCATCCCATACATTGCTGCCTGATACTCCATCTGGGAGATCATCTCGCTCTCATAATAATCAATGAGATTCTCCGGCATCGGCTGAAACTGCGCCTGCTGCATCAGCGCGTCCATCACTGCGGTTCTCTTATTCTGATCCCGCATCACAGACCGCAGCCCCTCACGGAATTCTTCCGCAGTCTGATAAGCGCTGTGTTCCTGAGCAAACTCATCTGTCAGCTCCGGCACCACCGTCTCTGTAATGCTGTTCACTGTCACCTCAAATACCACAGCCTGGCCGGCCAGATCCGGGTTCGGGCTGTATTCCTCCGGAAATGTCAGGTTCAGATCCACCGTTTCGCCTGCCGCCACACCGATCAGCCCATCCTCAAAGCCGTCGATAAACCGGCCTGAGCCGATGGTCAGGCTGGCGCCTTCATCGCTGCCGCCGTCAAAGGCCTCGCCATTCAGCGTACCGGTATAGTCAATATTCACGGTATCCCCTTCCTGCACCGGACGGTCTGTCACCTCCTGGGTATAGGAATACTGAGCCAGTTCGGAATTCAGCGTGTCCTCCAGCGTGGCGTCGTCCACATCAATATCTGCCCGGGACACCTGAATCCCTTTATATTCACCCAGATCCACATACTGAAGGGGATCATAGTCCTCCTTCACCACCTGCGGTCTGGTCTCCGCTTCTGTCTCTGTCTCCGCTGCCGTCTCACTGCTTTCTTCCACAGTCTCCGCCTCAGAAGCAGTCTGCTCCGTCTCAGCAGTCTGAGCAGTCTGAGCAGTCTGAGCAGCTGTTGTCTCCTCCTTTGTGTCCGAACTGCAGCCGGACAGTGAAGCCGTCAGGCATAACAGAGCCGCCAGCAATAACAATCTTTTCTTCATCATCATACTCCTTCGGTTTCATTCCATAATTATCCACTTTTTAAGAAGCGTTCTCTTCCATATATTCCGTAACATTGAGTATCTTACCACAAAGGCAGGAAAAACGAAAGTGTTTTATAGTTCACAAATTTTTAACGTGCATTTTACCTGCATTTCATGTAAAATAAAACTTGCAGTTTATTGTAATATCACATTTTGGAGGAATCTATGTTACATAAATCAAAAAAACGGATCATCGCTGCAGTCCTGACCGCGGCGGCAGCAGAGGCTGTAGCGGTCTGGTCTGCGCAGTCAGAAGGGTTCCACCTGGCTGTGTTTATCATACAGACAATACTGGCTGCGGGAGCAGGCATTCTGATATGTCTGGATATCCATCCAGGCAAAAATATTCAGAAATTCTTTCTTTTTGCAGCGTCAACGGCAGCTTTCTACGGCCTGGAAAGTTTTACACACAACCCGTTGGACATGGAACTGTCTCCCCAGCTGATGAATCTGCTGATTTTCTGGGCATTCTATGGACTGCTTTTCTTTCTGCTGGGCAATATCCGACGGGCTGTGATCACCGGAAGCATTCTGACGGCAGTAATCGGGATCGCCAATCATTATACACTGGAATTTCGGGACAACCCTATCCTTCCATGGGATCTGAAATCTTTCTCTACTGCGCTGAGCGTTACAGATAATTTCACCTATACTGTCCCGGCCGCGATGGTATTTACCTTGTTTTTGTTCCTGTATCTGTGTATATTGGCGGAAAAAGCCACACTACAGGCTCCTTCACTGAAAAAACGGGCCTGCGCAGCTGTACTTTCACTCTGCTTTTTATTCGGCATGAAAACAGCTATGTGTACCACCGCCATCACAGACCGGGTACTGACCTTCAGCAATCTGTTCACCCAGTGGGCCACCTACCGGGATAACGGCTTTGTTGTCAGCTTCCTGCAGAATACGAAGTACCTGGATATTTCAGAGCCTGACGGATATTCCGCAGAATTGGTCGCCTATGAGGCCCAGCGTCAGAAGGAAATCAGTGTAGCCTCCGGCGAAAACTCCGAAACCTCCGGCCTGTCCGGAACCGGCAGCCAGACCGTATCTGGCGACAGACCCAATGTCATTGTCATTATGAATGAAGCTTTTTCGGATCTGTCTGTCCTTCACGATTTCGAAACCAGCGAAGACTATATGCCGTTTATCCACAGCCTTCAGGAAAATGGCGAAAACACTGTCACCGGCAATCTGTATGTATCTGTGGTGGGCGGGAATACAGCCAACACAGAATTCGAATTTCTCACCGGCGACAGCCTGGCTTTTCTTCCATCCGGAAGTGTTGCATACCAGCAGTATATATCTGAGGAGCTGCCTTCTCTGGCCGATCTGATGACAGCCTTAGACTACCGCTCCATCGCCATCCATCCCTATCTGGCCAGCGGCTGGAACCGGGACGAAGTTTACCCTCTGCTGGGATTTGAGGAAACTTATTTTCGGGATGATTTTACCAACCCCGAAATCATTCGAAAATACATAAGTGATCGTTCCTCATATGACAAGATAAAAGAATTGTACGAAACGAAAGAGGATGGCGAAAAGCTGTTTATTTTTAATGTTACCATGCAGAATCACAGCGGCTACTCGGAAATATTTGACAGTTTTCCCATCAGCATCCATCTGACTGATATAGAGAACCATCCTTCCACAGAAAATTATCTTTCACTGATTCGAGAATCAGATCGGGCTTTTCAGGAGCTGGTGGAATACTTCTCCCAGGAAGAGGAAGATACGATCATCCTCATGTTCGGCGATCACCAGCCCAACGACTATGTGGCCGAATGTATCGCCTCTCTGACCGGAACCGCCCAAGAAGACCGGAGCTTGGAAGAATCGCAGAACCGCTATATCGTACCTTTCGTGATCTGGGCCAATTACGATATCGAAGAGCAGTCCTCCGTTCAGCTGAGCGTCAACTATCTGAGTTCTCTGCTGCTGGAAACCGCCGGGCTGCCCGCCACCCAGTATCAGCAGTACCTGTCACGGCTGTCTGAAACACTGCCGGTTGTCACGGCCAATGTGTGCATCGACAGCGACGGCAATTACTACGCCATCGCCGAAAAGGATGAAAGCCCCTACGCTGACCTGCTGGATCAGTACTGGAGGTTTCAGTACAACCATATGTTTGATCAGTCCAATTATCCCGAAGAATTCTACACTCTGGAAATCGAAACTGACACCGGCCGTCCGCTGTCAGCCCAAAAAGGAAAAACTTCCAATTAACGGTCCTCCGCAAAACAACAGCCGCGCTAATCGCTTTGTGCAATCAGCGCGGCTTTAAATTTGCCTTTTTTATCCTATATTTCTGCCAGCCCGATCACTCAGCTGCCGCCTCATCATCCTGGCTTTCTTCTGCATTTGCATGAACCTCTGACAATGTCAGCACAACAGCATCAGGACTGGTTGTCAGTTCAACTTTCGGATCTGATGCAATCGGCAGATCTTTTACTTTGATCACATCACCAACCCGCAGCTTCGCCACATCAATCTCCACAGACTCAACCAGAGCGTCCGGCGTCGCCTTATAGGCAATCTCCTCCAGATTCAGCTGCAGGAATCCGCCCACTGCTTTATCAGAATTGATCAGAGTAACTTCTGCTACAGAATGAACTTTCTCACCCTGTACCAATGCCTGAAAATCAATTTCATCAATTTGTCCCTTTATTGCGTTATACTGAATCTCCTTAATCAGCACATCATACTGCTGACCTTCTACATCCAGCATAATCTGGCTGCCTTTACGTTTGGTCTTAATCAGACGCTCCGCGTCGGCCTTTACAATCTTAATCGGTACAGTCTCTTTCATTTCCTTGCCGAACACATTGCCGGTAACAAATCCTTCACGTCTCAGTTTCTTTGCTTTTACTGTCATGTCCCGCTTCTCAGCTTTTAAAGTATTCATTTATCTTTTCCTCCAACTCACTGATTGCTTAGCGGCCCCTTCTGATTGTCGGGTCTGTTAAGTATTTCTTTTTGTTACATTTGTATTATAACACTCAATTTCATAAAAGAGTCACCAAAAATCCCGAATATTTAGGCTGATTTTTTAGTATATATTTTTACTATTTTCAATTTATTTCGAATAAATATCATATTTGTATATTTTTCTTTTACACTGCCGCATACAGCCGCAGTATCCCCTCCATCGCCGCGGCCAGATTTTCTTCACTGTGGGCCTTCTGATAATCCAGCCCGGCAGCGGTGCGGCAGGTGGAGAAGATGCCGCAGACGCCGTGGCGGTACAGCTGGTTCGCCTCCGGTTCACAGGCTCCTGCCACAACCACCACCGGCACACCGGCCTTCCCAGCCCGCTCTGCCACGCCTGACAGCACCTTTCCCTGGAGGCTCTGGGCATCCACCCTCCCTTCCCCGGTAAAAATCAGCTGAGCGTCCTCCAGTTCCCGGTCAAAATCTGTGATATCCAGCACTGTATGAATGCCTGATTTCAGCCGTCCGCCGAAAAAGGCTACGATGCCGGCGCCGAAGGCGCCTGCTGCGCCGGCTCCCGGGATCTGCGACACATCCACACCCAGATCCCGGCGGATCACCTCTGCCAGGGCACGCAGGTTCTGATCCAGCAGCCTCACACAGTCCTCATCCGCGCCCTTCTGCGGGCCGAATACATAAGCCGCTCCCGTTTCCCCGTACATCGGATTGGTTATGTCGCACATGGCAGTGACCTCGATCCCCTCCAGCTTCTTCTGCGCCGCTGAAATATCGATATGGGCGATCTGCGTCATCTCGTCGGCGGCAGGCGCAAATTCTTCCCCGGCCCCGTTCAGGAACCGGACGCCCATGGCTCTGGCGGCGCCCATTCCCCCGTCATTTGTACAGCTGCCTCCCAGTCCGATGGTAATCCTGCGGCAGCCGTCGGCAATCGCCGCTTTTATCACCTCTCCCAGGCCGTAGGTGGTAGTCCTGCGGGGATTCAGTCTCCCCTGTACCTGGGGCAGCCCGGCCACCTGGGCCATCTCCAGAATCGCCATATCCCCCAGCTTTGCGTAGTAAGCCTCCACAGGCTCGCCATAAGGGCCTGTTGTCAAAACCCTTCTCTTCTCCCCGTTCATCGCCCGGAGGAAGCAGTCCACCGTTCCCTCTCCGCCATCCGCTGCCGGAATTGATTTCACCTGACAGCCGGGGAATACTCTCCGAATGCTTTCCTCCATAATGCAACAGACATCGATGGCAGACATTGTCCCTTTAAAAGAATCTGGAATTACAATACATTTTTTCAGTTCAGCCATGGCAATCCTCCTGCTTTCACGAAAAGCTTTCTGTCAGTACAGTTCCGTTTTCCATCCAGTCAGCT
This sequence comes from Candidatus Paralachnospira sangeri, assembly GCA_904397815.1. Classification (GTDB taxonomy): domain Bacteria; phylum Bacillota; class Clostridia; order Lachnospirales; family Lachnospiraceae; genus Paralachnospira_A; species Paralachnospira_A sangeri. The sequence continues at coordinate 49,603 of CAJFOT010000055.1, forward strand.
GCCCCTCATGATATTCCAGTTTCAATGAGAAAAATCCCGCATCTTCCAGCAGCAGCTTCATAAATATACGGTCGCCTTCCCACAGATTCAGAGCCGGCACCTGTTCTCTGGGTATCCATTGCAGAACACCCTCCCGGCACTCCATCACACGGCCTGCCCCCGGGCCTTTTTCTTCCGGTCCCAGAAAACCGTCTGCCGTAAACAGGTGCATATACTCGCAAATATCCTCCGACACAAAAGTGACAATTCCCCGGAACCGGTAGGAGGTCAAGTTCAGTCCTGTCTCTTCCCTCACCTCACGAAGCAGACATTCCTCCGGACTCTCCCCTTCCAAAAAATGTCCGCCTACTCCGATCCATTTTCCCCGGTTCAGGTCTTCTTTCTTCTTAATTCTGTGCATCATCAGCCAGCACCCGCCGGATTCTATATAGCACAGCGTAGTCATATTTTTCAGCTCGCGCAATCTTTTCCATCCCCGTTCCCTTCTATTTTCTTTTCCTCTGTCTCGCCGCCTTCTTTCTGACCTCCGTAACTCAGAATCTGCTCCCGTACATAGTCAACGCTGCCCGCTGACATGCTGAACTCGTCCAGCCCCATTTCCAGCAGCAGAAGCACAGCCCTCGGATCGCCGGCCATCTCACCGCACATTCCCACCTGGATACCTGCTTTATGCCCTGCAGCGATGATATGGCGAATCGCCCGCAGCACAGCAGGATGAAAGTAGTCAAAGCGGTTTGCGATCCGTTTATTTCCCCGGTCTACTGCCAGAAGATACTGTGTCAGATCATTTGTCCCGATACTGAAAAAATCCGCTTCTGCAGCAAATTCCTCTGCCATCAGCACACTGGCCGGCGTCTCCATCATCATTCCTACCGGAATCTCCCGGTCGAACGCCTCCCCTTCCTGTTCTAATTCCCTCTGACAGACCGCTACCATCTCCCTGGCCTCTCGCAATTCCTCAAGCGAAATAATCAGCGGGAACATAATCCGCACATGACCGAAAGCACTGGCCCGCAGAATCGCCCGCAGCTGTTCTTTGAACATCTCTTTCATATCCAGAGAAATCCGGATAGCTCTCCAGCCCAGAAAAGGATTCTCTTCCTGGTCGAAAGGGAAATAATCCAGTTTTTTATCCCCTCCTATATCCAGAGTGCGGATCGTCAGCTCTTTCGGACACAGCCTGGCCGCCCTGGCATACACCTGAAACTGCTCCTCCTCTGTAGGGAAATGGCTGCTGCCCATATACAGATATTCTGTACGGAACAGTCCTACGCCATCCACATTCATCTCCAGGGCATTTTCAATGTCCTCAACACTGCCCACATTGGCGCAAAGGGAGATTCGTTTTCCATCCCTGGTGACTGCCGGCTGGCTGCGCAGCTGTTCCAGCCGATGCCGCTCCCGGAGATATGCTTCCTGTTTTACCCGGAACGCGGACAGAACTTCGTCATCCGGATCAATGACAATCATGCCTTTTTCCGCATCCATACAAACCATCATTCCATTTTCCAGTTTGCTTAAGATGTCTGTCACGCCGATCAGCGCCGGAATATTCATGCTTTTCGCCAGAATGGATACATGGCTGGTCAACCCGCCTTTTTCTGTGATAATCCCTTTAATCAGCTTCGGATTCAGTTTTACCGTATCCGAGGGATAGAGATCTGCCGCAGCCACAATGACTTCTGTACTGACCTCGCCCAGATCCGGCAGGGCAACTCCCTTCAGTTCAGCCATTATCCTCTTTCCGATATCCCGGACATCCGCTTCCCGTTCTTTCATATAAGGATCGTCCATGCCGGCGAAAATGCCGGCAATCTCATCGATGGTTTCCCATACAGCCAGTTCGGCATTTTTCTGTTCTTCTCTGATCCGAAGGATTACCCCTTCTTCCAGCATCCTGTCCTTCGCCACCTCTATGTGAGCGGCCAGGATGCCGCTGTCATCTTCCATATTCTGAAGCCGAACAATCATCTGCTGTCTGGCTTTTAGAAATCTTTCCGTTTCACTTTCAGCCTGTTCTGCCGTAATGCCGGCCAGAGACGGACGCAGATCCGGATCCTGATACTTATACACTTTCGCCGCGGCGATTCCTCTTGAAGCTGTTTTCTCCACAAAAATCTGTTCCATTTTCGCTGCTCCTTACTTTCAATATCGTTTATCTGTCCTCTGACATTTCGTTCTGCCCGTCCCCGGCGTCCTGACTATATCCGTCATCATCTCCCAGCACATGACATATAGTTTCCCTGTCACACCCGGCCAGACGAACCGCCGTGTCTTCATCAATCAGCTTTCCTGCAATGGACGACAGAATTTTCAGATGTTCTTCCCCGATTCCCGCAACGCCTACAGCCAGATAAACCGTATGGCCGTCCCAGTCTGTGCCCCCGGGGAAAGCCATCACCGCAAAGCCGGAAGCTCGGATTGTTTCCCGGTAAGCCTCAGCGCCATGAGGCAGCGCCACGCCGTTGCCCACGTAAGTAGAACAGCTGCGTTCCCGCTCCTGCATCCCTTCTATATAGCCAGTCTCCACATAACCGGAATCTGCCAGCATACCGCCCAGCCTGCGGATAATATTCTCCCGGCTGTCAGCGCTGCAGCCTGCCAGAACATTTTTCTCCAGCAGGAGCGTATCCGGCGTTTCCTGAACCCGCAGCTGTCTGTCCGCACCCTGCTCTGCCGCCAGCCATCGGGTCAGCTGATCATATTCCGGCGCCTCCAGAAAATAATGAATCAGGATCCGCTCTGCTCCCGGACAGGATCTGGCAGCCCGTTCTCCCAGCTCTTTCTGCGTAATCACAATATCGGTATCCGGCGGAATAGAGGATACCGGCGCATGCATAATTTCCACACCTGTGACACCGGCTTCCTCCAGCTTTTTTCTCAATATGCCGGCACCCATGGCACTGGAACCCATACCTGCGTCGCAGGCGAAAACAATTTTCAGTTTTTCCCCCTCCGCCTGCCGTTTCATAACCTCTGATTTCCGTTTTGCCAGTTCCAAAGCATCCTGACCATCTTTTTGCTCCCGAACGCCATGGAATCGAAGCAGAGGGACAGCTGTAAAAAAGGCCACAGCCGCTGAGACTGCCACACCGGCAGCCACCCCCGCATAACTGTCTTTATATGCCATCATCAGCACCGCCGCGATACTCCCCGGCGAAGCCGGCGCAGTCAGCCCCGCATGGGTCAGGGAAAACACAAAAACGCCGCTGGCGCCGCCGGCAATTGCCGCCAGTATCAGCAGGGGATTCATCAGAATGTAGGGAAAATAAATCTCATGTATTCCTCCCAGGAAATGGATCACCGCGGCACCCGGCGCAGAATGCCGGGCATTTCCCCGTCCCGCCGCACAGTAAGCCAGCAAAATTCCCAGGCCGGGTCCCGGATTAGCCTCCAGAAGAAAAAGAATGGACTTTCCGCTTTCTTCCGCCTGCTGCATTCCCAATGGTGACAAAATCCCATGGTTTAGGGCATTATTTAAAAACAATACTTTAGCCGGTTCAATCAGGATACTGGTCAGAGGCATCAGACCGCGTTCAATAAAAAATCCCACGCCGGCACTGACCCACTGATTCAGCAGGTCCGCCAGCGGACGGACACAGAACAAAGCGGCGGCAGCCAGAGCCGCGCCGGCAATTCCCATAGAAAAATTGCGGAGCAGCATTTCAAAACCGGGCCGGGCCTTTTTCTCCGTCACCTGATCGATTTTTTTCAAAATCCAGGCTGACGTTGGCCCCGTAATCATGGCACCCAGAAACATTGGCACACCCGCTCCCGCAATCACTCCCATTGCTGCCACCGCGCCGATCACGGCACCTCTTCTGCCATATACCATGCCGCCGCCGGTAAAGGCGATCAATGCAGGGAGAAGAATCAGAGCCATCGGTTTGGACAAAACGGCCAGCTGTTCATTCGGCAGCCAGCCAGTCTCCAGAAACAGCGCTGACAGCAGTCCCCAGGCGATAAAGGCGCCGATATTCGGCATCACCATTCCGCTCAAAAAACGTCCCAGCCGCTGAACCCTTTCCCGCGCTTTCATGCCTGCCCCCTTTGCACGCCCTTTTCTTTCATAATCTTTCCCAGAAAAGCGGCAAAATCATCCTCTGCCTCCTCCAGCGCTTTTTCATTATTGTACTGATAGTCATAGGGATACTGTTCTACCAGGTCATCAGATGGATTCCCCCACACTACCTGTTCCCCAAAGTTTTTGTGAACCAGAAGGGTCACACAGGGGATATCCACACCTTTTTTAAATTTATCGATCTCGCTCCCCTCCCGGATATGTACAAACAGAATCTGGTCTCTGCTGTCTAAAAACCTCCGGTATTCTTCCATCAGATACCGGTTCGGCAGGTCATTATACGCTACGAACAGCTGTTTCAGATCCGCCAGGAATTTCCTGGATTTTCCGTCCTTTCCTCCATCCCATCCATTTTCCGCAGCAATCTTTTTAATCGGCGTAATAGCGGAAATATTTTTCACCCGATAGCGATGGCCCGCCAGTTCACACAGCGTATCTTTGCCGGCTCCGCCTGTTCCATTAATAATCACAACCAGCTTTTCCATTCTCCAACCTTCTTCCCATTCACATTGTTGCCGTTATTATATCATGAAACCCCGTTCCTTTCTATGTAAAAATGTGCTGTCGGCTGGTCTGCAGGATAAAACGACGCAAAAAAACAGCGCCGGGGAGCTTTTCCCGCTCCCGGCGCTGTCCTGTTCATAACAGATGTTTATCTGTCTTAATATTCATTTCCAGTCGCTTCTTTATAAGCGTCATATCCGCCTTCTGCCATCCAGTCATCCCAGAGAATATTCTTTCCATCAATCAGAATAAATTTATTGAATGTCTCAAACGCCTCTCTGTTGCCGGATGTGAAATCCATGGTCCCGCCCAGAGCTTCCAGTCCGGAAATCTGATTGGTCGCCACTCTCAGATCCTCAGGATCATTAGAGCCTGCAATCTTGGATGCCTCCCACATCGCCATCATGGTATCCCATGCCCGGTATGCACACTCAGATGCATTGATCGTTCCATAAGTGTCCTCATACCGCTGACAGAATTCCTTTACAATCGGAATCGTAACATCCTCCACAGAATTATAGGTTACATAAGGATTAGAGAAGGCAATATAATTGGAATTCTCCTGACCTGCCATCTCAATATACAGATTCATAAAGGACTCTTTGTTAAAGATCAGGCCGGTATAGCCATACTGGCGCAGCTGTGATACAGTCAGAGGAATATTTTCACCTGACAGAGAAAGATATACTCCCTGTGCGCCGGATGCAAGAATGCTGGCTATCTGTGCGGAAAAGTCAGTGTCACCCACATCATAGCTTTCAGAATCCACAATCTCAATACCCCGCTCTTTTGCCTGAGTTTCAAATTCCTCTGCTGTTGTCAGAGACGCGTCATCCTGTCCATAGAAAGTCGCCATCTTTGTAATGCCGGTTTCCTCAATCATATCCAGTACAATAGGCACAACATAGGCATTGTTCATCGTTGCCCGGAATACATACGGCCAGTCCTCTTCCATCCAGGTGGGAGATGTTCCCAGTCCAAATGTATAAATGCCTGCGTCATTGAGATAACCTGCTGCTGCCAGCACCTCGTTGGAGTTTACAGAGCCGATGGCTGCCTGTACGCCGTCGATTTCGATCAGACGGTTTACAACCTTCACTGCTTCCTCCGCAGAACCCTGAGTATCATAAATCACCAGTTCCACCGGCACGCCGTTAAAACCGCCGTTGGCATTGATATAATCCGCTGCCATCACAAGAGAGTCTCTGGCTTCTGTACCGTTAATCGCATTATTACCGGTCAGCTGCAGAAAACACCCGATTTTAAATACTTCTCCGTCGGATTCAGAGGCACCGGCGATCTGTGCCCCACTTGTATCACTGCTCTCTGTTCCTTCTGGCAGAGAAGTTTCAGAAACCGCTTCTGTGGTACCCCCCCCCCCAGAAATTTCCTGTTCCGCTGTAGTCTCGCCGCTGCCTCCTGCGCTGCACGCTGCAAGGCTCAGACACATCACCAGTGCCAATACAATCGCCGTTAGTTTTTTGTACATACATAATCCCCTTTCCATTATGAATTTTATATTTCACAAACCACATTTTTCATGGTTTCAGTGAATCGCCTGCAGGCCGCCGTAATACCTTCCGGCTGATTAAAAATCGTATAGACGTTCGTAACCAGAGCATCTGCGCCATTCTTTACACATTCTTCTATAATTCCGTAATGTACGCCGCCATCCACAATAATCTGGAAATTCAGTCCCAGCTCCCTGCGCAGCAGCGCCAGATCCCGCAGCCGTTCCATAGAGCCCTCCAGGAATTTCTGCCCCGCAAACCCGGGTTCAACAGACATGAATACAATATAATCCAGGTACTGGGCATACGGCCGGATCACATCCACAGACTGAGAGGGATTCAGCACAATGCCGGCTTTCATCCCGGCCTCAGAAATTTCAAACAATGTTCTCCTGACAAAAGAAGTGCTGTCGCAGTGGAAGCTGACATAGTCTGCACCCTGTTCCTTCATTTTCGGAATGTAGAAGGAAGGGTTGTCCACCATCAGGTGTACTTCTACAGTACAGTCAGGGTATTTCGCCTTCAGATCTTTCACACAGTTCATAGGAAGGCACAGATTCGGCACATAATGTCCATCCATCAGATCTACATGAAAAAATCGGACTCCGCCTTCATACAGTTCTTCCAGCTGTACCGTAAATTCCGTAAGCGGTATATTTGCCAGAGAGGGTGCATTAATAACCATTATTGTTCTCCTCCTTCGCCGTCAAACACAATCACTACCTTGCAGGCTCCTGAGTTTTTATCCTCAAACACACGGAAAGCCTTCTCGTAATCATCTACCTTAAATACATGGGTTTTCAGCATATCCACCTTGTCCAGATGGTTCTTGAACTGCTCAATTACAGGCGCAAAACGGTAATTCTGATGCCGGGTTCCCAGCACCGTCAGTTCTTTCTTATTCATCAGATCAAAATCTACAGCAGCCTTTCCGAAGCCGTACCCGTATTCCAGAAACCGGCCCGCAGCAGACAGTAGCGGAATAGAAGCTTCCACCAGCGCAGGAATACCCACCGCGTCAAATATAATATTGGCGCCTTTTCCCTCTGTCATCTCATCCACTGCCTGTTTCAGATCTTCTTCGGCAGGATTCACCACCCGGTCAGCACCAAAAGCTTCCGCCATCTTCCGGCGAGGCTCACTCAGCTCTGAAACGATGCAGGTGAGACCCGCTTCTTTCGCCAGATCCAGCGTAACCAGCCCAATGGGACCGGCTCCGTGAATCAGGCAGATATCCCCCGCCTTTGCGTCAGTCCTCCATAATCCCTGCGCGCCGATTGTGTAAGGCTCAATCAGAGCGCCCTGTTCAAAGGAAATCCCCTCCGGCAATATATGAAGAGCGCTTTCCTCCGCACACATATATTCCTCAAAAGCCCCCTCCATGTGAACACCGTACACCTGCAGATTCTCACACACATTCTGCCGGCCGGTCCGGCAGGGGTAACATTTCCCGCAAAAAAGAATGGGCTCCACTACGACACGGTCTCCCACATGATACTTTGTCACCTGTTCTCCCACCTGCGCGATCACACCGGCCACTTCATGGCCTACAATTCTGGGATAGGTCGCATAGGGATTCTTCCCGTGAAGGATATGTACATCAGAGCCGCAGATTCCTGCCGCCTTTACCTTCACAATTACACTGGTAGGTGTTTTCAGTGCAGGCATCTCTACATCCACCAGTCTCATGTCGCCAGGTTCCACTACTTGAATCGCTTTCATCTCACATCTCCCTGCCTGTAATACATTTTGTATTACAATTTTTGTCTGTTATTCGTTAAATTTTTCTTAATTTTTTCAAAAAAACATTCATTTATTATGCAAATAGCCTTAACTTGATTCTTATAATAGCACTTTCCTGTATTACATGTCAATAACTTTTTTGGAATATTCTCGATAATTTGTATTACAGATATCTGTTATTTTTTATCATCTTTTTTCAGGACGGCCGGTTACAGCGCCGCCGGTAAGCAGGCAGCCGGATTCTGCCCCGTCCTGCGGGGCTTGTTGACATCCTTTTTATCATTGTATAAAATAGATACAAACTATCGACCGGAGGAAACCATGAGAAACGAAAACAATGCCGCAGACACTGTATATCGCGAGATTTTAAAGCAGATCAGTTCGGGAGAATATCCGAAGGGCAGCCGGCTCCCCTCTGAAAATGAATTGTGTCAGAAATACGGCGTCAGCCGTATCACCATACGCTCTGCTCTGCAGCGGCTGCTGGCACTGGGGCTGGTAGAGACAAAAATCGGCGGGGGCACCTATGTCAAGGACGCCGCCCTGGCCGCTGCCGAATTCAATGAAATGATCCCTTTTATCGTCCTGGATTCCAGAGATCTGTGGGAGATGCTGGAGTTCCGCCAGGGCATCGAGTCCATGGCCGCTTATTACGCCGCCGCGCGGGCCACAGACGAAGATCTGGAGCAGCTGAAACAGCTGTATGACCGGATGGTAGCAGCGTTCCATGAAAACGATCTGAACACCTACTCCAACCTGGACTATGAATTTCACCTGTTTATCTCCCACATAGCCCATAATTCTGTGCTGGAAAAGGTAAACGGCATCCTGAGCCGGTTTTTCCAGTCTCAGATCGAAGAATCCAACCGGGAGATCGGTCATGTGGCCGGTTTTGAGGAACACCAGCGTATTATGAACGCTCTGGTCACCAGAAACCAGCGGGCCGCTGAATTCTACGCCGAGGAACATGTGGGCAACACTATCATCCGCTATCGTGCCCATCCCTCCATCAGTGAATTTCTCAACAAAAACCGCCCGCAGTGATTTCGAAAAAACTGCTCATTTTTTTGTGAAATTCCCATAAGATATGAAATAGACTTTTTATCAAGGGGACTTTCACATGAACATATTAATCGCAGGGAACCCTGACAGTGTCCGAAACTACCAGGCAGCCCTGGCAGCAGCCGGATTCCAGTCTGTCTGCGCGCCGGACGCCCTGAGTTCTTCCGGCTGGGACGGCCTTCTGCTGCCGGGAGGAGGCGATATCGACCCGGCCTTTTTCCACCAGCCGGTTCAGGGTTCTCTCCATATCGACCGGACGCTGGACCTGAAACAATTCCGCCTTCTGGACAGTTTCGTCAAGGCGGAAAAGCCTGTTCTGGGGATCTGCAAAGGACTTCAGCTGATCAATGTCTATTTCGGCGGTACGCTGATCCAGCATCTGCCCACAGCAGCTTCCCACGAATACCTGAATGGAGACCAGTTCCACCAGACATGGACTGCCCGCGGATCTTTTCTGGAAGCCCTGTACGGTTCCAGCTTCATCACCAACAGCGCTCACCATCAGGGTGCGGGCAAGCTGGGCATCGGACTGCGTGTCATACAGGAAACTGCCGACTTTGTTCCGGAAGCTATCATTCATACCACCCTGCCTGTCATCGCCCTGCAGTGGCATCCCGAACGGCTATGCCTGTCTTATGCCAGGGCCGGCGCGGCGGATGGCCTGAAACTGTTCACCTACTGGCACAGCCAGCTGAAGCAAAGGAGTACTCATGCATAAACGATCTTTTTTCCCTCTGCCGGCCATGCTGGCCGCCGCCGTCACCGCAGTGTGCCTGTTCCTGTCCGGGTGTCTGGGAAACCTGCTTTCTTCAGACCCGGCCATCCAGGTCAGAGTTTTAAAAATCGGCAAGGCCGATGCCTCCATCCTGTACATGGAGGACTCTTCCCAGGCCATCCTGATCGACACCGGAGAAGATGACGATGGCGGAGAAATCGTGGAAAACCTGACCGCTCTGGGCATCACAAAAATCAGCCATATGATTATCACCCATTACGACAAGGATCATATGGGCGGCGCTGCCTATATTCTGGAGCACTGCTCCGTCGATCAGATTTTGCAGCCGGACTACCCCGGCAGCGGGAAGCATTATGAGCCCTATCAGGAAGCTGCCGCAGCTCACGGCAATGTTATTTCCGTCTCAGAACCCATGGAAATCAGCGTGGGAGAGATCACCCTCTCCCTGTACCCGGAAAACGACCCTCAAAATCAATATTTCGATGAGGATGACGACAACAACCGCTCCCTGGTCACCATGGCATCCTGCCGGGAGCAGAAATTTCTCTTCACCGGGGACATTCAGGAGGAGCGGATCGCGCTGCTGCTCCAGTCCGGCATTGATCTGTCCTGCGACTGGATCAAAATGCCCCATCACGGCTCCTACAATAATGCCCTCCAGGATCTGCTGGAGGCGGCCCGCCCCCGGTATGCCGTCATCTGCTGCTCTGACAAGAACCCTGCCGATCCCGAAACCCTGGAACTGCTGAATGCTCTGGACATATCCTGCTGGCTGACAGCCGACGGCGATATCTCCTTCACCGGCAATGGAGAATCCATCAATGGACAGCAATAATAAATCCCCTCTTTATCGCTCACTGTTCCTCTCCCTCAGGCAGACCCCGGACCCCGCCGCCCTGCGTTCCTTTGTGAGCGCGCAGGAACAATCAGGGATTTCTGTCAAATGGGCCGGAAACGCTCCTCCGAATCAGACAGAAGAGGAGCGGCTGCGGATATTCTTCCATTACTGTTCCACGAAGCCCCGCTGCGCCATGCTCGTCTCTGACAACAGCCAGGTTCTCCTGCAAGCCAGAGAACAGCACATGGCAGCCGTCGGCTTTCAGCCGCCAGGCAGCCCGTTTCTGACCGGAACAGATTATGTTTTTCAGGAATTCACCCCGGACCTGGCAGATTATCTGAAAAAAGCGTTCTGCCGCTTCCACCGGCTGCCTGTATTAATCGCTGCCACCGGACGGCTGGCCATCCGCGAAACCTGCATGGAAGATCTTCCCTGGCTCTCACATCTGTATCAGGCTGTACCCGATGACACGGTCCGCTTTTTCCCTCCCTCCCTGCCCATTTCAGAGAGAAGGGGGTTTCTGTATGCTTACATCAAAAACATGTACGGCTTGTATGATCTGGGCATGTATACCATTCTGTCAGTCCGGACCGGCGAACCGGTGGGCCACTGCGGTTTCAGTCTGCCGGGTACGGATCCCTGTCTGGGCTATCTGATCGATCCTGTCTTCCGCCGTCAGGGCTACGCTCTGGAGGCCTGCCGGGCCTGTCTGGATTACCTCTGGGACACCACAGATTACAGCCGGGTTCTCTGCCGGTTCAGGCCGGATAATCTTGCCTCGCAGCGTCTGGCCGAATGTCTTGGTTTCCGGCCCGAAAAGCCGCAGACAGAAACAGCAGCCGAAACAGGGGATATCTGTCTGACCTGCTTCCTCAGCCGTCCTGCATAGCCATAACCGGTTGCTCTTTTGGGCTCCATAGATTATACTGGTTATATTCTGCTGTCCACTCACATTTATTATCACAGTCCGTCTGGATGTGAGCGAGACAGTACACCGGACAGAAAGGAGAAATACTGTGAAATTACAGGCAGTTGTATTTGACATGGACGGCCTGATGTTTGACACCGAGCGCATCGTCCAGTATTCCTGGGATGTAGCCGGAGAACGGCTGGGCTATGAAA
>CAJFOT010000056.1 GCA_904397815.1 Candidatus Paralachnospira sangeri
GCCCGAACAGGTACTAAAGCAGATTCCGAGGCGGTTTTTCAGAACCGGACTTATCTTCGGGGAAAGCCTGATGCTTTCCCCTCAGGGTTTGCGGAGCCGCCGCGCGATTGTGCTTTCTGCCCGGGTGTGTGCCAGCCCCTGAGCAAAAACATATATTTTCACCTTGACATTTCCGGCCCCTTCCCCTATAATTTTCATAGATTTCAGAAATGACAGGCGATGAAGGGAAGAAGTAGCGGCCGATGCTGGCGGACAGAGAGCAGCCGGGCGGTGAGAGGCGCGCACAACAGGCGGCAGGCGAATACATCCCGGAGCTTCACACCGAAAGATGGACGAAAGGTCATTCCAGTAGGCTGTGACGGTTTCAGACACCCGTTATCGTGTCAGGACATGTATGTGTCTGATAAGGCAGCTGCAGGGCTGCGAAATAAGGTGGTACCGCGGGAAGTCTTCTCGTCCTTTGCAGGACGGGATTTTTTTATTTAACAGGTAATTCGGGAATTAATTCAGGAGGTAATTTATGACGATTTTTGATGAACTGATGGCCAGAGGGCTGATTGCCCAGATGACGGATGAAGAGGAAATCAAGGAGCTGATTAACAATGGAAAGGCTACATTTTACATTGGTTTTGATCCGACGGCAGACAGCCTTCATGTAGGCCATTTTATGGCGCTGTGTCTGATGAAGCGGCTGCAGATGGCGGGCAATAAGCCGATCGCCCTGATCGGAGGCGGTACGGGAATGATCGGAGACCCCTCCGGACGAACGGATATGCGGCAGATGATGACAGAGGAGACTATCGCCTATAACTGCGAATGCTTTAAAAAGCAGATGAGCCGGTTTATTGATTTTTCTGATGGAAAAGCATTGATGGTGAACAATGCGGACTGGCTGAAGGAGCTGAACTATATCGAGGTGCTGCGGGAGGTAGGTCCCCACTTCAGTGTGAACCGGATGCTGACCGCCGAGTGCTACAAGCAGAGAATGGAGCGGGGACTGAGCTTCCTGGAGTTTAACTATATGATTATGCAGAGCTATGATTTTTATGCTCTGTTCCAGAAATATGGCTGCAATATGCAGTTCGGCGGTGATGACCAGTGGAGCAATATGCTGGGCGGCACTGAGCTGATCCGCCGGAAGCTGGGGAAGGATGCTTATGCCATGACCATTACTCTGCTGCTGAACTCCGAAGGCAAGAAGATGGGTAAGACCCAGTCCGGCGCTGTATGGCTGGATCCCAATAAGACTTCACCTTTCGATTTCTATCAGTACTGGAGGAATGTAGCGGACGCAGATGTGCTGAAATGTCTGCGGATGCTGACCTTCCTGCCTCTGGAGCAGATCGATGAGATGGATCACTGGGAGGGCAGCCAGCTGAACCAGGCAAAGGAGATTCTGGCCTATGAGCTGACGAAGCTGGTTCACGGCGAGGAGGAAGCGAAGAAGGCTCAGGATGGCGCCAGAGCGCTGTTCAGCGCCGGAAGCGCGGAAAATATGCCTACAGTAGAGCTGACCGCGGAGGATTTTACAGACGGCAGCATCGATATTCTGACGCTCCTGGCAAAATCCGGGCTGGTTGCCTCGAAATCTGAGGGACGCCGGGCAGTGATCCAGGGCGGTGTGACAGTGGACAATGTAAAAGTAGATGATATTAAGACATCTTATTCAGAGAATGATTTTTCTGACGGGCTGATTCTGAAAAAGGGAAAGAAAAATTTCCGCAGGATGACCTTCCGGAAAGAGACAAAATAAAGAGAGATGACGTGATATGACACTTTTCGGAGCAGTGGTAAACGGCCTGGCGGTAATCGCCGGCGGTGCGGCAGGTTCAGCGGCGAAAAAAGGGATTCCGCAGCAGATGGGAAAAACAGTGATGGACAGCCTGGGAATGCTGGTGATCTATATCGGGATCAGCGGCGCTCTGGTGGGGGAGCAGATTATCGTGGCGATTATCTCCATGACCATCGGGGCGATCATCGGGGAAAGCCTGAAGCTGGAGCTGCGGCTGAACCGGCTGGGAGACTGGGTGCAGAGCAGATTCGGCGGTCAGGATCAGGAGGGATCCATTGCGAAGGGTTTTGTCTCCTGCAGTCTGCTGGTGTGCGTGGGCGCTATGGCTATTGTCGGTTCTCTGGAGAGCGGCATCAGCGGAAATCACAGTACGCTGCTGGCGAAATCTGTGATTGACGGCGTGGCGGCGCTGGTAATGGGGTCCAGTATGGGCATCGGTGTGGCGCTGGCAGGCGTGCTGGTCATGATTTATGAAGGGCTGATTACGCTGTTTGCCCAGTTCCTGCAGCCATTTCTGACCGCAGAAGTCATTAATGAGATGAGCTGTGTCGGCTCAGTGCTGATTGCCGCGGTGGGGATGAATATGCTGGGAATTACGAAAATCAAGGTGATTAACTGTGTTCCGGCGATCTTTCTTCCGATTTTGTTTATGCGGTTTCTCTGATCAGGAACGAGACGGCAGAAAGACCCGGAGAAAAAGGCCCGGCGGTGAAAGCAGTCTGCTTTCATGGCCGGGTCTTTTGTGTTACAGAATTTATATATATGAGCTTTCGCTGTTTTGTTTTAATTGGACGGAAACCAGCCTGCCGACCGCAGAGACTGGACGATAGCTCTGATAACTGGCTCCAGCAGGCGGCATTCTTCTTCCGAACAGCTCCTGATATAGTCGATCAGCAGTTCCCGGCTGCTTCCGGATTGGGGTGCGCCGGAAGCCTCTCCGATGCCATGGTACAGATAACTGTAGTCCACGTGAAAATATTTGCAGAGCGCGTCGGCCATATTTTTTGACAGCTCTTTGCGGTCCCGTTCCACCTGACCGAAATAGTTGGTGGTAAATCCCAGCTGCCGGCTGAGCTGGTTCTGGCTCAGGCCTGCGGTCAGCCGCAGTTTTTTGATCCGCTGGCCGGGTGTGGATTCAGGCAGCTGACTGATCTGTTCATGATTCATACGGGCCATCCTTTCGTAGATGATATTTGTGGTTTTCCTAGAATTCTAGCGGACTTCCTTAGTGTTTGAAAGGAACGGAATATCATACAGGACGGGTGAAAATAAGTGGTTCGGATATAACAGATTGCTATATGAAACAGGAGCAAAGAAAGGAAGAAAACAGAAATGTATCCTTTCCGTTAGTGATAACTGATTGGGACAGGATGAGAAGGCGTGCTGACAGAATAAAGGTTTTTCTGCCTTGTATAAATATTCATATTATGATGCCTGCACACTGGCAGAATTTTATGGAGAGTGTTTTGAGATTGGTTGATTTGCCCTAAATTGTTGGTTATGTCAAACTGGAATTGGACAAAATAGTAAAAAATGACTATACTATAAAATGTTTATAAAAGAAATAAAATATTCGGGAGATCTGGTTCCGCACAAGACGGATAAAAGGGAAACCGGTGAAAATCCGGTACGATCCCGTCACTGTGAACAGGGAGCCAGCAGCAGATATGTCACTGGAACAGAGTTGTTCTGGGAAGGCGCTGCCAGGCTGTGAACTGAAGTCAGGAGACCTGCCAGATTTCCAGGCAGACCACTCATACGGTGTATATGAGGATGACATATTTTCTGTTTATTTCATATGCGGTTTTTATGGATCCTGTGAGTGGGATCCTTTTTTCTTTTATAAATCGGAAATAGTGATATGTAAAAGGAAGGGAATGACAATGAAGAAAACACTGAAGAAAATGGTTGCATTGAGTATGGCAATGATGCTGACAGCGGGAGCGCTGGCTGGCTGCAGCAGTTCCGGCAGCAGCGAAAGCGGCAGCAGCCAGGAGGGCAGCAGCCAGAGCGGCAGTGCCGGAGAAGAAAAAGTGCTTACCTTCGGATGCCAGAATTATGGCGACGGTGTGGTTGACCCGACGAACAGGACCGACGCGGCGTGGAATCTCACCCGCTATGGCGTAGGAGAATGTTTGTTTAAGTTTAATGACAATATGGAGGCAGAGCCCTGCCTGGCAGCGTCCTATGAGGTGTCAGACGACCATCTGACCTGGACGATTACACTGCAGGAAGGACTTAAATTTTCAGACGGCTGCGATGTGACGCCCTCTAAAGTAAAAGAATCCCTGGATCGTCTGAAGACAGAGGGACCCAATGGTTCTTCTACACCGGAAAAGTATCTGGAGTACGAAGCGGAGATTACCGCGGATGACGAAGCCAATACGATTACCATTCAGACAGTCACAGCTTATCCCAATTTGCCGGGAAACCTGGCATACCCGGTTATGGCGATTGTCGATGTGGAGCATACAACCGACTGGAATAACGGTGTGATTGGAACCGGTCCCTATGTCATTGAGTCCTTTACAGATCAGGTAGGCTATACGCTGGTGGATAATGAATATTACAGGGAAGATGTTCCCTACGACAGAGTAGAGCTGATGTATATGAGCGATGCCAGCGCAAAAGCTATGGCACTGAGAAACGGGCAGGTTGATCTGGTGGAAAATATTACAAATGTGGCGGATATCCAGGAGCTGCAGAATGATGAGAACTTCACTGTAGATATCGCCAGCGGCGTGCGCTGCGCCTTTTCCTGGATGAATCTGAATGGGGTGCTGGGAAATGAAACACTGCGCCAGGCGATTATTATGGGCATCGATAAAGAGGCGATCTGTACTTCCAACCTGATCGGCGGCCTGTATGAGGCAGGATTTTCTGTACTTCCCTCCACGCTGAATTATGGATATGACACGCTGGAAGATCCCTTTGCTTATAATGTGGATGCGGCGAAGCAGCTGCTGGATGATGCGGGAATTGTGGATACGGACGGAGACGGTGTGCGCGAACTGAACGGCGAGAATATCGTGCTGGATTATGTGTATTACGACGCCCGTCTGTTAAAAGAGTTTGCCCAGGCCCATCATCAGTATCTGACAGCGATTGGCATTGAAGTCAATGAGCGGGAGGGCAGTTCCGATGACCAGTGGAGCACGCTGGTGTCCGGTGATTATGACCTGAACGGAAATAACTGGACGACTGTGGGCAACGGTGATCCTACAGAGTATATGGCAAACTGGTACAGTAAGTCCAATGCAAACTACTGCGGATACGCAAATGATGAGTACGATCAGTTATATGAACAGCTGATCACAGAAACGGACGCGGATGTCCGCACAGAGATTCTGACCCGCCTGCAGCAGATTCTGATTGATGACGCGGTGGTGCTGGTGGACGGCTATTATAAGAGCTCTATGATTTATTCCAAAAATGTAGGTTATGCCCACATTCCCACAGCAGATTACTACTGGCTGACGACAGAAATCGTTCCGGCAGAGTGAGAAAGAAGAGTCAAGGGGTGATGATGTGACAAAGAAACAATTGATTTCCAGGCTGGCACAGATTGTTGTTGTGCTGATTGGGATCAGCTTCCTGACTTTTTTGCTTACATATATGTCGCCGGGTGATCCGGTCCGGACGATGTTAAGCGCTACCGGTGTCATCCCTCAGGAGGAACTGGTACAGTCGATCCGCGATGAGATGGGGCTGAATGATCCTTTCTTTACCCAGTATTTCCGGTGGCTGGGGAACTGTCTCCACGGAGATTTCGGAGAATCCTTCTCCTTCGGCAGGCCGGTGGCAGAACTTTTGTCAGCCCGCCTGTGGCCGACGCTGAAGCTGACACTGTGTTCTATGGTTCTGATGATTGTCATATCCGTTCCATTGGGCATGCTTTCCGCTGTTTATAAAGGCTCCTGGATTGACAATCTGGTCAGGGGATTTACCTTTCTGGGTATTTCCCTTCCAAACTTCTGGGTAGGGCTGATGCTGATGCTGGTGTTTTGCGTGTGGGTGCACTGGCTGCCTGTGATTTGTTCCGTAGGAGATTTTAAGAGTATGATCCTGCCTTCGGTTACCCTGGCGATCGCGATGTCATCCAAATATACCAGGCAGGTGCGGACAGCGATTCTGGAAGAACTGAGCCAGGATTATGTGACGGGCGCCAGGGCCAGAGGCGTGGCTGAATGGAAGATTCTCTGGCTGAACGTGTTTCCCAATTCTCTTTTTCCGCTGATTACGATGCTGGGCCTGTCAGTGGGCTCTCTGCTGGGGGGAACCTCGGTGGTGGAAGTGATATTCTCTTATCCGGGACTGGGAAATATGGCGGTGACGGCCATTACTTCCTGCGATTATTACCTGATACAGGGATATGTGCTGTGGCTGGCGCTGATTTATATGGCGATTAACCTGGTGGTGGATATTTCCTACAATTTTGTGGATCCGCGCATGAGGCTGAAAAGGTGAGTCAGATGGAAAAAAAGAAAAATTTTTTTATAGAACATAAAACATTCACCATCTTCGGGATTCTGGCCATTTTGCTGATCCTGACCGCGGTGTTTGCTCCGGTGGTTACCGGGGGCGTCAGCCCGACAGAAGGCGACCTGATGAAGGCGATCCAGCCTCCCGGCCCGGAACATATATTTGGAACGGATAGATTAGGCAGAGATATATTCACCCGTGTGATTTACGGCGCCAGAGTTTCCCTGACTGCCACATTCTCCACAGTAGCGCTGATTTTTGCCGTCGGCACGCTGCTGGGGATTCTGGCGGGATATTTCGGCGGCGCGGTGGACGCGGTTATCATGCGTATCGCGGACATGCTGATTGCCTTCCCGGGACTGGTGCTGGCCCTGGCTGTAGCCGGTATTATGGGAGCCAGCATCAGGAACGCGGTCATTGCCATCGCGCTGGTGAGCTGGACGAAATACGCCCGCCTGGCGCGGAGCCTGGTGCTGAAAATCCGGAACCGGGATTTTGTGGCGGCGGCTGTTGTCACCGGCTCAAGGACCCCTTATATGCTGCTGCGTTATATGCTGCCCAATGTGCTGCCCACTCTGATTATCACTGCTGCCACAGATATCGGGGGCATGATGCTGGAGCTGGCGGCCCTGTCTTTCCTGGGATTTGGCGCAAAAGCGCCGGCGGCGGAATGGGGCCTGATGCTGAACGAAGGGCGAACCTATATGGAATCCGCCCCCTGGCTGATGGTTTTTCCGGGGCTGGCGATTTTTATTACCGTTGTGATATTTAATATGCTGGGGGACAGCCTACGGGATATACTGGATCCCAGAAATGAGGAAGGAGGCGCGTAAAATATGGCAATGCTGGAATTAAAAGACGTGACGATTTCCTATAAAGGGATACCTGCTGTGCGCGATATTCATATGAAGCTGGACGAGGGCGGAATATGCGGCATCGTGGGAGAGAGCGGCAGCGGGAAAACAACGGTGATACGGGCAATCCTGGGGCTTCTGCCCGGCGGCGGAAGGGTGACAAAAGGGGATATTCTCTTTGACGGAGAGTCTCTTCCGGGAAAATCAAAGGAAGAGTGGAGGAAACTGAGAGGCTCAGAGATCTCAATGATTTTTCAGGATTCCGGCGCCATGATGAATCCGACCAGAAAGATCGGGAGCTGTTTTGTCGAGTACATCCGCACCCATGAAAAAATTTCCAAAAAGGAGGCCTGGGATAAGGGCGTTATGATGTTGGAGCGGATGCGGCTGCCCAGCGGGGACAATATCATGAAAAGCTATCCCTTTCAGCTCTCCGGCGGTATGCGTCAGAGGGTGGGCATCGCGATGGCCATGACATATCAGCCCAAGCTGCTGCTGGCGGACGAGCCTACCAGCGCACTGGACGTCACCACGCAGGCACAGATTATCCGCCAGTTTATGGAACTGCGGGACGAGTATGGAACGGCTATTATGATCGTGACACATAATCTGGGCGTGGCTGCCTATATGTCTGACTATATTATGGTGATGCGGCATGGAATTGTGGAGGACGAGGGATCGGTGGATTATATTCTGAACAAGAGCCGGGACGCATATACGAAAGAGCTCCTTGACGCGGTTCCTTCTCTGGGAGGTGTGCGTTATGTTTGATGAAAAAGATGTGATTCTGGAGGCTAAGCATATTACCCGTAAGTTTCCGGCTGCTGGAGGACGGACGCTGACAGCCTGTGAGAATGTAAATCTGAAATTTTACAGGGGAAAGACCCTGGGGCTGGTAGGGGAATCCGGGTGCGGAAAAAGTACCTTTATGCGGCTGCTGGTTTCGCTGGATCAGCCGACAGAAGGGGAGATTCTCTTTCACGGAAAAGACATTACCAAACTGAAGGGGGAGGAGCTGCGCCGGAATCATCAGTATATACAGATGGTGTTTCAGGATCCCTCCGAATCCTTTAACCCCAAAATGAAAATCAGGGATATTATCTGCGAGCCCCTGCTGAATTTTAAAAGAATAAAAGCAAATGAAAAGGACACGGCAGCCCGCAGGCTTCTGGAAATGGTGGATCTGCCCGGCGATTTTGCCGACCGGTATCCCCACAATATGTCCGGCGGACAGCGGCAGCGGGTGGCGATCGCCCGGGCGATTGCGCTGGAGCCGGAGCTTGTGATTATGGATGAGGCTACCTGCGCGCTGGATGTGTCGGTACAGAAAACCATCATAGAGCTGGTGGTGGGCCTCCAGAAAAAGAAAAATATCTCCATCGGGTTTATCGCCCATGATCTGGGGCTGATTCAGTCATTTGCTCATCAGATTGCGGTGATGTACCTGGGGACAATCGTGGAAGTGCTGCCGGGGGAGGAGATCAGTTCCCGGGCGATGCATCCTTACACCCAGGCGCTGCTGGGAGCGGTATTTGACCTGCATATGGATTTTTCAAAAAAAATTGAAGTGATAGAAGGCGAGGTGCCCAGCCCGCTGGAGATACCGCCGGGCTGCCCCTTTCAGCGAAGATGCGGCCGCTGCATGGAAATATGTAAAAAAGAGCGTCCGGTTCTCCGAAATGTGACGGAAGATCATCAGGTGGCCTGTCATCTGTATCAGAACGGGTCCGGAAGGCAGACTGCTTGTACCGGTTCCGGCTGAATGGCATCATTCTGAGAAACAGGAAAGGAGAACAAACACACGATGAAAAGAAATCTGACATTGGGGCATCTATGTGCAGAGCCGGGCAAGAAGGTTTCCGGCTGGATGAAAATCATAAACGCGGAGTTGGAGATTCCGGTTACTCTGATCTGCGGAACTGAGGAAGGGCCGGTAGTGCTGATCACGGGGGGAATTCACAATGCGGAATATGTGGGTATCCAGGCGGCTGTAGAGCTGCGGGAGGAGCTGCAGGCAGAGGGAATGAAAGGAGATGTGATTCTTTTCCCCCTGGTGAATCGTTCCGGGTTTGAGCACCGTACCATGAGCATGGTGTATGAGGATGGAAAAAACATCAACAGAGAATTTCCCGGAAATCCGGACGGAACCATGACAGAACGGATCTGCTATACATTTACAGAGAAAGTTTTTCCGCTGGCGGATTATTATATTGATCTTCATTGCGGCGACGGCTATGAGGATCTGTATCCCCATGTCTATACGCTGGGAGCCGCTGCTTTCGAGGTCAATCAGGTATCGGACGCTATGGCTCGGGCGGTCAGCGTATCATATCGCTATCCTTCCGCCAACGCTTCCGGCGGCGCATACAATCATGCGGGAAGCATGGGTGTTCCTGGGATTTTGTTGGAACGGGGCTCCAGATCCCTGTGGAGCCGGGAGGAGACAGAGGCAGATAAAGAGGATGTCCGGAATGTCCTTCGCTATCTGGGTGTTCTGGAGGGCAGTGCAAAGGATTACAGCAGTGTACAGCAGGAACTGAGGGATGGTTTTTTTCTTACAGCCGGACATACAGGATTGTGGTATCCCTGCCTGAAGGTGGGAGATTGTTTCGAAAAAGGAGCACTTTTGGGTATGATTAAGGATTATATGGGGAATGTACTGGAGGAGTATTGTGCTGAGGTAAGCGGCATCCTCCTGATCCAGACAATCAGTCTGAATGTGCTGAAAGGCGGGGCAATGCTTTCCTACTGCGGATTAAAAAAGGAAGAGACATGAGATGGAAAAGAATCAGAATCTGACGGAAGGCCCTATCGGGAAAAAGCTGCTGCTGTTTGCGCTGCCTCTCCTGGGAGCCAGTTTTATTCAGCAGCTGTATAATATGGTAGATATCCTGTTTGTAGGGAATCTGCTGGGGACGGAATCTACATCGGCGGTAGGGGCCAGCTCCCTTCTGACGAACTGTATTGTAGGTTTTTTTACCGGTCTGTCTTTGGGCACCGGCGTCGTGATATCCATGGCGGCGGGGCAGGGTGATAAAGAAAAGATCCGGAATACGATCCACACAGCGACAGGGCTCTCTCTGGCAGGAGGGGTCATCTTTACTGCGGCGGGACTTTTGGTATCACGTCGAATGATGATTTGGATGAATACACCGGAAGAGATCCTGGAGGAAGCTCTGATTTACATCAGGATTTACCTGCTGAGCATGCTGCCTCTATTTCTGTATAATATGAATGCCGGCATTATCAGGGCCAGGGGAGACTCCGGGACGCCGATGCTTTTTCAGCTGCTTGGAGCTGTGATCAACATCATTTTCGACTGGATCAGCATACGCTGGTGGGGCATGGGAGTGGACGGAGCGGCGTGGGCCACCTTCGGTTCCCAGCTGGCGGCCGCACTGTGTTCTGTCCTTTATCTGATGCGGCGTAAGGATGAATATCATCTGTCTCTCAGGAAAATCAGAATATCTGGAAAAATTTTGTCGGAGGTGCTGCGTATCGGTGTGCCGGCAGGACTTCAGAATATGGTGATCACACTGTCGAATATATTTGTCCAGACAGCGATTAACGGGCTGGGCGTGACGGTGATCGCCGCTTTTACAGTATATTTCAAGGTAGAGCTGGTGATTTATCTGCCGATCGTAGCGTTCGGACAGGCGGCGACTACCTTTGTCGGACAGAATATGGGCGCCTGGAGGCTGGACCGGGTCAGAAAAGGTGTCCGTACATGCATCCGGATAGGGCTGGTTTATGCAGTGGGAGTGGCGGCAGTCCTGCTGCCGGCCGGCGGCTTCGCTTTCAGCCTGTTTTCACCGGACAGGGCAGTGATTGAGGCGGGCATGCGGATTATCCGGGTGACCTTTCCGTTTTACTGGCTGTATGTATTTCTTGAGGTTCACGCGGACGCGCTCAGAGGAGCGGGACATTCCCTGCCGCCGATGGCAATCATTCTGCTGTGCGTATGCGTGCTGCGCACCGTTCTGCTGATGACTTTTACCCATATATGGGGCAGCCTGGAAGCGGTGGCGGCTGTTTATCCTTCCGCGTGGCTGGCGGCGGCTGTCTGCCTGACACTTTACTGGAAATACTTCCTGCGGAGGCTGAGGGAGTGAGGGGAAAACCTTCACTCCTTTATTTTGTATGACGGAGCCAGAAAAACCTGTTATACCTGTATGGGTATATGATTTTACCTTCCTTTTATGATATAATGAAATGAAGCAGTGCCAGTGCCGCTGCATGGATGGGTGGTTTCCCAAAAGTGCCGGCGCGGACGGAATAACGGAGGAATTATGAAATTAAAACAACTGCAGTTTTTTGTGGTGAGTGTGGACATGGGCAGCTTTAAGAAGGCTGCGGAGGTGCTCTATACCACCCAGCCCCATATCAGTAAGACGATTAAAGCGCTGGAGCAGGAGCTCCAGATTGAGTTATTTAACCGGAACGCTTCCGGGGTTACCATGACGGAGGAGGGGAAACAGGTATACGCCTATGCCAGCAGCATTCTCCAGCAGGTGGATGTGATTGAGAAGGTCGGCGAGAAGAAGAACAGCCGGACACTGTACATCTCTTCTGTGCCCAGCAGCAGGCTGGCCTCTCTTTTTGCCCGTTTCTGCCAGCTGAAGAAGGATGAGGATATCCGGTATCAGTTTATGGAGGGAACGGTAGAGGAGATTATGTGGCATATGCATCACCGCACATCGGAGATCGGATTTGTCTGTATTTCTCAGCGGCAGCTGTCCGGATTTATCCATCAATTGGAACATAAACGGCTGGAATTCCACCTGCTGAAAAAGACGGAGCCATGTCTTTTTGTGGGCCTGCAGAGCCCGCTGTATGAAGCCGGAACGATTGACCCGGCGGCGCTGGCTTCGGTGAAGCTGGTGCAGTTTCAGGAGGATTTTTATTCTATCAGCAGCCATCCCGGCCATCTGAAGGAGGATTTTCCCATTGACCAGGCGGACCAGACAGCTGTGGTGACAAACAGCGACAATGTGGTGATGAGCCTGCTGGAACATACTGAATTCGGAAATGTCAGCAGCCGGATCGCCGGAGACATCAGCAAAATGAGCCAACTGCGGGAGATTCCGCTGGCGGATGCGGCGGATGGTATATCATTTGGCTATATCAAGCGGAAACAGGGAGATTTAAGTCCTCTGGCGGCGGAATATATCGCCTATGTAAAAAATGAACTGAAAGCATAATCGCAGCATTGACTTTTTCCTGCCCCAATAATACAATAAAACAGGAATGCTAATGAGAAAAATTAT
The DNA here is from genome assembly GCA_904397815.1 of Candidatus Paralachnospira sangeri. Classification (GTDB taxonomy): domain Bacteria; phylum Bacillota; class Clostridia; order Lachnospirales; family Lachnospiraceae; genus Paralachnospira_A; species Paralachnospira_A sangeri. The sequence continues at coordinate 12,396 of CAJFOT010000056.1, forward strand.
CATTAACAGACCGGCGCCTGCGGCAGCAGGCATGAGACCAAAGAGGATGAAAGGGCGCAGGTGAATGGAATGACATTAAGTGAAGGAAAAACAGGCGCGTCTTATATCGTGGAAGATGTGACAGTGGATCAGAGAATATCACGCCGGCTGGAGGCCCTGGGGCTGAATGACGGCACCCAGATCCAGCTGCTGAATCAGAAGCGGAATAAGGGCGCCTTTATTATTATGGTCAGAGGAACCAGGCTGGCACTGGGCAGGAAAATCGCTGACGGGATTACTGTAAGGGAGGCTTCATAATGGCTGAGACGATCAGTGTAGGATTTGTGGGAAACCCGAACTGCGGCAAGACCACCCTTTTCAATGCTTTTACCGGGGCGAACCTGAAGGTGGCCAACTGGCCAGGGGTGACGGTGGAACGGGTTGAGGGAGAGACCTGGTATAAGGGACAGCATCTGAAGCTGATTGACCTGCCGGGTATTTACAGTCTGACTTCATATTCCATTGAAGAGAAGGTTACAAGAAAATGTATCAATGACAATGAGATTGATGTAATCGTCAATGTAGTGGACGCTTCCTCTCTGGAGCGGAATCTCTATCTGACCCTCCAGCTGCTGGAGCTGCGCAAGCCGGTGATTCTGGCCCTGAATATGATGGATATCGTGGAAGAACGGGGAATGGAGATCGACCTTCACCGCCTCCCGGAGATGCTGGGCGGGATTCCGGTGGTGCCGGTATCTGCCAGAAAACGGACTGGGCTGGATGTCCTGCTCCATGCGGTGGTGCATCATTATACTGAGGAACCCCAGGGACAGGTGATGACCTATTCCAGGGGGCTTGAGGCAAAAATTCAAAAACTGTCGGAGATGATCCGGGAGAAAGAGCCAAATGAAGAACATGTCCGGTGGAAAGCCATCAAACTGCTGGAATGCGATGAGGAGATTACAAAAGAATTTTCTCTGGATCTGTCTGCGATTGTGGATAAAAATTATGAAAAGCAGATTATTAATGAGAAATATAATTACATAGAAGCGGTTGTAGACGACTGCCTGATGCGCAAGCAGGAGAAGGTGGTATTCACAGATAAGGTGGACAGCCTGCTGACCCACCCGATTCTGGGCGTGCCCTGTTTCCTGGTGATTATGGCGGCTGTATTCTTTTTCACTTTTACGGTGGGCGATTTTCTGAAAGGATATTTTGAAGCGGGTCTGGAGATTATTTCAGGCGGTGTCTATGACTTCCTGACCGGCATGTCGGTGGCCTCCTGGCTGGTATCCCTGATTGTGGACGGCATTATCGCCGGCGTAGGGGGAATCCTCACATTCCTGCCCAATATCTTCATTCTCTTTCTGGCGCTGGCGCTGCTGGAGGACAGCGGCTATATGGCCAGAGTGGCCTATGTTATGAATGAGATTATGGGAAAGGTGGGTCTGTCGGGAAAAGCTTTTCTTCCGATGATTCTGGGATTCGGCTGTACGGTACCCGCTGTTATGGCTACCAGGGCGCTGGAGAGCGACAGGGACAGGAGAAAAACAATCCTGATTACACCCTTCATGTCATGTTCGGCCAGGCTGCCCATCTATGTGCTGTTTGCTGACATCTTTTTTGGCCGGTACGCGATGGTGGCCACTTATTCCCTGTATATCCTGGGCGTGGCGGTGGCGATCCTGGTGGCCCTGGTGGTGGAAAAACTGTGGCCGTCGAAGGAGGAAAACACCCTCCTGATTGAGCTGCCGGAATACAAGACGCCCAATGCCAGAACCATCGCCATCTATGTGTGGGATAAGGTGAAGGACTACCTGACGAAGGCGGGAACGACGATTTTTGTGGCATCCATTATCCTCTGGTTCCTGCTGAATTACAATTTCAGCGGCATGGTCAGCGATGTATCCCAGAGCTTCGGATCGATGATCGGCGTGCTGCTGGTGCCGGTGCTGGCTCCTGCGGGACTGGGCATGTGGCAGATCGCGGTCGCCCTGATCTCAGGACTGTCCGCAAAGGAAGTAGTGGTATCCAGCTTTTCAGTCCTGTTCGGGATCTCGAATATTAATTCCCCTGAGGGTATGACGGCGCTGAACGGCATCCTGGGAGCCCAGGGCTTTACCGCTGTGAACGCTATGGCGCTGATGGTATTCTGCCTGCTTTACACGCCCTGTGTGGCGGCAGTGGCCACCATCAGGAGAGAGACCCATTCCTGGAAATGGACTTTGGGCATGATGATATTCCAGCTGGTTCTGGCCTGGTGCTGTGCGGTGCTGGTTTACCAGGCGGGGAGCCTGCTGTTTTAAGGACGTAAAGACAGCTGACGTAAAAAGGAAAAAATATCTTTCAAAATAGCCGGGGCCATGATATAATCACGGGTGGGTGTGATGCCTGTGCATGATCAGGAGACCCCGGCATTTTCAGAATTTTATAGGAAATGTCATAAATGACGTTTTCTATAGATAGAACAGATAAGGAGATTGAGAAAAATGGGTAATAAAGTCAGAACAAGATTTGCTCCCAGCCCTACAGGGCGTATGCATGTGGGCAATCTGCGGACTGCTCTGTACGCGTATTTAATCGCCAAACATGAGGGAGGAGATTTCCTCCTTAGAATAGAGGATACCGACCAGGAGCGCTATGTGGAAGGCGCGCTGGATATCATTTACCGGACGCTGAAGGAAACCGGGCTGGAGCATGACGAGGGCCCGGACAAGGACGGCGGCTGCGGTCCCTATGTCCAGAGCGAGCGCCAGGCTCAGGGCATTTACCTGGAATATGCGAAAAAGCTGATCGAAAAGGGAGAGGCCTACTACTGCTTCTGCGATAAGGAACGGCTGGAGAGCCTGAAAACCACAGTGGCGGGGAAGGAGATCAGCGTCTATGATAAGCACTGCCTCAGCCTGTCGAAAGAGGAGGTGGAGGCGAAGCTGGCGGCCGGTGTGCCCTATGTAATCCGCCAGAACAATCCCCGCACCGGAACCACTACCTTCCATGATGAGATCTACGGCAATATCACGGTGGACAACGGGGAGCTGGATGATATGATCCTGATCAAGTCTGACGGATATCCCACCTATAATTTCGCCAATGTGGTGGACGACCATCTGATGGGCATCACCCATGTGGTGAGAGGAAATGAGTATCTCTCTTCCTCGCCCAAGTATAACCGGCTGTATGAAGCCTTCGGCTGGGAGGTGCCGGTTTATGTCCACTGCCCGCTGATTACCGACGAGGAGCATCATAAGCTGAGCAAGCGCTGCGGCCATTCCTCCTTCGAGGATCTGGTGGAGCAGGGCTTCCTGACAGAGGCCGTCGTCAATTTCGTGGCGCTGCTGGGGTGGAGCCCGGAGGAAAACCGGGAGATTTTCAGCCTGGAGGAGCTGGTGAAAGTATTTGATTACCACCATATGTCCAAGTCTCCGGCTGTATTTGATTATAATAAACTGAAATGGATGAACGGCGAGTACATGAAGGCCATGGACTCTGACCGGTTCTATGAGATGGCAGAGCCTTATCTGAAAAAGGCCATCACAAAGCCTCTGGATCTGAAGAAGATCGCGGAGATGGTAAAGACCCGGATCGAGGTATTCCCGGATATTCTTCCGATGGTGGATTTCTTTCAGGAGCTGCCGGATTATGATACGGCCCTTTATGCCCATAAGAAGATGAAAACCACAGCGGAAAGCTCTCTGGAGGTGCTGGAGGAGCTGCTGCCCCGGCTGGAGGCCCAGGAGGATTACAGCAATGACGCCCTCTACAGCGTATTGACTGCCTATGTGGCGGAAAAAGGCTGCAAGAACGGATATGTGATGTGGCCGGTGCGGATCGCGGTATCCGGAAAAGCCATGACCCCTGCCGGCGCCACAGAGATTATGGAGGTTCTGGGAAAAGAGGAGTCTCTGAAACGGATCAGAACCGCCGTGGAAAAGTTAAAAGCATGACCGCACTGACCAATTCTCAGCAGATCGCTGTTTCCCACGGGTCCGGCCCCATGATGGTGCTGGCCGGGCCCGGCAGCGGAAAAACCATGGTGATTACCCGGAGGATCAGGGAGCTGATCGAGAACCGGGGGATCAGCCCTTCTCACATTCTGGTGGTGACCTTTACCAGGGCCGCCGCCAGGCAGATGGAAGAACGGTTCGCCCGGATGACGAAAAGCCCCGGACAGGGCAGGGTGACCTTCGCCACCTTTCACAGCATTTTCTTTAAAATAATCCAGTATGCCTATGGTTATCAGGCGTCCAATATTATCCGGGAGGAACAGAAAACAGCATATATCAGGGAGCTGATCCGCCACAGTGGACTGGAGATCCAGGATGAAGGGGAGTTTGTGTCCGGCATCATCGCAGAGATCAGTATGGTGAAGGGAGAGCGGATTGACCTGGCCCACTATTATTCCGCCAATTGCCCGGAGGAGGTTTTTCAGAAGCTGTACCGGGGATATGACCAGATGCTCCGGGAAAACCGGCTGATCGATTTCGACGATATGCAGGTCTACTGCTATGAGCTGTTCCAGGCCCGGAAGGATATCCTGGCGGCCTGGCAGCGGAAATATCCCTATATTCTGGTGGATGAGTTTCAGGATATCTGTAAAATCCAGTATGACATCCTGAAGCTGCTGGCGGGCCCGGGAGGGAACCTGTTTATCGTGGGGGACGACGACCAGTCCATCTACCGGTTCCGCGGGGCAAAGCCGGAGATCATGCTGGGGTTTGAGCGGGATTTTCCCGGGACAAAAAAGGTGCTGCTGGATCAGAATTTCCGGTGTGACGGCAGCATTGTGGCGGCTTCCCTCCGGCTGATCGGCCATAATCAGGTGCGTTTCCCGAAAAATATCCGGGCGGCCAGGCCGGACCGGGACCGGGTGGTGACACGGACATTTCCCACTGCCGCCGACCAGAACCGGTATATTGCCCAGCAGCTGCGGGAGCGGCTGAACCGGGGCGAGGATCTGGGGGATACGGCGGTGCTCTTCCGCACCAACCGCAACGCGGAAGCGCTGGTGCGCCAGCTGATGGCCTACAATATTCCCTTCCAGATGAAGGATCTGGGCGCCAACCTGTATGAGCACTGGATCGCCCAGGATCTGATCACTTACATCCGCATTGCCATGGGAGACCGCAGCCGGGGCGCCTTCCTGCGAATTGCCAACCGGCCCAACCGGTACATTTCCAGGAGTGTCTTTACGGAAACCCAGGTATCCTTTGAGCAGCTGTACCAGTATTATGAGGGAAAGGACTGGATGGAGGACCGGATCGAACGGATGGAGTACGATTTTATGATGCTGGAAAAGATGGCGCCCTATGCCGCGATCCAGTACATACGAAAAGCGGTGGGATATGAGGAATATCTGCGGGAATACGCGGAATACCGCCGGATGAAGCCGGTGGAGCTGACAGAGATTCTGGATGAGATCCATGAGAGCGCGAAGGATTTTAAGAATTACCGGGAATGGTTTGACTATATCGACCAGTACGGCCAGGAGCTGAAAGAACAGAGAAGCCGGAGCCGGGAGAAAAACCGGGACGGGGTGGTGCTGATGACCATCCACGGGGCGAAGGGGCTGGAATATGACCAGGTCTACATCGCCGATGCCAGCGAGGGAGTCATTCCCCATAAAAAATCAGCCGCCGCCGCTGAGATCGAGGAGGAACGCCGTCTCTTTTACGTGGCGATGACCAGGGCGAAGGAATGGCTCTGTGTCTGCTGTCCCCTGGAGCGCTACGGGCAGAAACAGGAGATATCGAGGTTTGTGGAGGAGTATCGGGGCCCGGAAAAAGAAAGAAAAGGCTCATAAAATACCGGAAAGAAGGAAATACTGTTTTCCGGTTCCCGGAATGGGAAAACTATCGGATAAGAGAAATACAGGACAAGAGAGGTTTGCGCGATGAAAATTATGGTATTTGAGGCCAGGGAGGATGAACTGGCAGATCTGCGGCGCCTGGAAGAAGAACTGGGGATTCAGCTGGAGATCTCCGACGCGGTTCCTTCCCTGGAAAATGCGGAGATGGCGGCGGGATGCCAGGGCGTTTCGATTCTGGGGCAGGGAAAAATAGACCGGCAGCTGCTGGAGGCTTACCGGGAACTGGGTGTGGGATATCTGTCCACCCGGACCATCGGTTACAACCACATCGATCTGGAGGCAGCCGTCGATCTGGGCATCCGGGTGTGCAATGCCAGCTATGCCCCCAACGGGGTGGCGGATTTTACCATTATGATGATGCTGATGTGCCTGCGCCATTACAAACAGGCTCTGTGGAGGGGACAGGTCAACGACTTTTCTCTGGCAGGCCTCCAGGGAAGGGAAATGAAAGATCTGACCGTGGGCATCGTGGGCACAGGAAGAATCGGCACTCAGGTGATCCGCAGCCTGTCAGGCTTCGGATGCAGGATGCTGGCCTGCGATCACCATCAGAACGAAACCGCCGCCGGCCTGGCGGAATATGTGGATTTCGACCGGCTTCTGGCAGAATCCGATGTGATTTCCCTGCACATTCCCCTGCGGGAGGACAACTGGCATATGATCAACCGGGAGACCATCGGGAAGATGAAAGACGGCGTCGTGATCATCAACTGCTCCAGAGGAGAGCTGGCAGATATCGAGGCGCTGATCGAAGGGATAGAGAGCGAGAAAATCGGCGCCCTGGGCATGGATACCTCCGAAGGAGAGGAGGGCATCATCCACGAGGACCATCGGGTCGACATCCTGCCCAACCGGAACTGGTTCTATCTCCACCAGTTCCGAAACGTCATCATGACTCAGCACATGGCATTCTACACCGACGCGGCAGTGGCCAGCATGGCAGCGTGCGGCATCCGGGGGATCGTCCAGATGAGCAGCGGAGAGAAGTGTGAGACAGAGCTGGGGAGAAGATAGAGGATCAGGTTTCGGACGGAAATATCAAAATGCGTTTCCTTTGCTTTGGTTGACAGGGATAAAAAAATAAGATAAAATAAAATAAATTTTATATTATCTTAAAAATAAGGAGGCCATGTTATGCCATACATTAAGCGGGCATTGGAACGGAAGTTTTTGCATATGAGTTCCTTTTTTAAAGTGGTGCTTGTGACGGGCGCGCGGCAGGTCGGCAAAACGACCATGCTGAAACACCTGGCTGAGGGACAGAACCGCACGTACATTTCCATGGATAACACGATGGCGAGAATTCTGGCCCAGACGGATCCTGTACTGTTTTTTCAGACCTACAAGCCGCCGATTATCATTGATGAAATACAGAAAGCCCCGGAGCTGTTTGAGCAGATTAAGATCATGTGTGACGCGTCTGAGGAAAGGGGCATGTTTTGGCTGACTGGCTCCCAGCAGTATGGGATGATGAAAAATATCCGTGATACACTGGCCGGAAGAATCGGCATCCTGGAGCTGTACAGCCTTTCCAAAAATGAAATTGATGGAAATATTTTTACAAACAGACTGGATTTTTCTCTGACATGTCTCCTGGAGCGGCAGAGAGCAGCAAAACAGACTGATATTATAGATGTGTTTGAGCATATCTGGCGCGGCGGGATGCCTGATGTTTTAAGGGCAGATGCCGAGCAGAGACAGGAATATTTCAATTCCTATATTGAGACCTACCTGATGCGGGATGTGACGGAAGAGGGAGGTATTACAGATTCTGTGCGCTTCCGGAAATTTCTCAATGCCTGCGCGGCTCTGACGGCGGAACAGGTAAATTATAAAGCACTGGCAGAGGCGGCCGAAATTTCCCAGCCCACAGCCAAAGAATGGCTGCGGATCCTGCAGGGGCTGGGCATTATCTATCTTCTGCAGCCCTTTGCCAACAATGAACTGAAACGGCTGACAAAAACACCGAAGCTGTATTTTTGCGATACAGGACTGTGCGCTTATCTGTCCATGTGGCTTACCAGAGATACGCTGATGAACGGCGCCGCAAGCGGGCATTATTTCGAAAATCATGTGGTAATTGAACTTTTGAAAAGCTACGCCTATTCACCGGACAAAGCAAACCTGACATATTATCGGGACGCAAACGCAAAGGAAATTGATGTAATCATAGAAGAAAACGGACTGGTTCATCCTCTGGAAATCAAAAAATCAGCCAGTCCGGACCGCAGAGAAGTCAGAAAATATGAAGTGCTGGACAAAACAACATTAGAACGAGGCAGCGGCGGTATTATCTGCATGTGCGAAGAAGTGCTGCCCATCGACAGCAAAAACTGCTTCATTCCCTGTAATCTGATTTAAAAGCAACAGACCGCAGCACTGTTTCCTGGGATGACTTTTTTTGGATATAGCTGATTGTACAGTGAATATCATTGACGCAGCCCTCCCATTTCCCATGAATTCTTTCATCATCTTCACTGGTTACGGTTTGCGTTTCAAAGGTCTCTGCAAAAGCGTCATATACATCTGTCGTGCTGTGAAAACCGCCGTACAGCATGGCTGCCCATGCGAGAGCATCCTTCCATACATCCGCTTCATATGGGATTTCTTCGGACGAGGAAAAGAAAGAACCCGGAAAGCCAATGGAGAGATATCTGCTGCCTCCGTCCTCTCCCCCGATGCAGGATAAAGACGCCGCCAGGGTCTCATCTTCAAGCCTGAGTTCATAAGCTTTCTGATAGGGGTTATCTGTCGGAAAACGGCTTTTCGGAAGTTCTGTGACTGTGAAAGGAAAATTTGTCCGCGCCAAAGCTTCCTGAACACTGTCCAGTTCCAGAGGATAATCCGGAACAGGCAAAACCGACTGACTGCAGGCACTGCAAACATGCAGTGCACAGAAAAGCAACATTATGGAAAGATTTTTCCTGAATTTCATACAAAAACCTCCTACTTTTTATTTGCAGGCTGTTTGCAGCAGCATGTGATTTTGTTCCTTTACTCATCCAATTATCAAACGAGACAGTGCGGGGAAGCTCCCTTCGGAGAATGCCGTCCTGAATCCGCCTCTCCAGGGACCGGGGCACAGATACAGACATGTGGAGACCTGATTACAAATACTTGGAAAATATGAATTTGCTTTTGCAGGCGGAAATGAGCGCTCAACGCTCATTTCTGAGGGCTTAATGAAGAAAAATCATCAGGATTTTTCTTCATGTAAGACCGGTTCTGTAAAA
>CAJFOT010000057.1 GCA_904397815.1 Candidatus Paralachnospira sangeri
AAAGAGGACGTAAAGGCGGAGCTGAAGGACGGTTATCTCACCATCCAGGCGACATCCGGGACAAACAATGACACGAAGGATGAAAACAGCAAATATATCCGCCGTGAGAGATACTATGGTACCTGCAGCCGGAGCTTTTATGTGGGCGATGAGGTAACCCAGGAAGAGATCAAGGCGAAATTCGAGGACGGAACCCTGAAGCTGACAGTGCCGAAGAAAGAGGCAAAGCCGGCAGTGGAGGAGAAGAAATACATCTCCATTGAAGGCTGAGACAGCTGGAAATACGAGACAGAGATAAATTCAGAAACAGCCGGGAGGGCGGCAGAAGCCGCCTCTCCCCTGATAAAATGAAAAAATTATTGATATGTCCAAATGGACATTTTACGATAGATAACAGGATGCAAGGAGGTATGTGTGATGTTAAGACCGAGTTTATATAACAGCAGCAGAGATTTATTTGATGACTTTTTTAACTTCCCGTTTTTTGACGATAAAGATTTTAAAAAGATGGAGAAAAAGCTGTATGGCCGGAGAGGCAAAAATCTGATGAAAACAGATGTGAAGGAAAAAGCAGACAGCTATGAAGTGATCATGGATCTGCCGGGCTTCAAGAAAGATGAAATTCAGGTATCCCTGGAGAATGGTTATCTGACAGTCAGCGCGGAGAAAGGGCTGGAAGAGGATAAGAAGGAGAAATTCCTTCGCCGTGAGCGTTATGCGGGAGCCTGTGAGAGATCTTTCTATGTGGGCAACGACATCACCAGGGATGATATCAAAGGTGAGTTCAGGCATGGCGTCCTGACCCTGACGATCCCGAAGAATCCTGAGAATATAGTGGAGGATTCCAAATATATTACCATTGAATAATCTTTGCAACAGTTCAGCCACAGACAGGAGCTGCGCAGCAGCGGATAGCCTGCGAAGCAGGCGGTCTGTGGCCTGCATGGCTGAACTGTTGCTAATCTTTGAATATGCCGGAAGGCTTGACATAGATCATAACGATATGAAGCGCTTCCAGTCCCGAGAGGGGCTGGAGGCTTTTTTTATCTCATAGGAAACTTCGTTTTCTATGAGATAAAACACTCCGCAAGGATCGCACTGCAGCGGTCCGTGTGTGGCCTGCATGGCTGAACTGTTACTTTTTGCAAGGAAATATCTGTGCTTTGCGCAGCAAAAATCGGCGCCGGGAGGGACTCTTTGTCTCCAGGCTCTGTCTCCGGCCGGGAGAAGCTGTTTGAAAAAACTGCCGTTCATTTTATAATAGTATATCAGAACATAGAACTCAGGAAGGAGGAGATCAGATTATGAGACTGTTTATCGCCATTGCGCTGTCTGATGAGATGAAAAAGGCATTGACAGGGCTGATGCATGAGATGAAGAAACAGGGGATTGAGGGCAGCTATGTGCCGGCCCGGAACCTGCATATGACACTGGCTTTTATCGGGGAGTATGATGATCCGGGGAAGGTGAAGCAGGTGCTGGGGGAGGTTCCCCTGCCGGAATTCCGGCTCAGCCTGGCGGATACGGGAAATTTCGGAAACCTGCTGTGGGCTGGCGTGAAGGGGAACCAGAAGCTGAAAACTTATGTAAAGGGTCTGCGGGAGGCGCTGGCGGCAAATGGGATTCCCTGTGACCGGGAAAAATTTGTCCCCCACATTACACTGGCGCGAAAGACCTCCGGCTGGAAAGGGCGGCAGCTGCGGGTGCCGAAAGCAGAGATGACGGTGAAGGAGGCGTCGCTGATGAAGTCGGAACAGAAAAATGGCGGGACAATTTACAGGACGTTATGAGGGAAAATGGCAGTGTCACAGACCGGCTGCCTGCCCCGAGGGAGGCGAGGACGGAATGATGTTTTTGTAAAAAACAAGGCGGGAATGTAAAGGATGGTAATTATTTAGTAAAATTTTAGTAAATAATATTGACTTGAAAAATTCCTCTGTTATAATGAACGCAGAAAGGTCAGGAGAGATATGGCGACGATTAAGGATGTGGCCCGGGCAGCCCAGGTATCGGCTGCGGCGGTATCCCGTGTTTTGAATAAGGATGATAATATTTCGGTGAGCCCGGAGGTGCGGGCGCGGATTTTTCAGGCTGCCCATGCGCTGGGGTATGTTTCTCCCCGGCAGCGTAAGGCTGCAGAGCATAAAAAGCATCTGGTCATCGGCGTGGCGGACTGGCGGATTATCAGGCCGGACAGGCATAATGTCCGTCTGTCCACGCTGTCATGTCTGGTGCAGATGCTGACGGATCAGTATGAGGTGCATTTTGTCCGGCTGGCCTTCGGACAGCAGGAAAATGTGGATGGAGTTATCGCGCTGGGGGTGTTCAGTGAGGAGGAAGTGAATTTCCTCCGATCCCTCTCCTTTGCAATTGTTTTTGTGAATGCTGGCCAGCAAAGCTATGAATTCGATCAGGTACAGGTGGATTTTGATCAGGGTCTGGAGCAGATGGCCGCTTATCTGCTGGATCAGAAGCAGTATACCGGCATCGGCTATATCGGAGGCATCTATGACAGCAGCAGCGGACGGATCGGCGTCCACCGTCTGGAGGGGCTGAAGCGGGTCCTGGAGGCCCGGGGAGTCTGCCGCCCGGAGCTGTTCCACGTAGGAGAGATCAGCCGTGAGAGCGGCTACGCCCTGGCGAGACAGGCAGTGGAGGAGCATAGGCTGGCTGAAGCCATGCTGCTGGGCAGTGATGAGGTGGCGGAGGGTGCCCTGGAAGCCTTCCGGGAGCTGGGCGTCCGGGTGCCGAAGGATGTGGCGGTGATTATTTACCATGATATCCAGACGCTGGAGAGCAAATGGCCCACCGGCACCTGTCTGGAAATGTACCCTGACTATGTGTGGGAGAATGCGCTGGAGCTGCTGTTCGGCAGGATCAGCCAGCGGCGGAGCCAGCCGGTGACGGTGATGGTGCCGCCCCACCTGAAGATTGGCGATACAGCCTGATGATCTCTTTGGTTGCGGGAGGACGCAGGTCCTCTTACAATAATAAATCGCGAACCGTATTACACAACAGTCATGAAATGACAAGGAGGAGCTATGAAAAAGACAATCATGAAAAAAGCATTCTCTTTCCTGCTGGCAGGTGTTCTGTGCGTCGGCATACTGGCCGGCTGCAGCCAGAGCGGCCAGGGGGAAACCACAACAGCCGAAACCGCGGCAGCTGATACTACAGCAGCGGCGGCAGAGGACACTGCGGCTGCGGAGAGCACCACGGCGGCTGAGACAGCCGCGGCTGAAAACACAGTGATTGAAAATCTGCGGATTGCCTTCGTGCCTTCACGGGAGCCCGAGGAGATTATCACTGCTACAGAGCCGCTGAAGCAGATGCTGACCGATGAACTGGCGAAGCTGGGGTATGACGTGGAGAATGTAGACATCACGGTAGGAACCAGCTATGAGGCAGTAGGCGAGGCATTATCTGCCGGAACCGCTGATGTGGGACTGATCCCCGGCGGCACCTATGTACTCTATGATGATGGCTGCGATGTGCTGCTGACCGCTACCAGGGACGGACTGTCCATCGATTCTGACGATCCGAAGGACTGGAATGACAATGCGCCCACTGAGCCGACCACTGAGCAGGTGACCAGCTACCGGGCGCTGATGATTGCAGGTCCTTCTGAGAAAGGTCAGGAGCTGGCGGCGAAGGTCAATGCCGGTGAGGCGCTGACCTGGGAGGATGTGAGCAGCGCCAACTGGAGCGTGGCCAACTCTTCATCTCCTGCCGGATATATCTATCCTTCCCTGTGGCTGCAGGAAAACTTCGGAAAGAATATCACCGACCTGCCCCACGCTGTTCAGTCTGATTCCTACGGAAGCGCCTTTGCCCGTCTGGCTTCCGGACAGGTGGATATCCTGTGTACCTATGCAGATGCCCGCCGGGACTATGAGGATGAATGGACCGGTGAATACGCGATGACCAACAGCATCTGGGATGACACCGCTGTGGTCGGCGTGACACCTGCGATCTACAATGATACCATCAGTGTCAGCAAGACATCCCCGATCATGGATGACGCCTTTAAGGCAGCGCTGTCTGAGGCATTCATCAATATCGGAAACACAGAAGAAGGAAAAGAAGTGATCGCGATTTACAGCCATAACGGCTATATGCCCGCGCAGTCCTCTGACTATGATTCTGAGCGGGCCGCGCAGGAAATGATTCAGTCTCTCAACAGTGAGGGATGATAACAGTCTGATGAAACGCTCTGCGAGAGGGAGGGAGGCTGCGGCTTTCCTCCCTTTATTTATCGCAGGGATCCGCAGCTGCGTCCTGAAAGGGCAGAGCGGATCTCTGCCGTGGAAAAGGAGAGAAAGATGATTGAGTTCAAAAATGTGAGCAAACGATATCCCAATGGATTTGAGGCGCTGAAAAATATTAATCTGACCATCGGGGAAGGGGAGTTCGTCGCTGTGATCGGACTGTCCGGCGCAGGCAAATCCACACTGATTCGTACCATTAACCGGATGCATGACATTACCGGCGGAACGCTGACGGTGGATGGTACAGATGTGATGACTCTTCACGGAAAAAGTCTCCGGGCGTTCCGCCGGCGCATCGGCATGATTTTCCAGTCTTTTAACCTGATTACCCGCACCACTGTTGTGAAAAATGTGCTGACAGCCTTTGTGCCGGGGCAGCCCTGGTGGAGAGCCACACTGGGCATTTATACGAAGGAAGAGAAGATGAAGGCCCTGGAAGCTCTGGATCAGGTGGGGATCCTGGACAAAGCCTTTGTGCGGGCGGATCAGCTCTCCGGGGGCCAGCAGCAGCGTGTGGCCCTGGCCCGGACCCTGGCGCAGAATCCCCAGATTATCCTGGCTGATGAGCCGGTAGCTTCCCTGGACCCGGTGACAGCCAGACAGGTGATGGATGATTTCCGGCGCATCAATCAGGAGACCCATATCCCGATTATCATTAATATTCATCATGTGGAACTGGCTCTTCAGTACGCGACCCGGGTGGTGGGAATCCGGGAGGGAGAGATCGTCTATGACGGCCCGGCAGACCAGGTGAATCAGGAGACACTGGACGCGATCTATCAGACGAAGAAGGAGGGGGCTGCATGAGCGTGTATGACAAGATCTTTCCGCCCCGGGTTCTGACGCTGCCCAATGGGAAGCTGGTAAAGAAACCCCGCTCCCGGGCGCCGCTGGCGGCGGTGATTCTGCTGGCCATGACAGTCCTTTCTGTCCGGATCACCGGCTTTGATCCGGGTGTGCTGGTCAGCCGGATCAGAGAGTTTTTTGTAATTCTGGGGGAGATGTTTCCGCCGAAGTGGAATTATATGCCTCAGGTCTGGCAGCCCCTTTTTGACACGATCAAAATGTCTCTGCTGGGGTCTTTTATCGGCTCTGTCCTGGCAGTGCCTTTCGCCATGCTGGCCTCCACCAATATCATCCGGAGCCGGGCTGTGGTCAGTCTGGTGCGGCTGCTTCTCAGCATCATCCGGACGCTGCCCACCCTGGTTTCGGCGCTGATTGCCACTTATATTTTCGGACTGGGTACGCTGGCAGGTACGACAGCCATCGCTATCTTTACCTTTGCCTATATCGGAAAAATCCTGTATGAAGAGATCGAGACGGTGGATATGGGCGCCTTTGAGGCGATGGAGGCGATGGGCGCCACAAAACCCCGGGCATTTATCACGGCGATTGTACCCCAGGTGCTCCCCTCCTATCTGTCCAACTGTCTGTTCTGTTTCGAGGGAAATGTGCGCTATGCCTCTATCCTTGGATACGTGGGCGCCGGCGGACTGGGCCTGATCCTGAATGAAAAGATCGGATGGCGGGAGTATTCCAGTGTGGGCATGATTCTGCTGGCACTGTTTGTAACGGTATTTATCATTGAAACCATCAGCCGGGCAGCCCGCAGGCGCCTGGTATAAAAGGAGGGAACGGCTATGAATCAGAGAATCGAACAGGCCTATGCCAGTCGGCCGAAGAACTGGGTTTTTCATCTGACGGTGGCTGTTATCGTGGCTGCCCTTCTCATCTGGAGCGGCTCTGCTGTGGAGACAGCCGGCACCACCCAGAACGGGGCTGTGATTGCGTGGAATATCCTGTCCGGCATCTTTCATCCGGACACGGATCTGCTGTTTAATCTGACCACCCAGGGCGTCCCCTATCTGCTGCTGGAGACTATCTGCATCGCTTTCCTCGGCACTGTTGTGGGCGCTGTGATTTCCATTCCCCTGGCTTTTCTGTCAGCATCTAACCTGACGCCGAAGCCGGTGGCTTTTATCGGACGGATCGTCATTATGGCGGTGCGGACGGTGCCTGCTTTTGTCTACGGTCTGATGTTTATCCGGGTGACCGGCCCCGGCGCTTTCGCCGGCCTGCTGACCATGTCCCTCTGTTCGGTGGGAATGGTGAGCAAAATGTATATTGAAGCCATTGAGGATCTGGATGTCCGCGTGCTGGAGTCCCTGGACGCCATGGGCTGTACAGCCTGGCAGAAAATCCGCTGCGGAATCCTGCCCCAGCTGATGCCGAATTTTGCTTCTACGGCGATCTATCGTTTTGACATCAATCTCCGGGACGCTACAGTGCTGGGTCTGGTGGGCGCCGGCGGAATCGGCGCGCCGCTGATTTTTGCCATGAATGCTTACCGGTGGGAAGAAGCAGGCGCAATTCTGGCCGGGCTGATTGTACTGGTGCTGATCGTGGAATGGATTTCTACCCGGATCCGGGTGAAACTGGCCAGGGGGTAATGTATGGGACAGAATTTCACGATTATTTATACATCTGACACTCATGGACACATCTTCCCGGTGAATTATGCCACAAACAGGCCGGAGCCTGCCGGCCTGCTGAATCTGGCCGGCGCAATCAGGAAGGATGGCGACACCCTGGTGCTGGACGGCGGTGATTCCCTGCAGGGCACCCCGCTGACCCAGTATTATCTGGAGCATCGGGGGGATTGGCCCTTTCATCCTGTCGCTGAGGCGTTTAATGCTGTGGGGCTGGATTATTTTACACTGGGAAATCACGACTTTAATTTCGGCTATGAGGCGCTGGCTGAATATCTGGATGCTATGAAAGGCATCTGCCTGTGCGCCAATGTGGAAGACCTGGGAGGCCGGCTGTATCTGCGCCCCTGGACTGTCCACACTCTGGCCTGCGGCCTGCGGATCGGCCTGACTGGCATTGTCACGGATTTTGTCAATGTGTGGGAGCAGCCGCAGAATCTGGAGCAGCTGCGGGTCACTGACGCTTTTTCGGCAGCCAGGGAGGCGTGCAGCCGGCTGAAACCTTTGTGCGATATCTGTATCTGCATCTGCCACAGCGGGTTTGAGGAAGATCTGCGCACCGGGCAGCTGCTGTCAGGCAGCGGAGAGAATATTGCCTGCAAAATCGCCCGGGAACTGGACTTTGACCTGCTGCTGACGGGACACCAGCATATGCCGGTGGAGGGCGTGGAGCTGGCAGGTACCTATGGCGTCCAGCCGCCTGCCAACGGGGGACAGTATCTGCGTATCTCCGGAAGCCGGGAGGAAAGCCGGGTTCATTTCTGTTCCCGGCTGGAGCCCGTGGGCGATCGTCATCCGGCCCGGCCCTTTCAGACCCTCCTTCCTTTGGAGCAGGCGGTGCAGACATGGCTGGATCAGCCTGTGGGCTGCCTGGAACAGCCTCTTTCCCCCGAGGGAAAGCTGGAAGCGGCGCTGTACGGCAGCCGGGTGGCAGCTCTGTTTAATCAGGTGCAGCTGGATGCCACCGGCGCTGACCTTTCCTGCACCAGTCTGGGCAATGACCCCACAGGACTGGCCTCCCCTGTCACGATGCGGGGCGTGACGGCTGCCTATCTGTTTGCCAACACACTGGTGGTGCTGGAGGTGACAGAGGAAGTGATCCGGCAGGCGCTGGAGCGGTGCGCCTCTTATTTCGTCCTGGAAGGGGGAGAACCCCGGGTATCCCGGGAATTCCTTCAGCCGAAGGAAGAGCATTATAATTATGATTTTTATGCCGGTATTTCCTATACCTTCGACCTGCGGCGGCCGGTGGGGAGCCGGGTGGTCCGCCTGACCAGACCGGATGGTTCGGCCCTGGGGCAGGGAACCTTCCGGCTGTGCACCAGTAATTACAGGGCCACAGGAACCGGCGGCTATGAGATCCTGCGGGACTGCCCTGTCCTCTGGCGGGGCGGGGTGGAGATGCCCGACCTGACCGCCCGGTACATCCGGACTCACAGTCCGGCAGCGCTGGAATACCGCGGGGAGATGAAGGTGGTCTGGTAAGACCCGCTTGACGCCCGCAGGGAAATGTGATTTGATAAAATAAGAGGACTGAACAGAATAAAATATAGAAAGCGGGTGTGGAATGGAGCGGTTTGAACTGGCAAGGGACGCTGTGATAAAGGCAGGGGAAGCCCTGCGGCAGTGTCATCTGGATAAAAGTGAGGTGGAGCGCAAGTCGGGACATCAGGATCTGGTAACTTACTGGGACAGAGAGACGGAGCAGTTTCTGCGGCGGAGGATTCTGTCGGCTTTTCCCCAGGATTCTGTGGTGGGGGAGGAGTACCCGCCGGAAGAACACAGCCCTTCGGGCATGACCTGGTATCTGGACCCCATCGACGGAACCACAAATTTTATTAATCAGCACAGAAATTATGCCATTTCTGTAGGGTGCTGGAACGGCGGAGAGCCTCTGTTCGGCATGGTTCTGGATGTGGAGCGTCAATGTCTGTACTGGGGAAAACACGGCGGCGGCGCCTGGCGGAATCAGACGCCGATCCATGTGTCTGACAGAAACCGGATCCCGGAGCTGCTGGTTACCACGCCGGGGATCCAGAAAACCTTTCTGGAGGACCACCCCTACCGGGACTGGCTGATCCGTCTGGCGCGGGATGTCCGGGGCGTGCGCAGCCTCGGGTCAGTGGCGCTGGAGCTGTGTGAGGTGGCGGCGGGAGAGGCGGATCTGTTTGCAGCCCTGCGCTCATCTCCCTGGGATCACAACGGGGCCAGGATTATTCTTGAAGAAGCGGGCGGAGCGGCATACAGCCTGGACGGCGGGCCCCTGCCCCTTCAGACGAAGAGTACCGTTCTGGCAGTGAATGATGAGAAACTGATGGAGGAGCTCCGGAAGCGGTATTGGGAAGGGCAGGGGGAAGTATAAAGGCATGAAAGAGAGAAGGATTGAAAAAGGGCGATATACTTTGACTTGCCTGATCCCGCGGCGGGAGCCGGAGGAGATCATTTATCTCCACAGTCCGTCAGCTGATCTGCGGCTGCCGGAGGATTTGCTGGAGGAGGCGGGCGCTGTCTGCGTTTCTGTGTCTGGCGAGGACTGGAATGGAGATCTGACGCCCTGGCCGGCGAGAAAGGTGTTCGCCAGGGGAGAGGATTTCGCCGGCAGAGGAGAGGAATACCTGGCAGAGCTGACCGGGGAGATGATGCCTCTGGCGGAAAAGGAGCTGGGGGCGGAAGGACTGCGCCGCGGTATTGCGGGAGTGTCGCTGTCCGGCCTGTTTGCGGTTTATGCCGCCTGCCGGACTGATCTGTTTGAGAAAATCTGTTCCATCTCCGGTTCTCTCTGGTATGACGGTTTTCTGGATTATCTGAAAAGCCATCCTGCTTCATCCGCTGTCCGGCGGGCTTATTTTTCTGTGGGCAGCAGGGAGAAGAATACCAGAAATCCCCGGATGAGCCGTGTGGAGGAATGTACGGCAAAGGCGGAAGGGCTGCTGCGGGAACAGGGGGTGGAGACCTGTTTTGAGATCAACCCGGGCAGCCACTTTGCAGATGGGGAAGAACGGCTGCGGAAGGGGCTGCGATTCATCCTTTTGCAGTAAAACCTCCCGAACCTCTAAATTTGCCGGTCATCTGGCCACCTCAAAACATAGAAAAAACTGTGAGATTTATGCCTGTATGACGCAAATGCAGGAAAAAGGAATGCGCTAATGGGCAGACGGACGGTTTTGGATCACGGCGGTGATGGTGAAAAGGTTTTCTTCTGCCTGGAGCTGAGCTTGTCCGTCATATTTGTCACAGATATAGTGAATCGATTCCAGACCGATTCCATGCTGCGTTTGTGAGTCCTCTTTTGAGGAATAAATGCGGTTGTTGATAATTTCCGGTATATAGGAAATGGTATTTTCACATTTGATTACCAGAAATTCATGGGCTGTATAGAGGCAAAGACGGATGAAAGGCCGATTTTGTCCGGACAGACCTCTGATACAGTCAACTGCATTATTCAGGATATTCATCAGCAGCGCAGCCAGGTCTGTTTCATCAGCCAGGATTTCGGCATCCAGGCGGATGACAGGCTGAAAATCAGCACAGATCTGCCGGCAGGCTTCTCCGGTATCCATCAGAATCGCGTTAATCAACGGATTGTCACAGTATACTTTTTTTACAGGTTCCGCATACTGATCCAGCAGCTGACTGATAAATGCCGATGCATGGCGCAGCTCTCCCTGTTGGAGAAGTCCCTGGATCACCGACAGATGATGGCGGTAATCATGTCTGATCCGGCGCAACTGGCGGTTATGGATCATAGTGTCATCTGCCTGACGTTTCAGCATACGGTTTTGCAGCCGGATGGAATACAGCTGCTGCTCTTTGATCATGGCAGATTCGGAGACGCGCAGTCCGTTCAGGGTGATGATGATGGCAAGCATAACCACGACTGTAGTCATAAAATTCAGATCAGATCTGACAATCTCAGCCCAGCTGCGGGGGATGCCGCGGCCATGTATTCCCAGAAGAAGAATGGCATAGGAGATGCTGATGCTCAGGAGGCTTTTTTTATAAAAAACCTCGTTCATGGGCATCAGGGTAAATATATGGCGGCGCAGCAGGTACATGATGCCCGTCCAGAGGGCATTGCAGAACAGAATGGTGCAAAAACAGGCTATCCAGGTATTTCGCGGAGCGATCAGGGCCATAAGGTTTTCTGTGAAATACAGGATTGTAATGGTTACTACGGTCTGTATCAGAAGGTTATAGGTCCGGCAGTATATTTTTTCGATATAAAGAGGACTGGCCGCCAGGAGCAGGCCGGCGGTTCCGGCTGTCAGAGCCGGAAGTCTGGCCGGACTGCGGCAGAATGCCAGATAGATGCCTGTCAGAAGGGCATACAGAACTGCCGTAACATATCGGAAAGATTTCCGCCTGAGATTCAGATAAAATCCGATCTGGCTGTCTGCCGCAATGCCGCTGACAGCACAGGATATAAGAATCCAAAACATGTTTCATCCTCACAGAAGTTTTTAAATATAGTTTATATATTGTTCCCGGACTTTTTTGCTGCTGCTCCGGCTGATAGGGATTTTTTCTCCTGCAGTCAGAATAATGGTATCATGTTCAATACGCTGGATAAAGGCGGGGTTGACCAGATAACTGCGGTGGCAGTGAATGAAGCCGTTCAGCAGGGGGTGCTGCTCCAGGAGGGATATTTTCCCGTAAAATTTATAGGTTGTCTGTTCTGTTACAATATAAATCAGTCTTTTTTCATTTTCAAAATATATGATTGAATCTACAGGGACATTGTAGATCACTTTATCAAAAGAAAAAGTGATTACCTTTTGCCGTGAATCTTCTATTTTAGACAGGGCATTTTTCATCACTTCCATGAATAATTCTCTGCTGAGGGGCTTCAGCAGATACTGGAGAGGTTCTGCCGCAAAACTGTCAAAAACATTGCCAGGATAATTGGTTGTAAAAATGATGATAACCCGTTTGTCTGCCTTCCGCAGTCTGACAGCTGCCTCAATGCCGCTTTTTCCTCCCAGATCTACGTCAAACAGCAGAATATCAAACATAAAAGGTTTTGCTTCATCCAGAAAATTCCGGTATGAGGTATATTCTGTATAGGTGTATGGTTTATGAATTTCCTGAAACAGCGTTTCCAGATAAAGTCTGACGCGCTGCCGGTCCTCCCGGCAGTCCTCACAGAGCCCGATTCTGTACAATTCCTTCTCCTCCCACAGGCATATCATATATTGTGTTTTTGAAACAATCTGTTGTTTTTGAGTTGCAGGAAACGCCATAAAGAAAATTTATGGCGTTTCCTGCAGCTTTTTTCTGAAGTTATAATCGTACAGATCATTTCATGTTCACGCTGTGGACCTTGTACCACGCCCGCTGTGGCGCAGCCATAGGCCTCCGGCGGATGTGCAGGGATTTCTGCGGTTTTGCGGAAACCTCTATACCCGCAGGTATCATGCCTGCTTTGCAGACATTATATCATAATAAAAGAAATGATGACAGTGGTATTGCGGAAAATGAGCGGATTCAGTTATTTTCAGCTTTTTTCTTTTCGGCCAGCGGTTTTCCCAGATTTATGCGGATGCCTGACATTTCCAGATACGCGGCGGCGACGATGTAGAAGGCGATGATGCCGTCGATGCCCAGGGCGATACCGCCGATCAGAGAAAACAGTTCGGGCATCACAAGCCCGCACAGGCCGGCGCTTGATACGCCGACAGCGGCAAAGAGAATAACCAGGAAATCGGCCTTGGAATTAATCCGGTTGGCGAAGGCGATTACAAAGAGGATCAGCCCGCAGACTACATTGACGATGCTGCCGATCTCCCAGCAGTACGGGATGCCCAGATAGTCAAAAATATGTCCGGAAACAGTGAGCAGACCTCCGGCACCGCCGAACATGGTGGCGAAAAGGAAAAATGTATTCCCACCGATATCACTGCCGGATTTCAGTACATACATACTGCCGATGATGTAGCCTGCGAAAACGCCCAGCTGGAGAATCCCCACTGCCAGCCCGGCGCCTTCTCCGACGAAGCCCAGCAGATTGGCGGCGAAGGTGATACAGAGACAGGAATAGATCATCGTGGTAGCGGCCCCGGCATTGACGACGGTTTTCTCCTGAATGGTAATGATTTTTTCTTCCATGAAAAATACCCCTCCTGTAAAAATAGGCTCAAGAGCCAGAATAATGTTAAGACAGTCGTACCAGAATAACGGGAAAAAGTCAATTATGCTGTAAAAAACGGGAAATGGGATGTTATGTTTGAATCTTCAGATGTTATGAAAGGCAGAAATGATGTCATGATTGGAGAAAAAACAATTAATATTAAACACAATATTACGAAACGCAGTATTAAAAACAGTTTATTACAAAATAATCGCATTATTTTACATATATATTTTCATTTATTATGCAATTTGTTAAGCTGTAACCAGAATCATGCTTTATGGGGTTTTGATGAGAAGGATTCGAATGAAAGTTAAAGGAGGAAATAATATGAGCAATGAGTCTTCTGAATCTGTGAGACCGGTTTCTCAGGGCTATCTGCTGATTGATCCCAAAAAATGTTCAGGCTGCATGAGCTGTATGATGGCCTGTACGCTGGCCCATGAAGGCGGAATCAATCTGTCTCATGCCCGCATCCAGATTAAGAAAAACGTATTCGGAACATATCCCGATGATGATATTGAGCAGTATGTGTGCCGGCAGTGTGCGGAACCCACCTGTGTGGATGCCTGTCCGGTTAAAGCGCTTCATATCGATGAAAAAACAGGGGTACGGGTGATTGATGAAACGGCGTGTATCGGATGCAGAAAATGTATCAAGGCATGTAAATACAGCCCCACAAGAATTGCCTTTGATTATGAGCGCAAAGTGGCGCTTAAATGTGATCTCTGCCAGAATACGCCTTACTGGGCCGAGGAGGGCGGCGTCCGGGGAAAACAGGCCTGCATCAATGTCTGTTCTCTGCAGGCGATTACATTTTCCCGTGATATGCCGGAAACAGAAGAGGGCTATGAGGTGAATCTGCGGAAGAGCCTGCATTATGCCCGGGCAAATTTCCCGATTGACGATGCCGGAATGCAGCCGCCCAGAGAAGCGCTGGCAGCCGCGGGTCTGCGTCAGATTGGCGAGGCGGGAGCTGCGTGGGCGTCCACAACCATTGATGATGAAGATATAGAAAGTGCGGCAAAGGGGGAATAGCAAATGGCAGAAACGAAAGGCTGGGTTGGAAAAATCGCCCATGTAGATCTGACAACACGGCAGGTTCGGATAATTGACTCGGAACCTTATGTACAGTGGCTGGGAGGCCATGGGCTGGCGTCAGCGCTGTTCTGGGATTTTTGTGAGGATAAAACCATCAAACCCTTTGATCCCAGAAATCTGATTGTGGTGGCGGGAAATCCGTTTTCCGGAACCCTGGTGCCGACCGCCGGCGCCAGAGCAGAGATCACAGGCATCGGCGCATTTGCGGATCATGAGTGGTATACCCGCTCCAGCATGGGCGGACGTATCGCCGGCGGTATGAAGCGTGCCGGATTCGATGCCTTTATGGTAACGGGACGTTCCGAAACACCGGTATGGATCAATGTAATCGACGGAGTGATTACCTTTGAGGACGCTTCCGGTCTGTGGGGACTGGATGCCTGGGATACCCAGAAGCAGATTATGGATCAGATTACTGGCGGCGCCAAGGACGGAGAATGGTACCGGGTGCCGGGATCGAAGCATATGACCATGTCCCGTCCGGCAGTGATGTGCATTACGCCGATCAGTGAGCGGCTGGGCCGTATCGGCGGCATCGTCCACGATGCGAACCATATCGCCGCGCAGACCGGATTCGGGGCGGTATGGGGTTCCAAGAATCTGAAAGCGGTCAGCTTTACGGGAACACAGACCTTCGGGATCGCGGATCCCACACGGCTGCTGGCCCTGCGGCGTGAACTGTATATCAGGCGTGATTATAAGATTGACCGGCCGGATGAGGTGCCTTACGATCCTTTTGTTCAGTATCATCAGTATAATATTCCGGGACAGGGCAATGTGCTGGGCAATTTCAATTATCTGCCCCACCGTCCGGAGGCCTGTGAGGGCTGCCCCACCGCCTGCCGGTCCATTTTCCCGGATTCAAAGGCCAACGAGGCTTACTGTATTGTACTCAGCTGGGGCAGGGGAAATATCGACTCAGAGGAGACAGGCAGAAAGAATGCGGATTTGCTGAACCGCTGGGGAATCAATGCCTGGGAGGTCGATACGCCTACATATCTGTACTCTCTGTATAAAAGAGGACTGGCAGGACCGGGGAAAAAGATTGATACCGGAGATCTGGATTTTAAAAAATTCGGAACCCATGAGTTTGCCCGGGCACTGATGGAGAAAATGGTGAAAAGAGAAGACTGCGGCGATCAGCTGGCCGACGGCGTGGTGCGGGCAGCAAAAGCCTGGGGAACCTGGGAGGAGGATTCCACCACCGGAGAGCTGACCCATCCTCAGTGGGGATACGGGGAGCATTATTCCCCTCAGGTGGAAACAGACTGGAGTTTCGGCAGTATTTTCGGAGAGCGGGACATTAATGAACACAGCTTTAACCATTGGGTATACTGGATGCCGAAGGCGACGATAACCCTTCTGCATATTCCGCCCATGCTGACAGCGGAGGGACTGGTTAATATGCTGTCCCGTACTGCCAATGGACTGGATCCCCGGTGCTGGGATTACAGTGAAGAAAATGCCTACAGTGATTACAGGATCGAATGTGTCTATTATTACCGGCACTGGACCCGTGTGTGGGAGCAGTCTCTGACTTTCTGCGACTGGGGCTGGGGCGGCGCCCGTATTAATGTAAATGACCCTTATCATGACTATTTCATTGATCTGGATGATTATGGATGTCAGCTGTATAAAGCGGTGACCGGTCTGGATATGACGAAAGAAGAGTCTTACGAGATCGGGCGCAGAATATGGAATCTGGATAAAGCCATCTGGGTGCTTCAGGGACGGCATCGGGATGATGAAGTATTTGCCAATTATGTCTATGAACGCCCGAATCCTGAGGATGCCCTTTATCCGATGTATATTAACGGTGAATGGACTTACGCATCAGGAAAAGGAAGGGTTCTGGACCGGGAAAAATTCGAAGATTTCAAGGGCCGCTATTATCAGCGGGAAGGCTGGGATCCGGCTACAGGATGGCCGACCAGAAAGACGCTGGAGGAACTGAATCTGAAGCAGGTAGCAGATACGCTGGAAGCTGCAGGAAAGCTGGGTGCCGCCAATGACTGACAGGGATTATCCGGCAGCTGAAGAGGAGCAGAGACCGGGCGGATATTTTATGGAGTATCCCACACTGGAGGAAGTAAAACATTATATCCGTGAACTGTCCTTCGAAGAACGCTTCAGTATGCTGTCTCAGGGGTTTCACCGGGGGGTGTCCATGGTGCGCTGCTACAGTATTGAAGATTTCGTTATGGCTTTGGGAAAACGGGAATTTAATAATCCTGCAGGCGGTGTCCGGACGCTGGACAGCGGAGAAACCGTGGCCTGGCTGCGGGACGTGATCGGCGACCAGGAGCTGGCCCGGGCAGCCGCATCTGTTTTCGAAAATCATACAGACCAAGGGGAAGCGGTGGATACGCTCAGAGTGGTGGTCTATATACGGATGAATCAGTACAATGAAGTGCTGGAAGAGGAAAAAACAGACTGACGGAGAAATTCCCGGCTGCGGCATAGGCTGCGGCCGGGAATTTTAGGAGAAAGAGAGAAAGGGGAAAAGACTGTCATGCTGGATATCGCGAGGGATTTTCCGATATTAACGAATTATAATAAGGACGGGCATCTGATTTATGCAGACAGCGCTGCTACAACACAGAAGCCGCAGTGTGTGCTGGATGCTCTGACAGAATGGTATACGGTGCGCAATGCCAATCCCCACCGGGGGACGTATAAACTGGGCGCTCTGGCTACGGACATTTATGAATATGCTCGTGAGGTGGTGGCAGAGCACATTCACGGAAAGAAACAGGAAGTGGTGTTCTGCCGGAATACCACAGAGGCCATCAATCTTGTGGCCCGCTGTTTTGTGGAGCCGATGCTGCGGGAGGGCGATGAGATCGTGATCCCGATTTCAGAGCATCACAGCAATGTGCTGCCCTGGCAGGAGCTGGCCAGGAAGCACAAATGCCGTCTGGTTTACCTGCTGACTGATCAGCGGGGCCGGCTTCTGGAATCAGAGATCCGGCAGAAAATCACGCCGAAAACCTGTTTTGTGGCTGTCGCCCAGGTATCCAATGTGCTGGGAACCTGCTTTCCGGTGAAAGAGATCACCCGCCGCGCCCATGAGATGGGAGCTTATGTGCTGGCGGACTGTGCCCAGGGCTTTCTTCACTGCGGCGTTGATGTGGAAGAGATGGGAGTTGATTTTGCGGCTTTTTCGGCCCATAAGGCTTTCGGGCCTGATGGGGTGGGTGTGCTGTGGGGCAGGTATGAGCTGCTGAAACAGATGCCGCCTTATAATCTGGGAGGAGAGATGGTAGATCAGGTATCCTGGAGAAAGGCAGTCTATGAAAAGCCGCCTCTGCGGTTTGAGGCAGGCACCCAGAATGCCTCCGGCGCTTTCGCTTTTTCTGTTGCGATCCGGTATATTCAGCAGCTGGGGCAGAAAGCGATCCGGGAGCATGAAGCAGCGCTGACGGCACAGCTGCTGGAAGGGATCCGGGAAATCCCCGGGCTGAGAATATATGGGAATCCTGATCCGGCTGAAGACCGGTGCGGAATCGTCTCCTTTAATTTCGTCGGGCAGAGCTCTCTGCTGGTGGGACGTTATCTGGATGCCCAGGGAATTAATGTCCGCTCCGGCACCCACTGCGCCCAGCCTCTGCTGGCTTATCTGGGTGTCGGATCAGCCTGCCGGATCAGCCTGGCCCCCTATAATACGGCAGATGATGTAGACTGTATCATCCGGGCGCTGAAAGGAGGGCCGGAGATGATTGCCAGGACGGTACTGAGGAGGACGAAATAAAAAGCAGAGGATCGTTTCAGATAGAGAATTATGGCGAGAGCATTTCTTTTGAAATTTCTTCAATATGAAAGAGATCTTCCATCGGTATCTCTGTTCCGCTTTCCAGAATAATCCGGCGTCGGCAAAGATCGATTTTTTTGACGATGCCGGTTTCTTGCATATAAGTGCCTCCCTGCTTTCTTGCGTCAGGCAAAAACCAGATAAAAGAAATTTCCGGCCGGTCAGAGATCCGCTGTCGGATGCTGTTTAGGGCGGCGTTGAGCTTGTCCTGCTCATAGGGGTCCAGTTCTGTCTGTTCTTCGGTCAGCCGGGCTGCTTCTTCCACTGCGTCTCCATATCCGCTGAGTGCAGCGAAAGGAGAGAATTGTGCAGCCCGCTCCGACATGGGCATGGAAGGATGGCGGGCAGAAATATGATGAGGCATCGTCAGCATATCCTCATAGGGATTGGCCGCTTTTTTCTTATTTTCCATCGGATCACCTTCTGATTTATTTTCTAAATATTCTGGCGGACCGGCCGCTTTTTAATGTATACGCCTGATGTGAATCCGACCGGCGCAGTTTTTGGGCCGGCGTTTTTCTGGGCCGAAGTTTGTGAGAAATATGATTATGCTTTATGGCCTCCGATCTGCCGGTTTCGTTCCCGGGCAACGGAGCCATCCTGCAGGTTCATCCCCTTCAGAATCGCATTTTTACCATACTTTTTCTTAATCGACAGCATAGCCTGCTGTATTTTTCTCTCCCGTTCCAGCGCTCTTTCTTCTTTCTGGCGTTTATGTTCTTCCGCTTCGTAATCCGTGAACAGATCCATCTGTTCGCAGACGGGTTCCGGCTGAACAGCTGTCTCCTTTATTACCCGGCAGGCTGTCACCTGGATACGCCGCACCAGAAGATCCGGGTTTATGATTCTGTCATACAGCGCTGTCACCGCTTCTTCAATCAGCTTTCCTGAAGATGTGGGCCGTTTCAGCTTTTCTGTACCGTGGGAATGTTTGGGAATCTGACGGCCATAGCGGTCTGTGGTTAGAGGACCGCGGTATTGCTTGCCTGTGCGGCTGCTTTTCAGACTGTCAATGTCATATCCGATGGTCAGGACGATCTGGTCGGTCACCATCCCTTTATCCACCAGTTCCAGCACCAGCAGATCGGTCATTTCCCGGACTGCCAGGCGGGCCTGGCTGAAATCATAGGGACACTGTAATACCATGCCGGAGCCCAGACTCCTGTTTTCAGGCTTATATGCTTTGATATCGGCGATAGTGCAGGGTTCCCAGCCCCAGGCGTGGTCGATCAGAAGTTCTGCGTTTATCCCGAACAGACGGTACAGAAGATCTTCATTATATAGCTCATGTTCTTTCCCGATGGAACAGCGGGCGATATCCCCCATGGTATACAGTCCGTGTTCTTCCAGTTTCTTGGCGTAGCCTCTGCCCACCCGCCAGAAATCGGTCAGAGGACGATGGCCCCACAGCAGCTTCCGGTATTCCAGCTCATCCAGCCAGGCAATCCGCACCCCATTGTCATCAGGTGTAATGTGTTTTGCCACAATATCCATGGCGATCTTTGCCAGATACAGGTTGGTTCCGATTCCGGCCGCTGCGGTAATGCCGGTGGTCTTCAGAACGTCCAGGATCATGGTCATAGCCAGCTCCCTGGCTGACATGCGGTAGGTGTGGAGATAGCCGGTGGCGTCAATCAATACCTCGTCGATAGAGTAGACATGGATATCCTCCGGGGCGATATATTTTAAATAAATATTGTAAATTCGGGTACTGTATTCCATATAGAAAGCCATCCGGGGGACGGCTGTTACATAATCCACCGCCAGGGAAAGGTTTTCCCTCAGTTCCCGGTCATCGGCGGAGGAGCCGGTCAGCCGGTGTTCCGGCGATTCCTGACGCCGTTTGTTATTTATTTCCCGCACTTTTTGAATCACTTCAAAAAGGCGGGGCCGGCCGGGGATGCCCCATGCCTTCAGCGCCGGGGAAACGGACAGGCAGATCGTTTTTTCTGTTCGGCTGCGATCTGCCACTACCAGATTGGCAGTCAGGGGATCCAGCCCCCGCTCTACACATTCTACAGAAGCATAAAAAGACTTCAAATCTATTGCGATGTAAGTTTTTTGGTTGGATGTCACCCGTCAGCCACCTCCTCCGTACATTTGTTCTTATTTTACCATAAAATGAAGGGAGGGAACAGGGAATTTACAGCAGATGCAATATATTTTTATTTAAAATATAACGGGAGGTATAAAATGCTCCACAGAGGAATCCTAAAGATGCGGCATCTGTGATATTTGTCGGATGGTGCACTGAAAGAACCCATTAGACGGGAATCCTGCGCATGCGTTCGGATGAGACAGGTGAAGAGCACCGGCCGCTGCCGGCAATGCCATAACAGAAATGAATATAGAAGATACGTCTGCTGCCTGTGTGTCAGAATACCCAGACATTGACTTGTGCATCATTTTGTGTTACGCTACAGCCCGGGTGGATATATAATCCGCCTGTTTTAATGAAAACGATGAAATGGGGGATGAAGAGTTATGGAAAGAGAACGGTTAGGTTCCCGGCTGGGTTTCATCCTGCTTTCAGCAGGATGCGCCATCGGGGTGGGAAATGTGTGGAAGTTCCCCTGGATGGTGGGACAGTACGGCGGAGGCGCTTTTGTCGTATTTTATGTATTGTTTCTGGTGATTATGGGACTTCCGATTATGACAATGGAGTTTGCGGTAGGGCGAGCCAGCCAGAAAAGCCCTGTGCGCGCCTACCAGGCGCTGGAGAAGCCGGGCCAGAAATGGCATATTCACGGTTACATCGCCCTGATCGGAAACTATCTGCTGATGATGTTTTATACAACAGTGTGCGGCTGGATGCTGCATTATTTCTATCTGACAGCTTCTGGCCGGTTCGAAGGCGCGGCCACTGAACAGGTACAGGCTGTGTTCCCTGAGATGCTCAGCCAGCCAATGGTGCTGGTGGGATGGATGGTTGTAGTTGTTATTGTGGGATTTGCCATTAATTCATTCGGCCTGCAGAAAGGCCTGGAGCGTGTCACAAAAGTGATGATGATTGCCCTGCTGGCGATTATGGTGATTCTGGCTGTGAACAGCATTATGACAGAAGGTTCCGGGGAAGGACTGCGGTTCTACCTGATTCCCGACATGGAACGGATGCGGGAGGCGGGCATCGTCAATGTCATTGTCGGCGCGATGAACCAGTCTTTCTTTACTCTGTCTCTGGGAATCGGCGCCATGGCGATTTTCGGAAGTTATATCGGAAGAGACCGGGCTCTGCTGGGTGAGGCTGTGAATGTGGCTGTGTTGGATACCTTTGTTGCCTTTACTGCCGGGCTGATTATTTTTCCTGCCTGCTTTGCCTTTGGCGTATCGCCGGACAGCGGGCCGAACCTGATATTTGTAACCCTGCCCAATATCTTTAACCATATGCCGCTGGGCCGGCTGTGGGGCAGCCTGTTTTTTGTGTTTATGGCGTTTGCGGCCTTTTCCACGGTGCTGGCAGTGTTCGAGAATATCATGTCCTGCTGCATGGATCTGACCGGGGTCAGCAGAAAAAAGGCGGCGGCTGTGAACACGGTTCTGATGATCCTGCTTTCCCTGCCCTGCGCCCTGGGATTTAATGTCTGGTCAGGCTTTCAGCCCTTCGGCGCCGGTACAACGGTTATGGATCTGGAGGATTTTCTGGTGTCCAATATCTGGCTTCCGCTTGGCTCGATCGTCTATCTGCTGTTCTGCACCAGCCGGTACGGATGGGGCTGGAAGAATTTCCGGGAGGAAGCCAATTCCGGAAAAGGGCTGAAGGTGGCCAACGGCCTCCGGTTCTATGTGAGCTATATCCTGCCGCTGATTGTGCTGATAATCTTTGTATTAGGCGTTAAGGATAAGATACTGCTTTTATTTTCCTGACTGACAGACAGATTATAATCCTAAAGAGCCGGAATGCTCTGAGTTTCAAAAACATGTACGAGAGGAGAAAGTGCCGTGACAGTTACGATAACGCATGTATTGATTGTCTGTCCGCTGGTTTTTCTGGCCGGTTTTGTAGATGCCGTGGCGGGCGGCGGAGGATTGATTTCTCTGCCGGCCTATATGATTGCGGGGCTTCCGGCTCATTATGCCATCGGAACCAACAAGATGAGTTCAGGGATGGGGACGGCGCTGACTACTTTCCGATACGCAAAAAATGGATACATTCCTTGGAAACAGGCTGGAATCTGCGCAGTCTGCGCACTGGCCGCTTCCTGCGTGGGAGCTCGCCTGGGGCTGTTGCTGGATGACTGTGTATTCAAGATGATTCTGCTGCTGATCCTGCCGTTGACGGCTCTGTACATTTTCCGCTGCCGGACACTGGATATTGACCGTGATCCGTACTCGTTTTGGAAAACAACCTGCTTCAGCGCAGGAGCGGCCCTGGTGATCGGGGCTTATGACGGCTTCTATGGACCGGGTACAGGAACCTTCCTGATTCTGCTGCTGACCGGCCTGGCCCACATGCGGCTCAATCAGGCAAACGGAATCTCAAAAGTCATCAATCTGTCCACGAACATTGCCAGTTTTTCCGTACTGTTTTATTACGGAAAGACGCTGATTCCGCTGGGTGCGGCGGCGGGGGTGTTCAGCATCGCCGGCAATTATCTGGGCAGCCGCTTCTTTGACCGGGGCGGGGCAAAGATTGTGAAGCCGGTGATCGGGGCAGTACTGACGATTTTCTTTATAAAGGTTGCGGCAGAACTGGCAGGGGTGTGAGAACCCCCTGCAATTGTAATCCAATTTTATACCAGAGTTTAGGGACTCCTTGGGGATTTGTTTTTTGTTTTCAGAGATAAAAAGGGGGCTATTGCTTCATAGATGATTCATCATCCATTTTGCAACAGTCTCCTTTTATAGTGGGGCACAGACCCAGGTGCTGTCTTTGCACACTGTGTGTCTTGTATGGTTTTATCATGTGATATTGGAATGATTTCGGCAATCTGTTTCCTTATGCGGAGACAGGCTTATTTTATATTTGATTTATATTCCTTTTGCTTCTTTTCCACTTCTTTTAATTTCAGCATAGCTTTGAGATATTCTATAACAACATGGATATCATCTTCTGAGAGGGATGACAAAAATTCGGATAAAGTGGAATGCGACAATGTGAATTTTTCTTTGCCGAACAAAAGGTAATCGGCTGAAAGGTCATATTGTTCATAGAGACGATACAGCATATACTGAGAGACGCCTTTCTTTCCTGTTTCAATTTCTGATATGAAGTTTGTGGAAACATCCAGGCTCTCAGCGAACTGGGCCTGCGTTAAATGATGACTGAGCCTGAAGTCTCGAATACGTTTGCCCGTTTCAAGTCTGTTGCTGTTAATCAAATTATATCCTCCGTAAAAATTACCATAAATGACTGAAAATGGTTTGCATCTATTTTATGTCAAACAGAGTGAATTTTAAACAGGCTTATACATTATAATGTTCTCTTAAAGCGATAAAATTACTTGAAATGCATTATAAAGAATGCTAATATACAGCATATAGGAAATAATGGAATTAGATGGGAAAATATGTTTTAAACTTGTGATGAAGATCGGAGGCTTAAAAGGTGTTTTGCAGAAAATGTGGGAAAGAGATACCGGAGTGGGCGAAATTTTGCAATTATTGTGGAGCTGCTGTCAAGCCTGCGGCACCAATACAGAAAAAGAACACAGAAACAGAGGTTAAAAAAAGGAAAAAAATTTTTATTCCGTTAATCATAACAGGTTCACTTCTTATTATAATTCTGGTCTTTGCGATTTTTGCTCTCAGATGGAAAAACAATAATATGGAATCAGATTTTGAAGAAACAGTAATGGGGGAATGGGATTTTACCGGTCAGGGAGAAACGTTGGATTCGGGAGAAGAATCACCGATAGAGTCTCAGACAAATACACAAACTACGGCATGGGCGCAAAGTGAAGAAGACACAACAGAGGCTGCTTCGGAAGCTCAGGCAGAAGCAGAAAAAGAGGGGATTCATTTTTATGAAATTGTAATGGCAGATGTGACATGGGATGAGGCTTTTGCGGACAGTATTTCCAGAGGCGGCTATCTGATTCAGTTAAATTCCAGGGAAGAATATGATTATATTGTCAGGATGCTGGAGGAACAGGAGATTTCCTCTCTTCCGGCTGTTCATTTTTATCTGGGCGGATCCCGGGAGGCAGATGGAAGGGATTATTACTGGATAAATGAGCGATATGAACGATATGGGGACGCAGTGAACAGTTCTGGAAGCTGGTATGAGGATATCTGGTATCAGGGAGAGCCGTCTTACGACGACGTGATGGCGGACGGAAGTTCCATTCCGGAAACTTGTTTAAACTTGTTTTGTGTATCAGGTACCTGGTATCTGAATGATGCGTCTGCGGAGCTGGCGCAGAAATATCCGGATTATCTGGCAGGAAAAGTAGGATATATTGTGGAGTACAATCATGACCCTTCCGGCTGAGAACGGGTTAATGACAAAAAATTAAAGGAAATAATGCCAGTTTTGCTAAACAGTTTATATCGAATTTTATGTTCGATATGATAAATTTCAACTCAGGGAAGGAGAAAGATTGAAATGGCATATTGCATGCAATGCGGCAATGAATTGGAGGAAAATGATGTATTCTGTCCGTACTGCGGAAAAAAAGTTACCAGCCTCTCACAGGAGGAAACACATGCGGAACAGAATCAGGATGAGTTTCCACAGGTATTAGAAGAGACAGGCACCTCCCGGGAGAAAGAGGCAGAAACGCCGATATTATCTCAGGAAGATCTGCAAAAAGTAAAAACAGCTGTTACTGATGCTGCGGGAAAAGCTGTGGTGGGCGCTCAGAAGATTGCGTCAACTATCGGCCAGAAGGTGGAGGAACAGAAGGCTGCGATTCAACAGTCGGTGCAAAGAGAAATTCAGAAAGCGAATCCTGTTCAGGAAAATAGAGTGAATGCAGGAAGCAGGGTGGAATATAAAAGTAATTATGGGCGTCCGTGGGAGTTATGGACCTGGCTGAAAAAGGACGCAAAGAAACAGCAGTTTTACAGCAGTACTGAATCCGATATGACAATTGATGATTATATGAGCCGGGTACAGGAAAAAATAAACGATAACCGGGTTCCGGCGAAAATTGAGCAGCGAAAAGTTTATTGGGACAGAAGCAATGTGGAGCAGGAAGTTTTCATGATTCGTCCCGAAACAAAAGCAGCGAATCCTTTGTCCTGTCTGCTGCAGTTTAATCATGTCGGTAATTTTACCTTTGTGGAAGAAAAGACGTTTATTACGCCTCCTTCTCTGCCGAAATACCCTGATTCACCAATAGCTCTGGATCCAAATCTGGCAGCCCGGGCAGCCTGGCTGATGAAGGGACTGCTGGTTGTATTGGCAGGGGCTTTGTGTATTTTTCTTGGCATCAGGCAAATTGCGTTAATTCTGATAATTGCCGGCGCGGTACTGGCGGCGCTGGGCTATTTTGCCTCTATACAGGTGGATGCGATCCGGGAACATAATAAAGACTGTGAGGAACAGAGAATTGCCTGGAATAAGGCATGGGCAGAATGGAAACAGAACATGTTTCTTCATTCTTTCCAAGAAGATACAAACGGACATCTCAGCCGTATTTTTGATTCGGTTTTCAGCTGTATCAAACAGGTGAACAGTGAATTATTTGAGGGAAAGGCTGTGACAGAAGAAGATGAAAGCGCGGATATGAATGAACTTGAACAGCTGATTGCCCGTCGGCAGGAGGAATACCGGTAATCTGGCTTTAAGGAATGCTCAGAAGGGGGATAAGAGATGGAAAGGATACTGACCTGGAAATCATGTGATAAAGTGAAATGGTCTTATAGCAGGCAGAAAAGAGAATCGGCATATTTTGTGTATCAGCTGACGAAGCTTCCGGATTTTTCGGCACCCCGTTTTCAGTATTTGTGCAAGGAAGTGGATCAGCGTTCCGCTGAAGTGGCGAAAAAGCAGCAGCAGATGCTCCGGCAGTTTCACGGATTGGGTGAGGATTGGGCGGTAAGCCTGCGTATTCTGAAAAAAGAGACGCTCACGCTGTATCTGGTATTTCGGTATGCCGGCTCAGATGTGCTGACAGACAAAGAAAAACAGACAGCAGACCATAAAATACAGAATGCACTGATGAATGGTGAGTATTCTTTCCGCAGAATTGAAACAGTAAACAGTGGGGAAGAATGGATGGATCTGTCCTGGGCGGAGGAGGCAGCGGAAGTTATCAAGCAGGAACAGGAATACTTCGGAGACGTTTATCCCAACGGCCAGCGGCAGATCTTTTACAGTCCTTTTAGCTGGACAGCTGCCGACAACAATATGGAGCATATTTGCAGAACATTGATGAACCACAACGGTACTGCGGTGATAGAGGCTACGATTGTGCCGACGGCCTATCTGGAAGACGAGAAACAGTGGATTAATACCAATATTAATCTGTTGAAAGACTGTATGAACGGCGAGACCATAAGAAGCAGCAATAATAAAGTGTTATGGCAGGGAAAAAAACTGCCGATTTTGAAGGTCCCCTCGGATAACTTTGAGAAAATACATAAACAGTATGAATCCAGCAGGCTTTTCCTTTCTTCCATCAGGATTTTTGCGGATTATGAGGCGGAAAATCTGGCGAACGCTTTTCTGATTAACAGTGTGCGGAATGATGGAACGATTATTACTTTTCTGAAGGGTCAGAACGGATATGACTACCTGAAGTCCTGTTATCAGATTGCGGATATTTCTGCTGAACTGCATACCAGTTATTGGCGGGAGCATCAGGATAATGCGCCCTATCGGGCACAGCGCCTGAACAGACTGACCAGTGTAGAAGAAATATCTAATTTTTTCCGTATTCCGATTCCTGTAAAAAGCGGGTTCCCGGGATTTGGACTGGATACCGGTCTGGAGGGCGGCTCCGCAGGCAGCAAGGCAGAACATACAATTACGTTGGGAACATATATGGATCTGGCCGGCGAAAATCATGTGTCAGCGCAGTTTAATGTACAGCAGATGGCAAAGCATGGGTTGATTGTCGGGGTTCCGGGAAGTGGGAAAACTACCGCTATGTTTAATATTCTGTATCAGTTGTGGGTTGCGCCGGAGGAGCAGAGAATTCCGTTTATCATTCTGGAACCGGCTAAAACAGAATATCGGGCGTTAAAGACACTGCCGGAATTTAAAGATGATCTGCTGGTTTTTACACTGGGGGATGAAGGAGTCAGCCCTTTTCGGTTTAACCCGATGGAGGTGCTGCCGGGAATCAAAATTGAAAATCATATTTCCCGCTTGCAGGCCTGTTTTGTAGGCGCTTTTGATCTGTTTGATCCATTGCCGATTTTTCTGGAGCAGGCGATACGAAGGACATATCTGGAAAAAGGCTGGTATGAGGACAGCCGGGGCGGGGAAGAAGGATTAGAAACACCGACACTGTCTGATCTGTGCAGGAACGCAGAATACATTGTCAGCCATTCGGGATTTGACAGCAAGATGAAAAGCGATTTCCAGGCTTCTCTGCTGGAACGTCTCAATTCACTCAGACGGGGCTCTAAGGGCAGGATGCTGGATACAGTGTATTCCATTCCTATGGAGGAATTGATGGGCCGCCCAGTTGTTCTGGAACTGGACAGCCTGAATGGAGATGAAAAGTCTCTGATGATGATGTTTCTGCTGAGTTATGTTTATGAATATTGTAAAGTCCGGAGAAAATCTGGTTCTCCATTGAAACATATGCTGCTGGTGGAAGAAGCGCATAATCTGATCAGCTCTCAGGGAACAGGCAGCGACAGCAGGGCAAATCCCAAAGCCCAGACCATAGAGCTGTTTGTCAATATGCTGGCGGAAATGAGAGCGCTGGGACAGGGCATTCTGATAGCAGATCAGCTGCCGACTGCGATTGCGCCGCAGGCTGTAAAACAAACCAATGTAAAGGTGCTGATGAGGGTTACGGCAAAAGATGACAGAGAAGAAATCGGAAATACTATGGATCTGAACGAAGAACAGATGCATCAGGTGGTGAATTTTAAAACCGGCCATGCCTATCTTTACCATGAGGGAGAAGACCGGGTCAGAATGATCCGGATGGTGAATTTTAAAGGGGAACATGATGTGGAGGAGCCGCCCACAGATGAAGAACTGAAAGAACAGATGGCTTCTTATGAATTGAGTCATCTGGCACTGTATATGCCTTACCCGGAATGCTCCGGCAGGTGCAGCATCTGTAACCGCAGAGTGCGTAACCAGGCAGAAAGTTTTGTACAGCAGCTGTTATTGGATAATGGCGCTGATCCGTATCAGAAGGTGTTTCAGATTCAAAATAAGGAGCAGCTGGAACAATTCAGAAAAACCGTCGGGCTGTGTGGGATTTGTCTGCTGGCAGCGGAGAGTGAAGCAGGCAGAATTCTCGAGCGCTACAAAACATTGGGTGAAGAATTCGGACATTGTGTCTATGTCCATATGCTTAACCGGGCGATGAAACAGATGGATGCCTGTGCCCAGCGGCAGCATAAATGTAAATGCGCGACAGAGGACAGGCAGTCATATATGAAAAAAATGAATCAGATCGGGAGGGAGAGCGAAAATGTCCAGGCTTGAGGATTTGGAAAACTATGAAAGTGAGTTAGAGGAAAAGCAAGAAGAAGTGGAAGCTTCTGAGCAGAAATTATCAGATGTAAACAATCGTCTTGATAAGGTAGAAGAGGCAATAAGTAAATTGTCAGGAGACCAGGAAGTGGCAAATTCGCTGAAAGGAAATAAGGAGGAGGCTGAAAAAGAAAAACAGGACATTGAGCAGAAACGGGAAACTTTAAAAAATGATCTGGAAAATATACAGCAAAATATTGAGTCTAATGACGCGGAAAACAAAAAATCTGAAGAAGTGCTGAAAAATCTTTCCCGTCTGGGAGAGGATGTCAGTGACGCTGAAGCGATTGTAAACAACAGAGAACAACAGATTGAAACTTATAAAACAAAAGTAAATAATCTGCTGAAAAAACTGCAGAGTTAATAAAAGGGAAAGTATGGTTAAAAGATGAGTTTTGATGATATAGAAAATAATTTATCCGGTATAGAGCGGCATAGCGAGACTTATGAGGAAGAAAAAGGAGAACTGGAAGCAAGGGAAAATGCTTTGAACAAGGCGTTGGATAAAGTCGATGCCACTCTGGCAAAAGCACTGGAAAAAAATACAGAAAATCTCCGGAAAGATCGACGAAAACTGGAACGGGCAGTGAAAAAATGCCAGAAAGATCTGGACGAAGCAATCGAGAAACTTGCGGAGATTCAGGAAGAAACAAAAAAATCGGAGCAGGTGATTCACAATCTCGAAAAATGGGGGCTGGATATATCGGAGAGTGAGGGAATTTTACAATATCGAAGGCAGATTATACAGAAATGTAGTGAAAGAATTCAGGCGCTGGCAGAGCGCCTGGATATGTTGGGCGTACAGTCAGAAACTCAGGAAAATATCGGACAGACAACAAAAGCTTCTGAAACATTATCATCCAGAGAGAAATTTTTGGAAAGCATTCATGCTTCGGTAGCTGAACTGCCGCCAAAGAAAACAGGCAGTTCTTCTTCAAACTGGGGAGATCCGAATATTGGTTCACAGATAAAAGATATTAAAACGGAAACGAGTATGGAGATTGGAGATTAAGGGAAATGTGGTTTTTTACTTTTATACCTAAAGGACTTATTGTGGCTATTGGTATGCTGCTGTTGGGGTTAGCATTGCTGGTCTGGGAATTTTCAGATGTGATTTTTACCATTATCGGTATTGGGTTTGTGGCGTTTTGGATCGGTACCATAATTGGTTGTGTGACAGCTGTAAAAGAGAAAGAATTTGGACGGGCAATCGGATGGGGGCTTGTCGCATTTTTTGTTGGGGCATACATATTTGGCAGATAGTGAGGAAAGTGGGGAAGATTTCATGAGAGGAATTTTTGAAAAACATTCATGTCTCAGTAACTGAATTGCCGTCAAAGAAAACAGACAGCTCTTCTTCAGACTGGGGAGATCTGAAGATAAAGGATAAGAAGACGGAAACAAGTATGGAGATTAGGGACATTTAAGATGGATAATACGAGTTATGCGGGTTCAAATGCCCGTTGCGTATGAGGTCTGGAATGCGATTGTCAGTTTCAAATCGTTTTTCTTTGCACTGTATTTCCTTGAAAAAATTTACAAAATATGTAAGAAGTGTTTTGCTTAATCCTGTGTCAAAGATTGGTCATAATTATGAATCTATTGATTTAACAAAATCACTATAAGCGATAAAAATACTTGAATTGCATGAAGAAGAGTGCTAATATTTAAATTACAGCGTGATGGAAAAAAATCACAATTTTATGAAAAATAACGAAAATTTTGATGATAATTATGTAGCTGTTGTCTGATGATTCGACAGGATAAAGAGATTATAGACAAGAAACATGGGGGGATATTATGGTGGTTTATGGACAGAGGAAGACAAAATATGTATTAGGATCCACGCCGGTAAGCGGGGATTATGATGGCGCAATATATCCGGTATCCGGACGAGGAGACATCTTAGTGAAAATCTTTCCGAAGAATATGCGAGATATGGAAAAAGAGAATGAGGTGATCGCAGCCATGAATGGGTTAGGAGTGAGCATTTTCCCACAGCCCATAGATATGGTTTATGAAAGGGGAAAGTTTGCGGGATATGTGATCGAAAACCAAGAGGCGTATAATAAACCCCCGGAACCTGAAATCACTCCGCCTGCCACGACGCGGACTCTGGCATTGCCTCCTGTGGCTGTGATTTTAATGTTATTGTGCTCCGGGCTCGGTATCAGCGCTATTTTTTTGTTGAAAATATTCCCCATGTTGGCAGTGGGTGTATTTCACAGATACACGGAGTTTTACTTTGGCGGAATCCCGGCAGTAATCGGTGGATGGGTCGGGCTGATTTTGGCTGTGCTGGCAACGAAGGATAAGGATCAGGAGATCGGAACTTTTGTGGCAGGCGTGGTGGCCTTTGTAGTGGGACTTGTTCTGATATGCCTGGCAAACTGGCTCATAGTGATGGCGCTTGCGATGGCTCTCAATGTCCTAGCTGCTGTGCTTCCCAGCATAATTTTAATTGTAGCTCTTATTTATGTCGTAAAGTCTGTACTTCGGTAAAGATGTGGCATGTGTAATGGTTGAGGTGAGGTACAGGTTATGGATAGATCGTATTTTCAGATGATGGATCATCTGCAGGATATTATGCAGCAAAAAGAAAATGATCATAAAGATAATATTCCGGTGGAATTATCAGAGGAGCAGATACGGGAAAAGCTGGATCGCCTGCAGAAAAAGCTGAGCTATTTGCATTCGCTGCATGGCAGCACGTTTGGGATCCCAGGAATGATATGGAGCGGAAAAGCCTCTGTGGAAGAAGCGCTGCAGGCAGAAGCATATTTGCAGAGAGAAGAGGTTCATCCTTTTGTGTTTCGACTGGAACAGGGCCTTTTTTCTGGAAAACCAAAGAAAAGGAATTACCTGGAAGCGGTAAAAAATATAC
This sequence comes from Candidatus Paralachnospira sangeri, assembly GCA_904397815.1. Lineage (GTDB taxonomy): Bacteria > Bacillota > Clostridia > Lachnospirales > Lachnospiraceae > Paralachnospira_A > Paralachnospira_A sangeri. The sequence continues at coordinate 31,290 of CAJFOT010000057.1, forward strand.
AGCTCTTACAGGATTATTATACGGAATTGCGGAACCAAATACAAGAAGAAAGACAGGTGGGTAAGGAGTTATCCGCACAAATAGAACCGTTTTTAAAGACGGCGCGGTTATTACGCAGTCTCAAGGTGAACACTTCAGATCAGTTATGGGAAAATTACCAGACGCCGAATGGGAAAGATGCTAATTTGTATTTGGGGGATATTCTCATCCCTACTGAGGAGAAGAAAAATCTGTCTCAGGAAGCAAATGGAATCCTTACCGTGTTGGAATCCCATGGGCTGGTGAGCGCTGATGGGGAAAATATCATGATACCCTTCGGATATGCGGCAAACGAGCCATTTTCGCTGTTTGTGGAATATACGTCATCCAGAAAAGTATTGGAAAAAAATGATGGGAGGAGAACGCCCTCGGATTTGATCCATGATTTGATGTATCAGGTAATCAGGGGGCTTCCTCCATATACATTCCAGTTTTATTATATGGATCTTTACAGTGCCGGGGGGAACCTGGGAGAGTTCCAGGATTTCAGCAATGTGGTAAATGGGAATGCCTACTGGATGCGGTATGAGATGTTTCAGAATACATATCGCCTGATGGAGAAACTGACGGGTTATTCTGATCTTTCCGAGTACTTAAATAACTTAGAGAGTCAGGTGGCGGACACAAATCATTTCCGGGGCGCGACAACCATTGAAGAATATAATCAGCAGTGGATCGAGAAAGACGGGCGCGTGAAGGTCGAGGGATCAATTATTCCGAGGAAAATCGTGCTTGTAGAAAATATTTACGGGGTGACGGATTATAAGCTGTTTTCCAGCATAAAAATGTTAGCGGAAAACGCAAAGAACTGTGGTATCTCTCTGATCGTTGTGTCTGCCAGGGAGGAGGGGCAGAAGTTAAGCGCGGAAGAGAGGGAACTGGAGAATCTTGTATCCACAGATGTTCTGGAATGGCATGCCGAGGATGATACGGATTGGGGCTGGATGAAAATAAGAGGAACCCGCCTGGGACGGGACGACCGGGGGCTGTATCAGTTCCAGTTTGTTCCTAGAGCATCTGGGAAAAAGAGAGAGAGTTATTTAAAGCAGTTTGTTAGCGCGCTTACGCCGGAGTATACTGTTGAGACTTCATTCGAAAAGCTGATTGATATCGAAACAGAATTCGGCTCCCACGACAGCCAGAATGGGATCGAGATTCCGGCGGGTGTCGATGAAAGAGGACATCTGGTATATCTGCGGCTGGGGGCTTCTGACTGCGCTCACGGGCTTCTGACAGGAGCTACAGGGTGCGGAAAATCCTCTTTCCTCCACACGCTGATCAATGGCGTTATTACCTATTATAAGCCGGATAATATTCAGATGTGGCTGTCAGACTTTAAGGCGAATGAGTTTAGCAGGTATCTGAAGAATACCCCTCCTCATATCACCTATGTGGCTACTGACCGGACGGTAGAGTATTGTATGGATTTCCTGGAGAAGTTGTGGGATGAGTACATGAGGCGGGTAGAAGCGTTTGGGACTATCACATCCATAACGGAATACAGACAGATTCATGGGGAGGGAAGTATGCCTAGAATCCTAGTGATCATAGATGAGTTCCACGTTCTTTCTGACAACATCAAGGACTTTCCGGAGTATAAGGACAAACTAAATGCTATTTTAAGAGAAGCCAGATCTTCGGGAATCACGCTTTTGCTGTCAGACCAGGAATGTGCCAACGGTCTGAACGGTCTGAAAGAGGATGGGAAAAACCAGCTGACCCGGCGTATGGCAATGATGTCCAGAAAAGAAGAGTACGATGCTGTCTTTGATATATCAAACTCAGATAAAATACTGCCCGTTTTAAAGCCATATGAACTGTTGATCAAAGAACTGACAGAGACAAGAGATTATAATGGAAAGGTGGCAACCCAGGTTTTCTACAAGCATGCAAAAACGATATATACGGATCCGGTGGTTCGGGATCGTATCGCAAAGCTGAGCATAGAACGTTATGGGAAAGCTGAGCACGTGCAGACTGTAGAGAGAAATAAGAAGCTGACACTTTTGGAAGATAGAGAAACGGAAGATGGAAAATCTGCCATGGCGGGGCAGAAATGCGTTACATGGGATGAGATTCTTTTAGAGGCCGGTAAGAAACCTTTTCGGAGAAATGAGTTAAGACTCTATATGGGAAAGCCAATGGGATTGGAACCGGTGTTTTTCTTGTCATTATTTCCCAGAACCGGGGAGAATATCGCCTGTGTGTCCTCTAAAACGGAACAGCAGCTGGAGGTGTTGCGGAATATCATTTTCAGCGTCGACAAAGGAGAAAAAGATTATCAGATGTATATCATAACCGGGGAGTATGGCAGGTTATATATGGAAAATACAGACTTTTTCGATAAAATGCGGGATAGAAATCCGAAGATACAGATCCTTGATGATGAGGAAATGATATGCCGGAAAATTGCGGAAATCTACGGCCTTCTGGGGCGGAGAAAGAGGATGAAGGGGGATAAGGAGAAAATCTTCCTGGTTTGGCTGGATTTAAGAGATCAGTACCGTAGATTTTCCGATTGGGAGAGAGAAGGGATACCGGAAGAATTGAATCAGCTCAGAAGGATGAAAAAGAATAAGACTTCAAAGAAGGAGATTTCATTGGATAACCTGGAGCTGTCCCTGAGTATGATGGACAAAATGTTTGAGGAGGATGAGGAATCTGCGGAGGAAGATATGTGGGATGAGGAGGATGAGATGTTAATGTACGACGCAAGAGAAGATGTTGTGGAACTTCTCAAGGGCGGGACTGAGCAGTTTATATATAATATCGCATTTTTTACAACTGTCCTGGAAATCAAGGATACACCTGAGATTAATCGTAATCTGGGTGCGTTTTGTCATAAAATCGCTTTTCGCATGAGTGAGGATGACAGCATGGATTTCTTAGGTTCGTCAAGGGCCATCAAAACACCAGACGGAGAACTGATCGATGAGCAGACGGCTGTTTATTCGAATGGGATGATCAATACCCGTTTTGTTCCATATGGGATATGAAGGAATGATGTGAAATGTGTAATGGGAGATGGGATGTGGATCTTGAAGCGTTGTACCAATTCCAGAAAAAATGTGTCGCCAGATTGGATGCCTGTCAGGAGATTGCCCGGCAAATTTCTGTGGACAGGGCTGCGGCTGCCGGTATGCTGCAGGATCAGGCAAGCAAAAAAACGCTGGATCAGGTGGAAAGCATAGCAGAGAGACTGAAGCGCCTGGCAAACCATGAGCGAGTTGAGATAGAGAAGTATATGATGGCAACGAAAAAAAAGATAGGGGATTTTAACAAATTACAGGGAGGCGGCAATGGCAGGTAAAAAAGACAGGGATTACGATGCGATTCTAAAGGAACTGAAAGAAATGGAGAAAAATCTTGAGGCATTGAAAACAGACGCAAAACGACTGGATATTGTGGCTGATTCTTCCGGGGCGACATTAAACGATAAGGTTGCGGAAAAAGATTTGAAACAGATGAAAGCGTTAGCAGAAAGTATAAGGAAGGCGGCCGCCCAGGGAGAAGAGAGGATACGGGAACTGATTCGGACGGTGACAGTAGAAAAAAGGGAATTTGAAGAACTTAGCAGATGATTGAGGAAGGTGAAAGAAGAAATGGCGAAAGTATGTGGTGACGCAGATACAGTAAGAACTTTGCGGACATATATGGATCGGACGATTCTGGATGTGTTACAGCAGACGATAGAACTTGATAAACACAGGATACGAATAGAAGGTGTCTGGAAAGACGAGGGGAACACGGAGGTGAAAGAGACTGTAGCGTTGATTAAGAAAGCAATTCGGGATTCGATGGATAGTGTAAAGAATCTTAGAAAGGCTCTGGATGCGTATGCGAATTTTCTCTCTAAAAAAAATAAATCATGAACGGTGTCTGTGGATCGGCGGAAGCAGCCATGGCTCTGATGACATCTATGAAGAAGCATGTTTCTCAGCTGTTGGAGCTTAATCATGAAATTATTGGTGATGTAAAGCGGCTGCGGGAGACCTGCCGGGATGACAGTATGGATGAGATGGAGTATTTCGTTCAGAGCTGTGTTACGCAGATGGGGCAATTACTGCCTGAGGTTAAACGGGCACTCCAGAGACTGGAATCGTATGCGGCGTTTATCGAAAACATGGAAGCAGGCATCCTCAGCCAGGGCGGTCAGAAACTTCAGGGTGTGACATTGGGTAAGGTAAGGCGGACGAAACAGATCTGGAAGCAGACAGACGATGGTTATGTATATGATTCTCCGGAAGAGTTGGGGAAAAAACTGGATATCAGACAGGGGAAAACGGGCCTTGGGGGCAGCTGTGGGATCTGCAGCTGTGAAAACATTATTCGGATCAGCGGGACAGAGATCAGTGAGGGTACGGTATTTCAACAAGCGTATCAGGAGGGGCTGTGCGATCCGCAGGGCGGGACAAACGCAGAGGAGAGACAGCAGATTTTAGCAAAATACAATATTGTTTCGTATCAGGCGGACCAGACTATGGAACAGGTCAAAATAGCCATCACAGAGGGCCGGATCGTAAATCTTTCCGTGGACGCCAGAAAACTGTATGGAGAGAAGGGATTGTTTGTTAAGCCCCATTCCGTCATCGTGACCAGTGTGCGGACGGATGAAAAGGGAAACCTGATGGCGTTGACGATATGCGATTCGAACGCATACGCGCTGGGCGATACTGGCGCAAAGACATATTCCGTGGAAGAAATCGAGAATGCCCTTATAAAACAAAGAAAAATGCTGGTCACACAGGTATTGAGGTGAAAGAAAATGAGCGGTATGACATATGAAGAACGGGCAGATCGGTTGCTGGGAATGAAAAAGCTGGATCCTTATTGTCCTGAAGGGAGTATTGTTTCTCCATTGTTTCCGGGTGTGCTTCATTATGGGGGAGAACAGATGCTGGCAGACTGTGTGCTGGTTTTGATGAAGATGTCGGGTGATGAGATGACCGTGATACGAGGTGTGGCTGCCAGCGGAGATTTTTTCCGGGTAAAGGAATGGGGTGAGCCACTTTTTGTGAAGCGTTCTGCCGCCGGAGAAAGGGAGGGGCTGGATATTTTATATATGGAGCGTTATGAGCTGATACAGGATTTTATATTTGCCGGTAATCTGTCAGGAGAGCAGAAAAGGATTTTAAGAGAGTATATCAGTGTGTGGGGGCGCTTGTTTGGAGAGACTTTGGGCAATGCCGCAAAGCTTTTTTGTTCCGATTTCTTTACATGGGCAGAAAAACAGCTGGCATAATGCCCGGCTAATGAATAGAAAACAGGAGGTACATGAGATGAAAAAGAGAGGAATCTGTGTGGGATGCCTGGTGGTGGCACTGGTTTGCGTCCTGATGTTCCAGGTACCGTCGAGGGCAGCTGAAAACGACTCTTACCAAAATCGTTACAATGTGGTGTTTGTAACAGATGAAAGCGGTTCCATGGATCACACTGATCCAAATCGGCTTCGTTATGAGGCAATTCGGCGGTTTACCGGGCTGATGGCTCAGGAAGGAAATTATCTGGGAACGGTATCTTTTGATGATGAAATCAGAGGATTTCAGCCTGTGGGGCCTGTGGAGGGATTTGCCCAGAAAAATCAGATCGTGGATGAAGTGGCTTCTGTGGATGCGGACGGAGATACAGACATTGGGTTAGGTCTTACAGCAGCTATGGACACATTGGATGAAAACAGGGATCCATCCCTGCCCTCCGTGGTGATTCTTTTAACCGATGGAAATACTTACCTGCCGGATGAAGAGGCGATGGAACATTCGATGGCGCAGAAGGCTGACGCGATTGAGAGGGCCCGTCAGGCAGGGTATCAAATTTATACAATTTGCCTGAATGTAGACGGCAGCGCTGATGTTTCCGAGATGCAGCAGATCGCTGACGCGACAGGAGGAGAGTTTACAGAGGTAACTTCCGCCACAGATCTGGGTGAGGCGGAAACCATGTATTACAGACTGATTTTCGGCGCAGGCGACAGCGGTGCTGAGGAAACAAGCTTTGGCAGCGACGGGAGAGCGGAAAAGGAATTTCAGGTTCCGGGAGTGGGTGTAGAAGAAATCAATATCGTGTTTGAAGGAGGGCTTACCAACTGTGAGGTAACTGATCCTAATGGATATGTTTACCGGGATGCTGAACTGGATGCAGTCTCCATGACTGGCACAGGATTCAAACTGGTAAAGATTTCAAATCCCGCAGGAGGCACATGGAAAGCTGTGGCGTACGGGCAGCCGGGAGATACCATTCAGTTCCGTTTGCTTTATAATGAGTCCTTTTCTATAGAGACTACTATTTCCCCTGAATCAGACTATAGGTTGGGGGAAGAGGTCCTTTTCCATGCGACATTATATGATGCTTCCGGTGAGGTGACAGACACAGCCCAATTTTCTGATTTTACAGGAACGATATATGTAACATCCGGAAGTGAGGAAAAAACTTACCCGATGGCTGTGGATGGGACTGGCTTTACAGGAAAATTTGTTATTGAAGAGGAAGGGACATATTACGCAAGGATTATAGTGGAGGATGGGGAGATAGCGGCCGAGTCGCCGGTGATTTATGAGATCAGTGCGAATAATTCCGCGCCTATTCCGCCGGAGGATACACCAGAAGCCCACGCAAATATCTGGCCGCTGATCGGTGGAACGGCAACGATCAATCTGGAAAATACCGCTGTCGACCCGGATGGAAACCCTCTGACATATTCGATCGATTCTTCTGCTTTTAAAGAAGAGGATTACACATTGGACGGCAGTGTGCTGAAGGTTGAGTCCTTCAGTATTCCCAAAGGGTCTTTTACAATACGGGCAACAGACTCATATGGGGCTTATTGTGTATTTGATGTGCTGGTTACATCTACCAATATCGGCCTGCTGATGGCACTGGCGATTTTAATCGGCGGTCTGGCGGTGGTGATCGTATGTGGGGTGGGTATATATAAGAAAAAGGGAATTCCGTTTATGGGAACCATTTCGGTACAGCCTTTTGACAATACTAATTACGGATATACGGCTCCATATACCACGTCTCCGGGCAGAGGCAGCATAGCGCTGGGCAGCTTTGCTAACGATACAGGAGGACTTCCGGCCAACTGCAGATTCCAGGCTGGAGGAAAAGAAAAATGTGTGTACTTTGTCAGTAAAAAACCCGTATACAGTGATGTCACAAGCGGCGCGCAAAAGAAGATACGTATCGATGGAAGCGGAGCGGATATCCGTTTATACGCAGACGAGAACATGGAGAGAGGAATTATTGTGACGTTTAACAGTATCTTATATAATCCCTATTAACATGTGTCGATTTTTGGAGAGGAGAAGAAAATGGCCTTATATCGTAAATTATTACTAAATACCGGCGGCGGCGTGACAAATAATGCGGATAAAGCCCGACAGGAAGCCTGCGCTACGATAGCTATCGGCTTAGGGGGAACAGGAGTGGACTGTCTGCGCATATTGAAGCGGCGGGTTTATGAAAACGTCGAGTCGGATATGCCCGATGCCCTGATACCTTCCTATTCCCATATTAAGTTCCTGGCGGTAGATTCGGATAAAAAGTCTGTTGTGGTTGACGGGAAGCTTCATTCATTAAATGTGGATACAGAATTTTTTGATATTTCAGCACATAATATTGATCACTATATTAGAATGGCAGAGCATTTTGCATCACAGCCGGAGATGGAGTGGTTGACGATACCCAATGATGAAACTGGCAGTTCAGGGATCTCCCTTCTTTCAGCCGGCGCGGGAGCTGGGGGTGTGCGCCAGATTGGGCGTTTACTGTTGATGGAAAAGTCGGGTGCCTTTGTAAACAGAGTTAAGTCTTTAATTGAGGAGGCAAAAACTATAACGGCTCATGAAATCAATCCGGATTTTAATAGTGCCAGCCCACTCCGTATCCATATTTTTACAGGAATGGGCGGAGGCACCGGATCGGGGATATTTTTGGATGTTTGTTATCTGATTCAGGAGGCGATTCGGCAGGCGGAAGTCTCAAACGCAACGATAATAGGCTATTTCTTTCTGCCGGATGTCAATCTGTGCCGGCCTGCCGTTTACTTCAATCCTGGCGTTTCATCATATATCAAGATGAACGGCCTTGCTGCCATGAAAGAACTGAATTACTGCATGGATTTTGAAAACAACGGGGGAGCCTGGGATCAGCAGTACCGGGGATTCCATGTGGGGCCGCTCAGAAAACCTCCTGTGATGATCAGCCATCTGATATCATCCCGGGGAGCAGATGGGACAGATTATGGGGAAAATGGTTATTTTTACGCGCTGAATACGGTCTGCGATTTTGTGATGCAGTTTATGGTTAAGGGTGATGTTTCGATGGAATCCCATGTTGCTTGTGTAGGGAGGATGATGACCGGGGCCGGCAGAGCGACAGGTTCAAATAATCATTACTGCCTGCTGGGCGCTGCCAGCGCGGTGCTTCCCAGAAGGGAAATTTCCACATATTTAGCCAGTATTATGTTTCAGAGGATGAGCAAACTGGGAGAAACAATGCCGACGGATCAGGAGATCCTGGAATTCGCCGAGGCTAATGGCCTGACTTATGAGGCGTTGTATCAGGAATTGCTGAAGGGCACCTCGGATCACCATCCATCAATAGAATTGGACTACAAAATGTTTACAGATATGTCTGAGGAAGATCTGGAAGAGAGAGACAAGCTGGCGATCCCGGAAACCATTAGGAAAACTTATGACACGATGCGGGAGAGGATGGTAAATCAGGTCGTTGCCAATAAAAGAAATCTGACTCAGGACTGGTCTTGGGAGAGGGTGGGCCAGGATGATGATATCAGCGCGTCTAAGGTGTGGAATATATATTATGAACTGGTGAAGGTGGTAGAGGATCCGGGCCGGGGACCACAGTACGCGACGGTTATGTTAAATGGAACAGGCAGAAAAAACCTGGTCAGCCTCCTGGCCGGCGTACGGATACAGGCCGCTAAAGCCAGGAATAATATTTTGAGAAACCAGCAACTGCGGATACACGAAGTGAAAAACGCCAGAAGCGCGTTTTTGCACCCAAAGTTCATGGCTGATAAGAAGAAACTTTTTGCTGACTTTATTGCGAGACTGGCCAAGTATGAATCGGATTATAGCCAGATCAGGGTACTGGAAGAATTAGACCGTATGCTGACAACAATGCTGGCTCAGCTGACATATTTGTATGAAAAATGTTTTAGGATTTATATGGACGTCTGTGGAGATCTCAGCGAGACCTTTCAGGAGAACTCTAAAACCCTTACCGATCCGGCGAGGGAAAAAATGGTTGATGATCCATTTATCATCCCTCTGATGACAGTTAACGACCTGAAGGAGTCCCTGGATGCTACAGTTCAGGCGATGTGTCCGGAGGATGAGAAGCGGGCGTTCCATCAGGCCTTATTTGCCAACCACGCATGCTGGACAGACGGGAGGGAAGATGAAATCAGCCGGTTTGTTTCGGATTATCTGGTGAGTAAATTCAGCGGCTATACCCAGAAAACGTTAGCAGGGTATCTGCAGCTGAAATTTGGAGATGATGGCGATTTGGTCGATAAAGTATACCGTAATATTATTAAGCCGCTGAGTGAAAGGGCGCAGGTGCTGTTTTCTTGTTCAAATCCGGGCTGTGTGGGGAATGCGTCAACGATTGGATATTGTTGTGTGCCGGACAATTCTACGGAGATACAGGCGGCCGCGGAGTGGCTGTCGGAGGATCTGTTAACTGACTGTTTCAGTATAATGAAAACTGCTCTGCCAGCCCGTATCTGTTTCATACGCTGTATCTGCGGGGTATCGATGTGCCAGTATTCGGAAATAGGCATGTATGCAGAAGCGTACAGGACAGGCATGCCGGCAGGCACACATTTATATGAGGGAGCGGGAGAGGACAAAAGAGACTGGCGCCTGTTAACTATAAATGAGAATCAATGAGAATGAAATAGGAGGAGAAGAGAATGGCTTTATATCGCAAATTATTGTTGAGTACTGGCGGCGGCGTGACGAGTAATGTGGATAAGGACAAGCAGGAGGCCTGCGCTACGATTGCCATTGGCTTAGGGGGGACAGGAGTAGACTGCCTGCGTACGCTGAAACGGAGGGTTTATGAGAGCATCGAGCCGGATGTGCCAGATGCTTTGACACCTTCCTATTCCCATATTAAGTTTCTGGCGGTAGATTCGGATAAAAAGTCCCTTGCAGCTGACGAGAAGCTTCATTCATTAGATGTGGATACAGAATTTTTTGATATTTCAAATACTAATATTCAGAAACTGCTCCAAAATGCACAAACTTATGCCTCGAAGCCGGAGGAGGAATGGCTGACAACAGCCAATGAAGAAACTGGTGCACCGGGGATTTCTATTCTTTCGGCCAGCGCTGGAGCAGGGGGTGTGCGCCAGATAGGGCGGCTGTTGCTGGTAGAGAAGGCAGATGCCTTTGTAAGCAGAGTTAAGTCTTTAATTGCGGCAGCAAAAACTACAAAGGCTCATGAGATTAACCCTGACTTTAATGGTGCCAGCCCGCTCAATATCCATATTTTTACTGGTATGGGCGGAGGTACCGGATCGGGGACATTTTTAGATGTTTGTTATCTGGTTCAGAGAGCAATCCAGGAAACGGGTGTAACGAATGTAACGACAATGGGTTATTTTTTCCTGCCGGATGTCAATCTGTGCCGGCCTATGATCTACGGTAATGAGGCTATTTCAACATATATCAAAGTAAACGGCCTATCCGCCATGAAAGAACTGAATTACTGCATGGATTTTGAGAGCAATGGAGGAGCCTGGGACCAGCAGTACCATGGATTCCATATAGGGCCGCTCCATAAGCCCCCTGTGATGATCAGCCATCTGATATCATCCCGTAGCACAGATGGAACGGATTATGGGGAAAACGGTTATTTTTACGCACTGAATGTAGTCTGTGATTTTGTGATGCAGTTTATGGTCAGAAATGATGTTTCCATGGAATCCCATATCTCGAATTATAATACCGCAATGGGTAAAGTCAAGAAAAAGGCGGGGGCCAATAATAATTACTGCCTGCTGGGCGCTTCCAACGCGGTAATCCCGAGAACAGAAATCTCCACGTATTTAGCCAGTGTTTTATTTCAGAAGATGAGTAAGCTGGGAGAACAGATACCGACAGACCAGGAGATCCTGGAGTTCGCCAGAACCAATGGCCTGACTTACGAGGGGTTATATCAGGAGTTGCTGAAAGGCACTTCAGCTCGCCATCCATCGATACCAGTGGAGCATACGCTGTTTAAGGATATGGGTGAGACGGACCTGGCGGAAAGAGACAAACTGGTGATCCCGGAGACCATTGGGAAACCTTATGATGAGATGCGGGAGAAGATGGTAAACCAGATCGCTGTTAATAAAAAAAGTCTGACCCATGGCTGGTCCTGGGAAGGGGTAGACCATGATGATGATACCAGCGTGTCTAAGGTGTGGAAAGTATATTACGAACTGGCGAAGATAGTAGAGGATCCGGGCCGGGGTCCACAGTACGCGGCGGTTATGTTAAATGGAACAGGCAGAAAAAACCTGGTCAGCCTCCTGACTGGCGTGCAGGAGCAGGCCGCTGAAGCCAAAAATAATATCGTGAAGAACCAGCAGCTGCGGATACAGGAGGTGAAGAACGCCAGAAGTGCGTTTTTACACCCAAAGCTCAGAGATAAATTTGCTGCGAAGAGACTCTTTGACGACTTTATTGCGAGGCTGGCCAGGTATGAGTCGGATTGCAGCCAGATCAGGGCACTGGAAGAACTTGACCGTATGTTGACAACAATGCGGACTCAGCTGACAGATTTGTATCACAAATGTTTTGAGATTTATATGAATGTTTGCGGAGATCTCAGTGAGACCTTTCAGGCGAATTATAAGACCCTTACCGATCCGGAGAGGAAGAAAATGGTTGAGGATCCGTTTATTATCCCTTTGATGACGATTAATGATCTGAAGGAGGCGCTGGATGCCTCGGTTCAGGCGATGCGGTTGGAGGATGAGACCCGGGCGTTCCATCAGGCCCTGTTTGCTAACCACGCATGCTGGGCAAGTGGGACAGAGGATGAGATCAGCCGGTTTGTCTCAGATTATCTGGTGGGCAAATTCAGCGGCTATACTCAGAAGACATTAACAGGGTATTTGCAGCTGAAATTTGGAGATGATGGCGATTTGGTTAATAAAGTATACAGCAATATTATCAAGCCTCTGAGCGAAAAGGCGCAGGCACTGTTTTCCTGTTCGAGTCCGGACAGTGTTGCGAATGCGTCACCGATCGGATATTGCTGTGTGCCAGACAGTTCCACGGAGATACAGGCAGCTGCGGCAAAGCTGCCGGAAGATCCGTCCGCTAACTATTTCAAAGTGGTGAAGATCGCGCTTTCTGACCGTATTTTCTTAATGCGCTGCATCTGCGGTGTATCGATGTATCAGTATTCGGACATAGGCATTTATACAGACGCATATAAGCATGACGTGTCAGTAGGAAAGCATTTATATGAGGGGGCTGGAAAGGATCCGAGGAACTGGAAGCTGTTAAGGGATATCCGTCCGTTCAGCACACTGGATTCCCGTCAGGCTTCAGAGACACAAAGGGCGGAAGCGAACCGGTATGAGATTGCGGTGGAGCGAAAGGTGATCGTCAGAGATCGTGACATAAAAGGTGTGTCTCAGCTGAGGATCATGCCTGATGTTTCAGAACTTCTGGAAGTGGCAAAAAAAGCAGTGGTTAGCCAGAACAGCGAAGAGATCGAAGCGGCTCAGAATGAGATAAAGACATATCAGGCAACCGCCCAGCCTAAGCGTGTGCGGTCGCTGCGGGATGACGGTATGGAGGGACATGAGGACGATGTAAGGCGCGATTATGTTCTGTTATCCAGAAGTTTAATGGAACTTGTAGAGGAAGAGTTAAAAAAGAAGGAAGATTTGGACCAGGCATTAGAAGATCTGGATTTTGCTTTAAGCAAGCTGCAAAAGGCCGCAGAGGATAAAGTGGATACAGATCAGAAACGGTCAGATTTCTTCGATATTATTTTAACAGGAGTGGTGGATACATCCTCGAAAATCAAGGTGACCTATACCCGGAAGAAGCGTGGGATGGTAGTAGGTACAACGGATCTGAGCCTGCCCACCGCCCAGTTCCCGTATGGAAAGATACCGCTGTACCAGGCGTTTGTAACCTATTGTGAACTGCCGGATGAGGTGCGGAACGAGATGAGAGAGAAGGCGCAGGATGCGATGCTGAACGGTTCGCAGGAGGAGCTGGAGGCAGTTGTGGAAAATCTGGACAGGATTTATACCGATGATTTTCTGGGCGCAATGCAGAAAACCGTGGTGAATCTCCCGGGCATTACAGGAAATCAGATAGATGAGATTACGAATTTCCTGCTTCAGTTCATGGACGCAAAAGACAACTTTAGAATGATGTATCTATAAACAGTGCCAGAGAGTCCGACTGAAAACCAGATCTCCGCTGTCAGGCGGGCTCTTGGCGCGGCAGATAAGGAGAAGTGATGACATGAGTGACAGAGATGGGGTGCTGAAGGAGCAGCTGGACTGTCTGGCGCAAAGTCTGGATGGAGACGAGGCCGGTAAATGGATAAAGAATATGCCCGTTTATCCGATGATGATTTTTTATGGTGGATCTTATGCCCTGGAAACCAGGAAATGCGTGGAGGAGGTATTTTGGAGAGCCTGGAAGGCCAGGAGCGACGCGATCCCTCATTTTTGCTTCTCGGAGCAGACAGTGTCTCTGGTTGAGAAAGAGGGGAAGCTGGGAGCGGCTCTGGATGGGGCGGAATTTGGAGGGTATGTAGATGAACTTTACAGCCACGATGATTGTTTCGCAAATCTGCATGGCCTGTTTTTATGTGTGATATTAGATACCAGGGATTATCAGACAGCGGAAAATTTTAAAGAAGCTTATCAGAACTGCCAGGAACTGCCCCGGATGTCAGGGGAAGAGACCAGCGCGAGGATAATGACCATTGTGATGTTGGATGAATCTGTGGCAAGAAGTGAGCAGGCGGAGAAAATCAAGAAGTATTTAAAAGAGAACCTTTCAGATGGAGGGGTTTCGGTAAAACGTTCTGGGATCATTTTAAGCAATCAGCTGAAAAACGGCAGAAGATTAAGAGGGGCAAACCTGGTGGAAAATTATCGCCTGGCGGGAGTGCTGCTGATGCTGGCAAACGCCCAGGCAGAAGGATACAGGCGGCCGGTGGATCTTTTGTTCCCTGCTGAGATTTCTCCCCACTATCTGACTGCTTCTTACAGCTATAAGGAGAAAGAGACAGAAAAGATATGCGGCGCTGTTATCTATCATATTTTAGTATGGCTGACAGAGGGCGTCAAAGACGGCGCCGGGCTTTCTCAGGCAGAACTCTGCGACAGACTGGAAATCGAAGGAGGAACCTGTCAGTATCTGACGGAGTATTTTAACAATAATCTGCTTTCAAGGATACCAACCGGGTCACAGCTGGAGCGTCTGCCCAGAGAGACATTCGATATGTCAGGATTGGCGCATAAGACATATCAGGCGGTGGAAAAGATAACAGCAGGCGCTGCCAAGGCTTTTTACCATTATCATTTTCTGAAAGAGCTGGAGGAACCGGGCGCTGGTTTTGAAAATGGTTTTCAGGAGTATGTGGAATCCAAACTCAGTGTGGGAGAGGCTGCAGCTTCTTTGAATGCGTCTGCGATTGACGGAGTGGTGAATCAGCTGATGGTATTTGCGCCGAATCTAGAACAAGAGGCTCACCGTTATCTTGAAGAGCGGGCTCGTGCGGATTTTGCGGAAAAAGCCAGGAAGGCATGCCGTTCGGTGCTGATTAAACTGCGGAAAACGGCGGACGTAAGCGCTGCTCTTCTGCAGTCTCAGATAGACATGTTTCACCAACAGTATTTCCAAATACTGGAGTGTACCAGTATAATGGACTACTATGGTAATCTGGTGAAACATTATCTTACAGGAAAAAGCTTGCAAGATGTGGGATGGACCTGGAAAATCCAGACAGAGAAAGATGTCTTGGCATGCGTCGGTAAGATTGCGTCCGAAATCCTGGCGGCAGATCCTGTTTTTCGAGCCCCGCTGGCAGAAGAGATGGTGGCCCGTATGGGAGGACATCCTGCCACGGTTCAGGAAGCGCTGAGGTCAGAGCTGACAGAAGGGCTGGAGGATAGTGTGCGGCTAAAGACAACCATGTCTTTGGAGAGATGTCAGGAAATTTATATACTGAATAAAAAAGATGGGGATGGAAGTTCCGCATTTTATCTGACCTTGCTGGATGCAAACAAAGAAAAGACAGATGTCCAGTTTCTGGACAGCGGCAATAACCGGCTGGTAGAGGTAATCCGACTTTACCGGTGTGACCAGCGGGCGTTTGATTAGGGGGATTTATGAAGGTTATTTTTGAAAAGATGCAGGATCAGGTATTTGCGATGAATCCTGTTTACCTGCCTAAAACAGGGCAGATTAAGATGGATTATAAAGGCATTACGCATATGCTGATCATAACAGCCCCACTGGGAACCGCATTGGACATACAGGCCGAGGAAACGAAAATGCTTTTGCGGGCACTGGAAAACCGGGTGTTGAGAGAAGAACAGGTGTTAGAGGAGACGCAGGGAATCCGAGCCAGCTGTGTTACCCAAATGCAGCTGAATGATCAGAGAGGTTATATTTCAGTACCTGTCAGAAATACAGCGATGGAATATAGTGTGTTTGCCTGTCGATATGATAAAAACGAGGATGCGCTGCGGATTTATCTGCCTGTTCATCCCGGAACCAGATATCGGACAGATGTGATGGTAGAGATTCCTTATGAGATACTTCCTTATACGATTATAGAGAAAAAGAAATTCAGAAAGATGAAGGAAACTCCCACGCCGTTTGTGAGGCTGACAGTTGGCTCGAGAGAGGCTCCGTTTCCAGATGAGAGTATTATATATACAATAGACAATGATCCCTGTGAATATCCGCTGACCTCTGCAATGAGCGGGAGACCGTTCCTGATCCGGACGGATGGGAAGAGGTTGTCGCTGCGTGTTGTTTCGAAGGGGATTACATTGAGAGAAAAGTCAGAAAGGGGCAGATGAAATGCCTGATTATAAAATTATTTGTCCATATTGTTTTCACGAATTTTCTCATACAGCTGTGCACTTTCGAATGGAGACAGTGTATGATGAGAGCGAATTAAATGATGAAGGTATGACGGAGCAGGAAGTAAACGCCTTACCTGAGTCAGACAGGAAAAAACGTTTGCTGCAGCAGACCAATGAAAGAAAGCCTTTTCTCAGCAAAGATGATGAAAAATATGGAAAGTTTTGGGAAATATTTCAGGGAGGGACTACAGAACAAAGTCTGGGACGTGACGCGGAATTACCCTGCCAGGTCTATCAGCTGCCGATTATTGATCCATCTTCTCCCATCGCTTCGGAAGCGCTGCTGGTGCAGCCGGGGCGGAATGAGGATTTCAGACCGGGAAAATATTTGATTTATGATGGAGACGGCATGGCGATTGCAGTGCAGGACAGATTAAACAAAAAGTCGACAAATCGCCGCGTTTGCCCATTCTGTCATAATCCGCTGCCTTTTCAGTATGGCAAGTATCCGGTAAAGTTTATTGCGGTGATCGGCGTGACAGGTTCTGGAAAGACTGTCTATATTTCTCAGATGCTGAAAAATATGGGGAACTATATGTCTCATGTCGGTATAACCAGTTTTTTTACATCGGATCATGAGACGAATTTTATTAACGCAAATCCGGTCAGTCTGGATAAACCGCTTCCCCCGTCAACAATGGCAGGAAGTTTTTCTCAGCCGATGTTCTATGATCTGCAAAAAAGGGAAGGGAACCAGGTTGTTACTAATACGATAGTGATTTATGATATAGCAGGTGAGGATTGTCAAAAGGCAGCTGATATGGCAAAATTTGCAGGCTATATCAATCATGCGGATGGTATTATGCTGTTAGTGGATCCGACACAGCTTGACTGGGCAGAGGGTGAGATGGAAGCAAAGGCGGATCCTGTCCTTGTGCTGAATACGATCCACGGAGCGATAAAATGGAAGATAGAGGCGGGAGGCTGTTCGATTCCGGTTGCGGTATGTGTGTCAAAAAGCGATACTTATGAAGATATGATTGAAACCTGCCAGTATGATATTGTTCCCACGGTGGATCAGCATGGAAAGAGGACATTTTTATTTAATGCTACCGACTATAATGAACTGGAGAAAGAACTGGTTAAGCGAATGAACGATACGCTGCATCTGGCGCTGCGGAATAACTATGTCCATTTTAATTATTTTGCTTTTTCTGCTACGGGAGGGCCAACGGTAGAGCAGACTGACCCGGTTTCCGGTGTAAGTGGAACTTATCTGGTCACACCGCCGGTTCCCAAAAGAATTGCGGAACCGCTGCTATGGCTGCTGTATTGTTTTGGTTTTATTCATTCGGATGTGAGAATCCGTCTTCCTGAGCCAAGGAATATGCCGGATTATATAGAAGAAGTAAGCGGATGGGGACCTTTTAAAAAGAAGACACAGCGGCCGTTAAGCGAAAGGGAACAGGAAGCGTATTGGTACGAGGAAAGATGTTAGAGGGGGATAAGTGGTTATGACAGGCGAGCGTTTCTATCAGATATGTTTCACACGGATGGATCAGGGGGTTGGCTGGACTACTTTTAATGCATCTCCGGATATACCTCAGAGTATGCTGGCGGATTTCAGCAGGATGGAAGCGGGAAATGAGATAAAGGGGAAAGTGCCTGTAGGCAGAGACGGGACTCCATTACACATGAGAGAATGGGCATGTGCCCGCGATTATTTCTATGCGGTGATGGTAGAGTATGGGCATAAGGATGAGCATGGACGCTCCTCTTTCTTCAGTCATGGATATGGGTTTGAGAATGCGTATGAGCTGTTAAAGGATCCCAGCCGTGTTCTGGCTTTGGAGAAGGAAAATTATTCTTTCGACCAGGAGAGTACCAGGCGCATCCCGGAAAAACTCGAAATAGGCGTTCCTTTTACAGCGGAAACTGCGATGGAGATATGCGGGATGGATACAGCGCAATATCTTCATTATATTAAGTGTCTCTACGTCGCTATCTCATCCAGGGCTAAAATGACAATTTATGTGAAAGTAGACGACCGTGACACGGAAGCAGCTCCGATGATGTATCTGGCTTACTGTGCAGTGCCCTATTCCCTGCGGACAAAACTCAGCGCCTCTACCTGTGCGGATATTCAGGGACAGGATAAGAGGCTGGTGTTTTGCGAGGAGATCCCGGCTCATAGCAAGTTTGTTGACATCAAAGCCGGGGCAGATAATATTTTAAATGCCGCGATTGAAAACAGGTGGAATAGAAATCCCTTTGTCAGTTATTTTGCGGAACACTGGACGGAGCAAGAGATGAATGCCCTGATTTTTCAGCGGATGGAAGGATGTCTGGCGCAGATCGGGGACAAAAATATGAGCAGTATGGAATCAATTCAGCTGGCTTTTCGGCTCAGTCGTTATCAGATAGACGATATACCGGAAGAGGAACTACCCGGACTGCTCTACGATTGTGCGTCATTACCGGTGGAGGTTACAGATTCTTACGAGATTATTCTGGCGGACATGTTAAAGGCTGTGTGTCGGAAACAGCTGCAGCTGAGCGAAGAGACACGAAGGATAATAAGATCCAGAGGGGAAGAGGCGCAGACATCTGAATTAAAAGAGGCATATCTGGATTATAATGTCTGGGTGATTATGACGATGGATTTGGACGAGAGCTGTAACGTATTAGAAGAGATGGATCAGAGCAGCGTCGACTTTATTCATCTGCGCCGTAAGCTCTATCAGAGCGAAGAGGGAAAGAGAATACTGAAAAAGTTCTATATACTCCAAATTGATAAATTGGTGAAGAAGTCTGATGCAAAAGAACAGGATCTGGTGGATTTTTACCATCGCCTGGAGGATATGACAGAAATCGCTTCTTATGCTTCCAGGGCTTTTGAACCGGTATTGATTCGGATCTGTCAAAAGAAGATTCAAAAGGGCGCTTCTTATCAGGAAACCTTTCAGGAATTTTTAGCGAGCGCAAAAGAACTGGGTCAGCTGGGGGTTGTTCCCGATGCTCTGATTGAGACAGAGAATCAGTATATATTAGAGCATTTTGATCCGGATCGCAGAGGGCAATATCGGGAGTTTTATCAGAACTATCCCCAGTATGAGGGTATGATCGAATACCTGGAAATGTTTGACTATCTGCGTCAGACAAGCTACTGGCAGGTGACATCCTATCTTAATGCGCAGAAGGATATCTTGTCCGCTCAGCAGGTGAAATGGCTGCTGGAATATGCGCTGGCTCATGGAGCACGAGAAAAATGTCATGATCTGATGTTTTGGCAGGCGATGGCCGAGTGCCTTGGAGAGTCTGTTTTTCAGTTGATGATCAGGTATCGGGTCGAAGCATTCTGCTATGGTGGTAAATTAGAAGGGCTCATTCGCAATTATCCGGAACAGTGGGAAAGTATTGATTTATTGGATGAAGCGATCCATGCGTGTAATATTGCTGCGGAAAGAAGTGAACAAAACGAGCGGCTGCTGAAGGATACGAAGAAGATCCTTGCTGAAAAGAAGAAGAAGATCCTGAAAAAAAATGCGGTGATAGAGAAACGTCAGAAAAGGGACGTCAGGAAGCGCGTCTCTTCACAGGAGAACTGTGTAATTGGTGAACCGGAGCAGGAGAATCCGGAAATAACGGAAGAGAATAAAGACAACAGAAAAGCGGAAAAGGAAGCCGAGGAAAAGTATGACAGGAATGAGAATGTTGGCCAGGACGCAGCAGGGTCGGCAGGCACTGTCCAGGATGTGGAGAAGTCAGAAGATTCTGTTCCAGATAGACAGGACTTAGTTCCGGAAGAGAGAGATACTGAACCGGAAGAACAGGGCGCTGAACTGGAAGAGCAGGATAACAGGGTGAAAGAGTATAGTGCTGTCCTGGAAAAAAATGGTATTAAGCCGGAAAATAGTGTTGAGTCGAGTGAAAAGGGCGCTGAAATAAGTGACGGGAATGGTGGTTGGCTCGCCAATCTGGTGAAAACGGCGAAAAAATGGTGGGGGAAATAATCTATGAAAAAGTGGACGATGGATACATCAGCGCTGGAATTTAGTCTTTTCAGCGGGACGCGCCATTATGTCATTTCCAGAAGTGACCTGGGGAAGAGCGATTTTTACGCGACATGTGTCCAGCAGGATGCAGGGGTACATATGATATTACTGAATGAGGATTCTACACCGATGGGTGATGAGGATATTAGCTGGTTTCAAAAGCTGGTGGAATACACAATGCCGCAAAACCGGATTGAATGGCCGGTTGATATGGCAGAGATCAGTGTGATGAAATTAGACGAAAGTCATCCGAAAACAAGCTACCTCCGTTATATGGTGTTTCCTATGCCTATTATATCTGGTACGTGGATACTGTTGAGAGATATTATCTGTCAGCCGACAGGCAGTGATGTGCTGGACTGGAGAAATGAGGAAATCCAAAAATATTGCCTTGGATTTTTGGATGCGCTAAGCTGGATGCACGAAATGGGGTATGCATATAATGATTTTTCCCCGGATCGAATCCTTTTTCAGTCCGATACTGGAAAATGTTATTTCAAATTCCATTCAGGCATACAGCCCTTGATCAGGAAAATGGCAGTCAGGCCTCTGGATTTTTCTCTGTTCTCCAAAGAATTTTTTCCATCGAGCTATCTGGAGGATGAGGTAGGGACAGTTGAGAAGAAAAAAAATTATCGCAAGAGAATCGATGAAGAAACAGTACCCGCTGTTTTGTTTCGTATGATGATTGGAAAACTGCCCTATGAGGGGGAAGATATGAGTGCTTATGGAGATATTTTAAATCCAGATCGCCCGATGAGCGCTCCAGAACGGGAAATATACTTTCAACATTATCATCAGCGTCCAGTTTTTATTTTTGATCCAGATAATCACAGAAACCAGCTGCCGGATATTTATGAAAGCAGGAAACCACGGGAAAGGTGGGAGTCTCTGTCTCCGGAACTGAAAACAATGTTTGTGGAATCCTTTAAAAAAGACAAAGAAGTCTATACGGTAAAACGATGGATGCGGGCACTGAGCAATTTGTATAGGATAAAAGAGAGAGGAACAGGAAAATGACGGCTAAGGAGGCGCTAAGAGTGCTGGTAGGCGAAAAAGGACCGGGCATTTACAGGGATCCGGATACTTTAGAAGCACAATTAAAGCAGGCATCTGTGCCGATGGCAGATATTTGTCAAATCAGACTGGTACAGGAGGCGGGATATTTTGCCAGATTTATGGCTCGGCTGGAGCAGGGGCTGACTGTGACCGATATCAATAATCTGATTCATGCCTCAATGGAAACCGGTTTATCTTATGAGGCTGCAGGGAGCACAGTCAATCTGATGCTTGAGTCATTGGGGATTCAGCAGACGACAAACTGGAAAACAAGAGCCTCATCTGATAAAAATCTGTGGAACAGCGAAAAAACACTATATGTTCCGCCGCTGGCTTACCAAAAGGAATTGGGGAAAATCGAAAAAAAAATAGAGCAGGATCAAGAATTGAATGAAGATGAGGCAGGGCTGCTGAATTTCTGTGCGAAAGCTCAGGTGCCCAGCGCCTTGCGGATGGAAGGGGAGCTATACCAGAAGAAGGACGAGAAGAAATCCGCGATGGCGTCATTGCAAGAAGCGGCGGCGTTAGGAGACGCAAAGGCGCTGGGGTTGATGGGAGATAACGAATTTCTTTCCGGACAATATGGCAAGGCATATAAATATTATGTATGCTCAGGCGCGGCGGCGCCGACTTCCCGTCAGAAGGCAAGGATACAGGCATTATACCGGTTGCGGGAATTCCATCAACATAGTATAATCCGCTGGATTGTATTTGCGTTTATTTCAGAAATCATCCTGATTGTTTTGTTTCCTTTGCTGACAGCTTATCATACATCAGGATGGCTGATCGGGATTGGGACACTTTTGAATATTGGTGTTACTGTGCTGCTGATTGTATGGTATCAGAAGAATCCGTTCCTGATGAATAAGTATCTGTCATTGCTCTATGCTTTTGTCTTTACATTACTGAGCATAAGTTATGTGTTTCATTAGGAGGTTCATATGAATGATATGAAAAACGCCGTGATAAATCAGATAATTCTGCTTATCGGCTGGGTTGCTACAGCTGTGATCCTGTTATGGCCGCAGATCTCCTGGCAAACTGTGGTAGTCATTGGGGCAGGCGCGTTGGCTCTGGCGCTGGGGTGCGTTGCAAAGGCAAGAGAGCAGAAAGAAGAACAGTTTACACAGTACCTCGATATGTATCTGGGAATCATGTGTATTGTACTGATGGGAGGATACCTGCTTCAGATCAATAACTGGGAAAGCAGACTCCTTGCAATGGTGACGTCGGGCGTGATACTCAGAGAGATTGCGAATTTTCTTCTGATTTTCTTCAGAGACCATTTTCTCGCCCTTGTTTTGGTCATCGCAGCCGGCATATTGAAAATATTGCTGAAAAAAATAGAGAACGTAGTGCTGGGAGTTATTGCGGACTATTTATTGAGTTGGACAGTTTTTTGTTGTTTTTATTATTGGGCAACAGAAGGACGCATGTATAACAGCTTTCTGGAAACGGCGGTGGCACTTCTGTTTATCCTGGTTACACTGATGAAACGAGTCAATGGGCTGGATAATCGTTCGTTCACAACGGTATGGTTTTGGGTAGTGAATGGAATCTATTCCTTATCAGGGCTTTATCGTACGGTCGATTTAAATGAGTTTTACATGCCGGGATATATTGCTGAACGGATTTTGTCTCAAGGATTTAGCCTGCGCAATACAATATTTTTGTCGGTGATCTGGTTGGCGGCGGCAGGAGTTATTTATGGAATTGCGTTAGAAGAAGAGGATGCGCTTGGAATAAAAAGCTATTGGTGTTTATGGGTGATTGCCACGATTCCGATGACTGTGTATTTTCTGAATCATTTTTATACCGGTTATTGGTGGATTCTGTTCATGGCTTATTACATATGTATGTGCGCCGTAATGGCAGGGTATGGGTCAACAAAGGAGAACACCGAAAAAAATCGGTATAAGAAATACCAATGGATGGTTCTCATGGTCATACTTCCGTTTGCCCTAATTTATATGTTGCGCAAAGCAAATTGTGGCAAACTTTTATCGGCGTGCGCATTGCTCATCGGCTGTCTGATGATGGCAGGAGTTGTGTGGGATGTCGTTTTCGATATTTCGGCGACAGAGAGAGACAGAAGTATCAAAACTGCTGTCACATGTGTGATCAGTATCGCTTTGGTAACTGCGGCAAGAGTATATGAATCCCGCATGAAAGTAGAACACTTGGTTCTGCTGGTTTTTGTTACGGTGCTTTTTGCAGTGTTTCTGGTTATCGTCGGTCGTGTGGATTCTGACGGGCTGACGTTGTTTCAAAATCGCCTCTTGGGAACATCTTCTGTAGCGCTCTTTCTGATATTTTGTCTGGTTCTTTCGTTTAAAGGCGGATGCTCGGTTGAAATTCATCTGAATGAAAATCAGCAGGCGGAGGTCAGTGTTACTGCCAGAGGGAAAGAGAACGGCATTGCTGAAATAGAGGCAAAATGGACAGATGATCCGATGAAGGAAATTTTAATTAACAAAAAAACGGAATTGCCTGAGGCAGAACCTTATCAGGATGTGTCAGAAGAAATGATATTGCCGGTCGGCAATGGAAAATTGACGATAGAGGCTACAGACACTTTTGGAAGAAAAACGACTGTTACACAGTGGTTTCATCACTTGCCATAAACGCAGATGTATGTGGAACAGTATGTTATTTATTGGTTCTTTCCAGATTTAGTTGATATTAGTGTGTGAAAGGATTATAATTAGCTTGGGTGATGATTCATGGAGCAAGAAATTATAAAATTATTAGATCCAAATTTAGAATGTATCCGATGCAAATTAAAAAAACAGCAGATTGTATTTGAAGCTCAATCTTTAAAAGAAGAAGTTCCTTGTCCATATTGCGGGAGCTTATCCTCAAAAGTACATTCCATATATCAACGTGAGATCCAAGACATCCCGCTCCAGGAT